>NZ_CP007143.1 GCF_000576555.1 Hymenobacter swuensis DY53
TATATGAAAACGCCAACGGCTCCCAGCACGTCTTCCATACCTCCCTTCATTCAGATGGGCACGCATGCTGCTTCCATATTCAACACAGCAGAAATCAGTTCTATCGCACGCTATACCATCGATATCACGGAAGACAATCGGGACCAGTATAAGGGATATATCACTCCTGACGGGCAAGTATATGTGATTCGTGCATACTTAAAAGGGGGACGCTATGTCGAGGTTAAATGCGTTTCGAGTGAAACGTGGGATAAAGCTTTTGCCGAACTGAGTACAGTACTAAATAGCCATGTGATCCTGCCCAGTTGACTGCTGGATGGATATGTTCCTTCAAAACCCAATGCCCCGACCATCCGGCCGGGGCTTCTTCTATCTTAGGGCTCAGACAACCCTATCCTTCCGTGAAGAAACACCTACTCCTCTGGCTCCTGTGCCTGCTCCCCTTTGCTCTCTCCGCCCAAGAAGCCGACACCACGGCTCAGGTGGAACTCCAGGAGCAAGCCCAGCCCTACCGTTACGTCAACGCCTCCTCTCTTACCCTACGCGCACTCCCGTCTGCCTATGCACTAGCCTTGGCCAAGATCGACGGTGCCAGTCGGGTAACGGTCCTCACCGAGCGCCCCGACGGCTGGAGCAAAGTACAGATCGAGGAGCACTTGGGCTACGTCAAGTCCGAGTATCTGGTCGAGCAGCAGCAGGACGTCACGGCCGAGTCGGTGGACTGGTCGCTGGTGGAGGCCGCCGGCGGAGCGGACTACACGAACGTGAGCGCCGTGGAGGTCCGGGCTGCACTACCGCAAGCAGCTGCAGCCCGGCCGGCCGCACGTCGGACAACTCCGAGAGCTTCTGCAGGGCCGAAGGTGTACATCTGCAACAACGGCCGCACGGAGGTCTACCACAGTAGTGAGAGCTGCTCGGCGACGAACCGGTGCACCTACGCGACGAAGGTGAACGGTACGGGTGAGGCGCGTGGCCTGGGATTGCAGTGACTTATGAAGTGCTACTGACTTCTCAGTAGCACTTTGGTCAGAAGAACAACCCCGCGTGAAAGCCATGATTTATACCATATTATCTGAATGTCACAATGTAGCGCAATAAGTCCTTGAGTTGGCTATAAAGGAAGGGTAGGTTTACGCATCCTCCACTCCTTTCCATTCTATAATCATGAAACACTCTCTATTCTTCAAAGCTATTTCTGCTTTGGCATTGACCAGTAGCTTAGTGCTGGGGCAGCATACTGCCTATGCACAGGAGGATGAACCTTGGGCTAAAAAGCTTCTCCAGCAACGTCGAAGCGCTAGTAAACCAAGCGTACCTCCATTAGTTGTAACTCGTCCTACAACTATAATGAAAGGGCCATGCGAACTCATCCCAAACGGCGATTTTGAATCACAGACAACTGGCAGCACGGGTCCAACCCAGTTGAACAACCTAGGTGGAGGCGTACCAGGATGGCCTGGAGACCAAGCTCCTATTGCCGCTTCAGAATTGCAATCTTGGTCTTCTAATTCTCAAGCTACCCCTGAATATTACGCGAACAATGGCACCATAGCAAACATACGCCCAGCTACAGGTGCTTACGCAAGTTTTAGCCCCTTCTCAGGGGTAGGCGCGGTAGGTCTGTTCTCACGTAGGGGGGGCAATACCGGTTTTGATGACGTATCTGAATACATAAACGCCGCAATTCCGACACTTACTGCAGGAAGCCGGTATTATGCTCAGTTTCAGGCGCAGCTATCCAGCAACACACTTGCCGCTAACAGTGCCGTGAGCAATGGATTTGGTTTATTGTTCTCCAATGGTCAACCGACCGCAAATAATGGGTTCAGAGACTTTATCACAATCAATGGTCCAACTGTTCTAAGTGGACCTATTGCGAGAACGAATACAAGCCTCAACGATTGGCGCTTAGTTAGCGGACAGTTCACGGCATCAGGCACGGAAAACAGGGTTACAATAGGCATGTTCAACCCAACTGGTTATGCTCAGCCAGTAGGTACTAATCTTGTCAATACCTATATATTGGTAGACGACGTTGAACTATACAAGATACCTACCGCTGGTCCCGACCGGGCCTGCTCAAGTACGGGGGTTCAACTTGGCGAAGGCTGCGCGATTCCAGGAGCAACCTATGCGTGGCGCCAAAGTGGAAACGCTACAGTACAAGCAACTACTCTGCAGTGGAACGTCCAACCTGCTACCACAACTACTTATACATTAACGGTCCGGCTACCAGATGGCAGTACCCACACCACATCGGTTAAGGTCAACGTGTGCCCGCCTTGTCCGGCCTTGACGGATGCACCTACTTTTTACTTAGTGCAACAAACGCCTAACACGTCTAACAGCAATGCCACTTTCAACATCAAGGTTCTTAACACACCCGGTGTCGAATTCTTCACGCTGAATCTGCAAAATGGCAATCCTGCAGACAATAGAATCATGTCGGTGAACGACGATGGTTTTGGCTTCTCCACTTTCGTATTGGGTTTGATCGGCGAAACCTGGTATCACACGACCGTGGTAGCCAGTAACTCCTGTGGCAACGTTTCCCCTACAGCATATAAATACCTGCATGTACCAGGTTGCCCGCCCGGCGGCTGTAGTGGTGGAGAAGACCCATATTTTACGTCCACTACACCTGCTTACCCCAACCCGGCGGCAGCAACGCTCAACGTGGAGGTTACAACCCCTTCCACTACCGGGTTCATCTATCTGCTCGATGGCCGGGGAAATGTAGCGCGGAAAGTACGCGCGAACCAGAAGACGACGACCTTGGATGTACAGGACTTACCGGCTGGTCTGTACCAACTTGTGACGCCTGCTGAAGCAGGGAAAAAACCAGTGCGCACGACTATACAGGTTGTGCACTAAATCCCCTGCTCATAATCATAAAAGTAAGCGTCCCGGCCATCTGGTCGGGACGCTTACTTTTCCAGCCTCTACAACTGCTGGTCTGAAGAATCCTTGACTCTTCGACTAGGAGTCATCCGTACCAGCCCGCAGAAAATGGCCATAAAAATACGGGCTAGCACGGATATAATATTGTATATAATTTATTCTATTTAGTTAAATCAATCCACCCTCTTGTTGCTATGAAAACAACTCTACTTTCGATTCTCTTGATAAGTGCCTGCCTGAACACTTACCAAGCCAAGGCTCAGCTTAAAAGCGGCTTTCATTATAAAATTCTGAAACAGCCCAAGCACGGCTCTAGTCTTGCTTTAAAGTACGCCACAGTCACAAAGCCTAAAACAGGGGCTACCACGCGAACTGACGAAGATCGAGTACTCCACAGTAAAAAGCTCAGAGCTGACGTTAAGCCACAAGGCGATACCCTGATGATTGATTTTTGGGGTATCACTAGTAACCCTGATCCAGCACAGAATTGTGCTACCTGCGTGAAAGCAGCTGATTTGTTGGGTGACCACCCAGACGCAACTGGCACGAAGACGTATTACTACTATACGACGGTTGGCAAGCGCAAGCAGTTAAACACAGCCGTTAGCTACGTTTCCATTCCCTATGCTGCCACGGAAATCGGGGCTGCCACCGTTCCGTTCAAATACCGTTTCGGCAACACCAGCAAGATTGTCTCCAACCAACTGCTATCCGACATCAGTGCCGGCCTGTATATCGGGCGCAAGTGGGGCCGTACCCGCTTCTACGCCGATAAAGAGCGCAACCACAATAGCGCGGCCTTTACGATTGGGTTTATGCTCTCGCCTACGATTATTTCCATCGACTCTACCAACACGCGGAACGAAGTCAAAACTAAATCAGACGAGATGGGCATTACCACGGCGCTGGCCACGATGTATTCCTATCGCGACATAAGCTTCGGTTTATTCTTCGGGGCAGACCACCCTGTAACTGGTCGGTCTGGACGCTGGGTATATGCGAACAAGCCATGGATTGGTTTTGGCCTGGGCTACAAGCTCAGTATGCTGGGTGGTGGAAAAGACTAATGCATTGTACTGTGACTTGCCTCGGTGATATCCCTACAGATACCACCGAGGCAGCCCGTAGCAGCTGCCGGCAGATGACAGTGCAAGGCGGGGCAACCAGCTATACCAGTGAGACTGTGAGCCCTCGATACAGCTTGAAAACTGCGTGTATGAGGTAGGAACGAACAAGCCGTTGAGATTGGCTTTTTGCCTGGGTGCAACCTGTTTTGAATTTGCCAGTAGGTAGGCAGGTGAAACCACTCAAGCAAGCCCTCGTCACCGAACTCGCCGCGGCACTGTCCACCGTATTGCCAGTTACCTCCACCGGTACGCTCCCCAAAGGCGTTGCCCAGGCCGTGGAGGAATTGGCCGACAGCATCCTGCGCTGGCGGGCCAGTCAGCAGCGCACCCTGCGTGGCAGCAGCAAGGCCCCTTCTTCTGAGTCGGATGAGCTGTCCCGCCTGATGCAGGGGCGGCTATATGAAGAAGAAAGCGTATCCATTCCGGATGCACCACCCGTACCGCCTGCTCTGGCACCGGCCAGCCCAACGGCACAACTGCCCGCCGAACGGAAGCGCCGGCCCCGTATCCCCCGCTAACCCGTTTACATCGAGATACCTTGTTCCCGGCTCGGGGGCTGCCGGTCTCGCTCCAGCGTACGCACCGCCCCCGTACGTGTGGCCTGGTTCCCGTAGGTTTCCTCCACGACAACTCCCTCGGAGCGTTGTGCCTTGTTCAGCGCCGCGCTGATCTGCTCAATCGTTTTCCAGTCGAAGCTGTAGGCCACGCCGAGTGACGTGCGTTTGTCTTCCAGTACGCGCACCTGCCACACGCTGGCTCCGGCCTCCTCGAACGCGGCCCGGATGCGCTCTGCCTTCTCAGGATCCACCACCGTAATCGTTGCCTTGAGCGAGCGTGGATCATTCGCAATCTGCATCCTCTTCTCCTGCTGTTGCTCGGCCCGGGTACGCTCGATAGCCTGCTCTACTTGCTCATGTATGGGCTGGCCGTTGGGATGCAGGTCAGTGAGCGGAAACCGCACCGCAGTTAGCATTTCCCGTACGAGCAGCTGCCCATCTGGGTCTCTATTGATCGTGAAGCCATTCTGCTGGAGCGCCTGCTTTACATCCTTGACCGCCGTGATGGGGCCCTGCAGTGTTGTGACCACCACGTCTTCCGCGCGCTGCCGGCTTTGCTCCTTCTGTTTGCCAGCCCACTCCGCTAGATTGGCGGCCAACGGGTCTGCCTGCGCCGTCTGCACGATTAATCGGTGGAACCGTCCCCGCAGGGCAGTCAATTCTTCCGTCTTGGTCTCAAGTGCTTGGTTTTGCTGGCGCAGTGCCGTCGCCAGCCGCTGCTCGTGCTCCTTGCTGGTGGCCAGCTGCTTTTCCAGAATGCGCACCCGTTCCTGCGCCAGTATGTTGGCCGTAGCGATGGTCGAGACCTGCGCCAGCTTCGCGTTGACAGCGGCCACCTGTTGGGCGGCATGTTCGTTCAACCGGGCCTGCTCCCGCTCCAGATATGCCTGCGGGCTGACTCGCTCCAGTGCCTTCATGGCCGGCAGCTGGAAGGGGACGTGGGTCAAAGGCTTAGTCAATTCCGCCAGTTCCTGCTGGCTGGTTTTCTGGGCCCCGTAGTAGCGGCGCACATCCTCATGAATGGCGGTGCTATACATCACACCACGCTTCAGGCCATAGGGCGCCATAGCTTGGGCGTAGTCGGTTTGCAGTTGACGCAGGGCGACGGGGCTGAACAAATCCCGGGCCGATAGCCGCTCGGTAGCCCCTACCTTTTCACCCTTATGTAGGCGTTGCTCCTGAGTAATCGGAACGACCATAGCATGCAGGTGGGGAGTGCTCTCGTCCTGGTGCAGCATGCAGCCGATGACGTTCTGAGCGCCGTAGCGCTTCTGTAAAAAGTCCAGATTGTCCTGTACCCATTTTGAGTTCCAGATGTCGGCTCGCTGGCCGGTTACCGCATCCTTGGGAAACTTCTCCTCGCTGGCGGTGAGTAAGACTTCCACTATCCGGACCGCATCCTTGCGCAGGCGTGGCAGCTGTAGCTCAGCGATACGCTCCGTGGCTAAGTCCCAGTAACTGCGCTGCTCGTGATTGATCAGCTCGTGGTTGAGGTGTCGCAAAGCAGGGTCGGCGTTAGGCGTATCCTGCGTCCGGTAGTTGTGGTGGGCGGCACTCTGCGCCTGTTCACGGCTGGCGATTTTCGTGACACGAATGATAGCAAATGCCATTGCGTAATGCGTTAGCGTAAGAATAAATAGTGGGGGCTGCTATTCTTCCAATGTGTAGTGGGTTATACATTAGGGTGATCTGGCCGCTTCATTATAACGGGCTTACTTGCTGTGTAGTATTAGTCTCTTCCGAAGGAAGTGTATTAGTTGCTATCTCTATACTACACCTATGCGGCGGTCTATATTCTTTAATGCGAGTCCCTTCTTAAGCGATGGCCTTGCAGAATCCTAAGCTGCTCTAATGTCAATTCTCCTTGCACATATCGCTGCCACAATCCGAGCGTCTCTGCACTCACTTGCGGGATGCCCGCTTCTGTGATACCGACGATACATTCTGCTTCCACCATGCGCGCCAACCAGCCTTGCTGCTCAGCGGGGGAAAGGGAACTAGAGGGACCAGGAAAATAAGAGCTGGACATAGCAGTAAAGAAAAGTACCAAAAGATATGTACGGCTTCACCCCCGCCTCGGATCCTTATAACTGCAGCTTACCGTTCCCTTATTTAGGGATTCCCCGCCGAATACGTTGCTTACGCGTTTCCTCTTGCTGCCGAATATGAGCCGGGCGCGACTCTATGGTAGCTCCGTCGAAGAGCTTATCCAAGGCATCATGCAAGGCTTGCTTTTGGGTGTATTCGTACTGCCCGGACATACGCTTGGTGTGTACGTAATCCTTGAGTCGATCCAAGTAGCGCTGCCCAACAATAAACGTCTGCCGCACATCGACATCGTCATCGGCAACATCAGTAACACCGGTAACATTGGCTACCGCTTTCTCTGAAGTCAGTACTGTGTTACTGATGTTACTACCTGCATCTTTCCGAGTATTCTCTTTAGTGTTACTACTGTTACCAAGTACTGGTTCGACTACCGGAGCCGAGGATAAAGCAGGCTGGTCCTGCTCCAGAAAATCAAGGATATCTTTTTCGGAAGTGCGCTTCGGTGCTTCCGGTTTAGTGGCGAGTTGCTTGAAGGATTTGGCCATAGTCGAATGCTTAACGAGTCAGAATTTCCTGCACCAAGTGCCCATAGTCCATGGCGCCGGCACTGGTGGGCGCATAGGTGAAAATATCCTGTCCCAAGTGGGGTGCCTCCCCCAAGGCGATGGTTTCCCGAATCGTGCTGGTGAGTACCAGGTCCGGGTATTTGTCACGTACGACTTCCGCCGTTTCCCGCCGTAGCACCTTCCGCGGATCAAAGCGGGTGAAGAAGATCCCACCTACCACTAGCGTAGGATTCAGACGACGCTGCACCCGGGTCACCATCTCCAGTACTTTCTCTAACCCGTCCGTGGCATACAATTGCGCTTCTAAGGGAATGTAGAGGGCGTTGGCGCACGCGTAGGCATTGAGGGTAATCAAGCCCAACGCGGGTGGACAATCTAGCAGCACGTAGTCGCACCGTTCGAGCAAAGGCTCCAGCAAGTCTTTAAGCAGAAACTCACGGTCAAGCTCATCGCCCTTCACCTTTTCGAAGCTAGAGAGGGCAGGTGAGCCGGCAATCAATGCGAGGTTGTCCTGGATAGGATAGGCCTTTACTTTGTATTCCTGCAGCAGGGCCCCGTAGACGTTGAACTCGGCTTCAGTTAGCCCCAAGCCACTCGTCAGATTGATCTGGGGGTCTAGGTCCACAAGCAGTACTTTGTAGCCTGCCCGGGCCAGCCCGGCGCCAATGTTGGCAGTAGAGGTGGTCTTGCCTACGCCTCCTTTCTGGTTGGTAAAAGCGATGATCTTGCTCATGCAGCAATACTACAACAGAATTTGCATGTTATTCATGTTATGGCGATAGCCCACTGTTACTATTGTTATGAGTGTTACTAGTATTACTTATGTTACACAAAGAAGTATGGAAAGCTTAGCATACCGTATCTACTTTAACCTGATCGCTCAACTTCTAGTCTGTATACTTGAGTTACTTTATGCTTGACTTGATTACTTAGTACGATGCGTATCAACCCTGCTTATATCGCCCCGCTTAGGCTTAATGCTTACTTTCTGTTAGCTATTATCATCACATTCGGAGTAGCTATCCTTATTGGTCTTCTTGGACTTCAGGGCCTCGGTTCATTACTGGTGTTGGTAGCACTTGCTGGTTCTATCTCTGTGGCCATCGTCCTTACCAATCTGGTCTTGTCCATTGTGAAACTCGCACAACGTCAACCGAAACTAGTGTTGCTTCATCTGGTAGCATTGGTTTTGCAGTTACTGATACTCTACGGGATACGTCACCTCATTCTGGCCATTCCAGTAGGTAAACTGGAGGCAGGAGGATAAGTCAGGTACTTATAAAACGTGGTTTTAAGAGAGTTCACTTATAAAACGTGAGATTAACTACTAATAAGTCATCTAATACTTATAAAAGTGCAATCACTACTTACAATCGCGCATATCTACTCTCGGGTTTGGTGCTTTTTGCTCGTTTTGAAAAACCACGTTTTATAAGTCGAACCAACATCTTGAAAGCTTTTGTCAGAGACTAACATCAATATTGTGAAAACTTGTAGTATTTGTCTATTTGCAGGGATCGTAACTCGTTGATATACAGAAGCATATAAGAGTATAAAACCACGTTTTATAAGTTTTATACCACGTTTTATAAGCGTAAACGCACGTTTTATAAGCGTAAAACCACGTTTTATAAGCCTATCCACCACGTTTTATAAGCGTAAAACCACGTCTAAAAGTATCAGTGGTTTTTATACCATCTCTTTTGATATATTTAACCATTCGTTAGCCCTATGCAACAAGATACTACTCCGCTGACCTCGCTGGCCATTCGTCAGCACAACGCCATCACCACGGCGCGCTACGACTATTCTGCCTGCCAGCTGGATATCCTGTTCTACGTACTCTCCAAGCTCAAGAAAGACGACAGCCTCGATACACAGTACTGTATCTACGTAAAGGATATTGAGAACCTGACGGGCAGAACCTGGAATTACCAGCAACTGCGTGAAGCAACAGCCGACATGGGCTCCCGCATGTTCGAGGTAGAGAATGCCCAGGTGTACAAACAGATATGGATGTTTCAGAAAGTAGAGTACATCAAGGGCAAAGGGTACCTAGAGATTGAGTTATCCCGCCATATACGGCCTTACCTCTACGAATTGAAGGACAACTTCACGTCGTATCAACTGCACTCGGCGCTCAAGCTGACCAGCAAGTATGCTAAACGCATCTACCAACTGGCCTCGCAGTGGAAGGATATTGGGGAAACCAAAGCATATGAGCTGGATGAGTTCAAGTTAATGCTGAAGCTCAAGGATCCTACCGGCAAAGAACCGGAGCAGTTTCAGAATATCAGCCAACTCAAGGCCCGGGTGCTGGACATTGCCGTGCGCCAGATCAACGAGCATACCGACCTGCAGATTGACTACCAGCTGCAAAAGAAGGGGAGGGCCTTCACTGGCGTACGCTTCTACGTGCGGAAGCAACAGCCTCAGCAACTCCCGATTCCGTTTACCGACACCCACGACGACACACGCACCCAACTAGCCCATCAGCACCTGGATACGCTTGGTATAGCACAACCCGAACTTGTGCAACAGATACTGAGTTCAAGCAAGCTGGTGGATGAGTTGTTCAAGTTCATATACAAGCTCAAAACCGAAAAAGTGAAGGCAGATCGCAATCCAGGGGGGTTATTCCTAAAAATGCAAGGACTACGCTAATCGTGAAAAACCACTTTTTATAAGTCATTATAACACGCATAACATGAGTAACACTGAGTTACTACAAGAGCCGTTGCGATAGCCCTTTGCTACCACCTACCCCACAACTGGAGAGGAGGGGCAGTGTCAAATGGTCTAACAACGCATCCACTAGACCGGACAGTAGCACAACTGTGACGGTGGGATAGGCATGTAAAGCCCTGCCTTTTTTAAACCACCGTTTCACTGCACACGTGGGCTGTGCCCTATACTTCTCGAACACACAAGTATCTGTCTCCGGTCGAATGGCCTTCAAACAAGGCTACCCTTCCGGGGATAAAGGAAAGAATAGAGGTTGAATTAGTGCCTAGTATGCGCTGCAGTGCCTCCTCAATAGGCAAAGTTTGCTGATGAAAACTGTCATCAGCGGACAGCACATAGCAGTTCGTGAGCTTGTATTTGCGGAGTGCTTGCCGCACAAAATCGATTTCCTGTTGTTGGCTTCCGTTTGGTACAGGAATGCAAAATTGCTCGTCCAAGTCTCGGTAAAGAGCATCCATTCCTCGCAGCAAGTTTTCGTTTTTCTTGACCTTCGCCAGCGCCAGCAACCAGCGTTCTTTGCTTCGTTTGGTTACGAAAGACTGTAAGAATGCTTCTAAGTGGTCCATGGCAGTAAAGTAACGCTCCCTTTCTTAAACGGCGAGCAACTGCCCCGCACCAGGTGCCAGTAGGGCGCTGCAGCGCTCGGCGAGTTTAAGAAACTCGTCTACGATTCAACGTTTACGAAACGGGCCGAGGGGATGAGTTTCGTAAACTCGCAACCACGGCCTTTCCCGGGCCTAGTTAAACAGGATTTTAGGGGCAGTGGAGAAGTGCAAATAGTCCTGCGCTTGTCTGGGAATCGTCCCTTAACATAAGCAAGTTATACCCGCTGCCTTGGAATAAGAGTAAATTTAGGCCTGCTTCATTCTCGCTATTCACATAGAATATTTCTGCGACAGGTACTATAAATTTTATAGTAAGAGAAATGAGAATTTATATCGGGTATTTGCTAGCGGGGCTTTTGACTTTCTACCTCATAATGCTCTACTATGGCGTCTCAGCTGGGTTTGCAAGCTATGTACCCATTCTGGCGCTGGTTGGCGCAATGATGCTGTTTGTGATAGCAGTTCCTGTACTGGTTTATCACATGAAAGCAGGCCTGTACTTGGGCTCAGTAGGCTGCTTGCTACTGTTGCCTTATAGTTTGGTCTTCATAGCCGGGATTGTTGAAGATGCGAAACTCAGTTGGCCTTTACTTCTAGCAGTTCTGCCAGCAACTCTTGTTCTGCTTAGTAGCTATTGGACGGGAAGGGCACTGCTGCGGACGAATTCAACTCTACCAACCTTCCCAACTGCTCCCACGATAAAATTCCTGCTCTGTGTGCTACCCATTCTCCTATGGGGAAGCTATATATTCTCTATTCGGGCATACTTAAGCTGGGGCATGTTCAATCCATAGCAAAGGCTAATCACATGCCCATTCCACCGCCGCGGCTGTGCTGCTGCCCGGCCTGGTGGATGCGCTGCTGGGCCACCTGGCGCTGCGCTTCCTGCTCCAGCTGCGGGTTGAGTTCCTTCACCAGCCCGTAGAGGCACCTCGTCTTTGGGGTTTATAACGTTTTCCAAACGCTCGTTTAGAAAACGTTATAAAGGGTATCTTGTGGTCCGTTTTCTCCCTACCGCCCCCACTATGAAGAAGTATATTCCCTACTACCGGGTCTCGACCCTCAAGCAGGGCCAGTCCGGCCTGGGCCTGGAAGCCCAGCGCGCGGCCGTGCACAGCTTCGCGGTAGGAGGGGGGCAGTTGGGAGAAGAGTTCGTAGAAGTGGAGAGCGGCAAGAAGAACCAGCGGCCCCAACTGGCGGCCGCCATGGCCGAGGCCCGCCGGGTAGGGGGGACGCTGCTCATCGCCAAGCTCGACCGCCTCTCCCGTAACGCCGGCTTCATCTTCGCCCTGCGCGACTCGGGCGTGGACTTCGTGTGCTGCGACATGCCCGATGCCAATACGCTCACGGTGGGCCTGTTCGCCGTCATCGCCCAGCACGAGCGGGAGACCATTAGTAAACGCACCAAGGATGCGCTGGCGGCCAAGAAAGCCCGCGGGGCCAAACTCGGTACGCCGGCCAACCTGACGGCCGAGGCGGTGGCCAGGGGGAAGGAGGTGCGCCAGCAGAATGCTCGTACCCATCAGGCAAATCGCCAGGCCGCCCGGCTGGCCTCGCTGCTGCAGGCGCAGGGCCACACGCTGCAGCAGATTGCCGGGGAGCTGAACGAGTCCGGCTACCGCACCCGACGTGGAAAGGAGTTCTTTTCCATGTCCGTCCAGCGGCTGCTGAAACGAGTAGAGGCCTGAGGAAATCCAGGTGGATTTCCTCGCTGCTATTTTGGAAATCCACCTGGATTTCTGGAGGGTTTTCACCGGATTTCCGATGGAAATCCTCCAGAAATCCGGAAATCCCCTGTGCTATACAACCCGAATCCCATGTCGGCAACCTACTGAACGATGATTATTTCCAGCTGGATTCGGTAGGTTTGCCTCGCTTATCCGGTTTACAGGTGTGTGGCCGGATGAATAGAGCGGCACCTCTTGCAACACAACGTCCCACCCGGCAACGAGTGGGACGTTTTTGTACCTACCTTCTTCAAGATAACTGATAGGTTGTCCTGTTGCCAGTTTGCAAGTCAATTTTGAGGAGGCTTCCCTCCGGGTTTACTCCTACGGTAAGCGGGCAGCGTTCTTGCTTCCGATGGGAGATGAGAGACCCATCTATTATTTAAGGCAGATTACCGCATACCCCGCACTAGCAGCCGATTAATAGGTAACGCTGCTGGGCAAAGAAAGCCTACTTGGCCTCCAAGCGGGTTTTTGCATTCTACTCAGAAATAGGGCTGTCTGTCTCCAGTGTGGTCAACATAGGGTGGGGACACACTAATAAAGTCGCAATGTGTCTTTTTAACCCGACTACCGCTGCTGATAGTGACTTTGTAACGTCGTTAAGGTTCTCAGAACCCCGTTCAGATAAAATAATGGTCAAAGACTATTGACTTATTCCGCAACTTTCTGACCTTTGCAACACGTTTAAAGCTCTACATGCTTTAATCCGGTAGCAAGTGGCAATCGGAAACAAATAAGCGGGAACGCCCCGAAGGACGCCCCCGCTTACTCTCTTACCAGTGGTCGTTTATCCAAACGGTGGCCACTGCACGCATAATGCCTGATACAGCTGCTTTCGCAAGCTCTAGCAGGACGCAGGGCCGGGCTGTGCCGGTCCCTGCGATTTTACGCCGCTTCTTCATAGGGTAGAAGATTAGGTGTTTCCCCACCTACTTCTTCAAAACGCCGTCCTGCTCGCAACAGGCCGGCGTTTCTTTTTACGGTACCCAGTAAGGTGGCAAGGTGGGGAGTGAACTCCACCGTATGCGTAATGCCTCAAAGGTAAGAAAGGATTCCAGAGCTGTATTGTGATAAAGCGGTTCGAAGTAGGAAAAACCCACCTAAAAGGCGACTTTACTCCCGGCCGGAAGTTTGCCGGCTTTTTACACGTCGCAAGCCCTTTACGCAACTCCCGGCACTTTCGCACCCTCCGTGTAGCGGCGCACGCTACTCCCCGTAACTGGGTCTATCTGCATAGTAGACCCGTCGGGCATGGCTACTACGTCGGGGCGTGCGGCTGTAACGCCAACATGCTTCTTGATAGCTGCCAGCTCCTGCTGCATGGCTTGAAATTGCGCCTGCATGGGCGCGAATTGTACAGTAAGTCGTTGCTCGATAGCTGCTTGCCGCTCCTGTTGCAGCTTCTTCGGCAATTCCAGATCCGGAAGGAGTGCCTTCATTTGTGGAGCCTGCCAGTCAATATCCTGAGGCCGCCCCAGATGCAGGGGCTCCAGCAGGGCGTAGCGGTACTGGCTGGTGAGTTCGTTGTTCATGACGAACTCCTTTTTGTGGTAGGTATAGCCCCGATCACCCAGTTTGTTTGACTCTGTGTGTTTGTCGCCGTCGCCGGTGTACCCGCCTTTGAAGAAGCCCCCACCACCGTCGTTACCAGATTTACCGGCCGCCTGGAATGCTTTTACTTTCGCTGCCGTGAAGGCCCCTACGATGGTGGTAGCCGCCGCAATACCCAACAGGAAGCCAAAGGGCCCTAGAGGAGTGAGCGCCGCCAGCGCTTGAGCTGCTGCTGTAGCGACGCTGCTGCCTTGTGTGAGGGTATCAATCACCACCTGCGCCTGAGCCGCTTTGCGCTGCTCTTTGACCGCTTCAGCTCTCACTTTCTTCTGCTCCTGTATCTGCTCACGAAGGGTGGCGATATTACTGGCACTGCCTTCCTTGCGCAGGGCTACTTCAGCCTGTAATTGGGAGCTGAGTTCGGAAATGGCCGTAGTGGCACTATTGGCGCGGTTCTCGGCTTGCTGCTGTTGCGTTTGGTAGATCTGCGTCAGCCCCGAAGTAACTGCGTCAGCTACATTGGCTATAGCAACCTTGACCTCTTCCCGATCAGCGGGAGCAACGCCCAACAATTCCAGTAGATCCAGCTTCTTCATCTTCTTGGTTTCAACCTCCCCGATGGCATTGAGCTGGTCGTACAGCCCCTGTTGCATCGCCGCCAAGCTGGACTTTATGCCAATAGCCTGTTCGCTATAATCATTTTCATACTGGAGCATGCGCTCTTGATTGCCGTCGATCTGCGCCTGCAGGATAGCCTTCTGGCGCTTCTTCTCGCCATCTACTTCCAACGTATACAGCTTGTCCATCAAGCGTTGCACGAAGCTCAGCCGCTCAGCCGCGTTGGCCTGGGCCGCACTGGTATCGTCGGCTGTCACGTTCACTGCTTGCTCGACCATAGGTACCCCGGCATTGACCCCATCTACTTTGAGCTGCTGCCGCATATCGATATCCTTCAGCGCCTGCGCCCGAAGCAGCAACCGTTCCTGCTCGGCCTGCGCTTCCCGCAAAGAGTCCAGGAGCTGATCACTGCTTGCTTTTGCGCTGGCCAGCGCGTCAATTTGCACCTGGTTGCCATTCAGCAAGGCTTTGTCCAGGGCAGCCTGCAGGCCGGTACCCGACTGCTCGACCTCCCGAATCTGCTCCGCAAACTTGGCGCGCAACTGGGCCAGTTCCTTTGCATCCGAATCCTTCTGCAGTTCCAGGATGCGCCGGCTGTTCTCCCGGTTGATACGTTCGATTTCCTCTTGGAAGCGCTGCACAGCCAGCATGCGCAGTCCGTCCAATCGCTCCTGATCCTTCGAATCGATCAGTCCGTCAGCCTGACTGCCGGTGCCGCCTACTTTGCGGTAAGCTGCCTCCCGCTCTTTGAGGTTCTTTTCGATCTGCGCAACGGCGTTGTAGTCCTGCCGTAATTGCTCCTGCGCGCGGGCCTGGCCGGCATCCTTGAGGCTCTGTAGTTCCGCCCGTTCAAATTCACCCCGCAGGCGTTTCTGCTCTTCCAACAGGGCTTTTAACGCAGCGGTGCGTTTGCTGAGCAGATCCTTCAATCCCTTCTCTGATTTGCCCAGCAGCGCGTCCAACTGCTTCTGCAGCTCCTCCAGCTGCTGGTTGTACTCCTGGATCTTTGACACTCCACCACCGTTGGGGTTATCCTTGGTAATGGCCCCCGGTGTGACGGCGTCCCGTTTGGCGGTCAGGTCCTTGATCTTGGTTTGCAGCTCCAGAATGATCGACAGGTTTCTGACTGTACCTGCGTCGCCTTTATTCACTTTCCCGCCCGTTGCATAACTATCCAACAGGGCGCGTGTATCGGCGATTTTGGTCAGTAGCTCCAGGTTGAGCTGGTTCAACTCCTTGGTCTTGGCGTCGGATTCCTCCTGCGTACCAAAAGGCGTTTTGTACTCAACCGATACCCCCTCGACGGCCAGCGTTTCAGCCTTTTGCAAGCGAGCCACCCCTTCGACCATTACGACGTCGTTGAGTTGGTCCACCACGCCTTGTTGCTGGTTGAGCAGACTATCTAGAAATTTACGGTTCTCCCGAAGGGCAACTTCCCGGGCGCGGTTGGTGATCTTCTGGTTGTTTTGCAGGAAAGCCGCGACGGCATCGGTATTGATTCCCAGGGCCTTCCCGTACTCATCGAACTTCGTCACGGCACCGGGGATGGCGTCAGCCACCGTCGCGATAATTTTTGCCAGTTCAGCCTGTTCTTCCTTATTGAGGTTGGTGCGCTCACTGAGCTCCTCCCCACGCTTCACCAGCTGCGGAATGGTACTATTGAGACTCTGAATAGCAGCGCTCTGCCGTTCATAAGCAGCCGATGCCTGCTCGGCTATTTCGGCCTGCCCTTTGTTGCCTTCCAACAGGTTGGCAAACGCGCGAATCAGTGGCGCGGAAGCCCCGACGACAGTCGAACTGACACTCACGTACACATTCTCAATCCGGTTGAGGTTGGCTTGCAGTTCTATGGCAGCGTCCTTGCTGGCTCCGCCATAAGTCTTCTTCATCTCGGCCGCGAACTTGGGCAGGAAGTCCCTAGAAACGATCTGGCCCTTGCGCAGCATCACATCGAACTGCTCAGTCGTAACACCCAGCGCGCGCGCGGCAATGGCTGCCGCATCCGGCAACACGTCCCCCAACTGCCCCCGGAACTCTTCGGCATTGACAGTTCCTTTGCCCAGCATCTGACTAACGGCGCGCAGGGAAGAAGCTACTTTGTCGTTGCTGATGCCCAGCACTTTGCCCTCGGCCACAATCCCTTCGAAGATGCTGCGAGTGTCTGAAGTAGCCAGATTTGCTTCCTTCCCGGCGGCGTAGAGCAGCTTGTAGGAATTGGCCGTAGATATAAAGTCCAGGCCCAACTCATCCGTCTCCTTGCGCAGAAAGCGTACTTCGGAGGCTCCCGCGGCAGCCCCGCCGGCCAAGGCATTGAACGTACCCTTGACGCCGGCAATGTCGGCTGCATTGCGTAGGCCGTCTTTGAATCCCTGAAAGAGCTTGTCCAAGGTAAACAGCCCGCCGGCTACGCCCGTGACCTGGCCTAACAACGAGGAAAAGAAGCCCCCCGTGACGTTAGTCCCACCAGCGGACTTTAACCCCTTGATCTGGTTGGTCACATCCGTTATCTGCTTGTTATAACCTTTCGCTTCACTACCCGACAGCGCTTTGGCCCGGCGCTCCGTCAAATCGAGCAGTTGCGCCTCCAGGCGGCCAAGTACACTGGCGGCCCGGGCTTGTTTATCCGCCTCTTTCGCTGCTGCTGCTGCAGCTTTCTCCTGCTCTTTTGCCGCGGCGGCGGCTTGCTTGCCGGCGGCGGCCTCTGCCTTGGTTGCATCCGCTGCCTGCCGCTTGGCAGCCGTCAGCTTCTCCGTTTCCTGTCGGGCCTGCTCCGTAGCCTGAGCCACGAGCTCGTCCAGCTGCTTGACTTCGGCGCGGGCTGCTTTGACCTGCCGGATATTGTCATTGAGGGCTTTGTTAGCTGCCTCTCGCTCGGAGGAGTTACGCGCATTGAGCTGCGCGGCTATCAGCTCATTCTGGGCAGCAGTGAGCGCCTTGACCAATTGCACTGCCTGTTGCCTTTTTTGGTTGGCAGCAAGCAGCGCAGTGGCCTCGGTTTGCTGGGCCTCGATACTGGCACGCGCCGCATCGACCATACTTTTTCGGCGTTCCTGTTCGCCCCGTACCACGCTTTCCCGGAACGCTTCGTCGCGGGCCGCCAGCTTATCCAGGGCGGCGAACGCCTCGGTCATATCCAATTTATAAACAACGCCGACGTCACTCATGGTAGGGAGGGGGAAGAGTAGAAAAGAAGGATTAGTGAAACAGCATGTCTTTCACCTGCTGCTGGCGTTCCTGTAGAGACCCGATAAAGCCTTCATTAGCCGAAGCGACGCCCATAGAAAAGAGCCGCTCGCGCAGGGCCTCCCCGGCTTCGATGGGCACCTGGGTCACCTGGCAGTACACTTGCACCAGCAGCCCCGCCATGAGGTTAACCGTGGCCTGTTGCATGATGAGTGAGGCGCTGAGCGCATGCAGCATCTCATCCGTAGTCGCGGCGGGAATAACAATGGAATGCGGGTCGGTAGATTCGGAGTGGTCAATCATCGTTTGATGGAGAAAGAGTGGATAGCCGGGCCTTAATCGTCCCGGCCATTTTTAAATGCTTCGTATGCTGCGGCTATCAGGGGGTGGCTGAGGCAGACATAGTCAAAATTGTCCGCGCCATGACCAAGCCGCTCGTAGGTAGCCCCCAACTCCTTGTCCTTCACTTTGGGCTTCACCTTCCCATCCACGCCTTTCTGCACCTGCTCCAGGTCCTCAATGAGCCGCACGAGCGACGGGTCGATCTGCACCGATACGCCGGGTACCCCGCCCCGGAGCAGGTAGTTGAGAAAGTCCCCGCGGCGCATCACGCCCGCGTTTTTGCGGGGCCACAGGTCGGCAGATCCGCTGTGCAGGGCCGGTAGTACCGCCGCCTGCACGTCGTTGAACAGGCTCTCGCCGCGTTGCTCGCCGATCTTGGCGTTGCGCAGCGTGGCGTCACCCGTCAGGAACAGCGCGCTGCTCTGCCAGCCGTTGGCGGTGCGGTCCAGTAGAAACTGCTTGCCCGTATTGGCAATACCGGACTTGGGAGGCGTGAGGGCGTACTCATGAAAGAACCGCAGTACCAACCCTTCGCCTACTCGCTCGGGCTGGCACAGCAGGGTATGGGAGTACGGCAGCGCGTTGGCATCCCAGCTGCTAAGAATCGGCAGGCCCGGCAGGTACGCGGTGGGCTGGACGTGCTTCGTGCGGGAGAAGGCGGCGTAGAACTCGTTGCCCGTTGCCTCCTTCACGTCCCAGTTGCCGCTGACGAAGCGTTCGTAGTGAATTGGGTTCACCAGCTTCATCTGCAGCAGCGACTCTTTGTAGCTGTCGGGGATGTGGGGGTTGTCATCAATCCGGGCCGGGATGTAGAGCCACCCCTCCGGGAGGGTGCCGTTCATGTAGGGCTCGTAGAACTGCTTCCTGACCCACGTATCGGTGGGGTTGACCGTAATCAGGATGATGGGCCGGGGCTGTTTCTGCCCTCTAGGCAACACGTAGGAGCCGGCCCGCTCAATGGCTTTGAAGAACGTCTTCTCCCGCAGTTCCTCGGCTTGCTCCAGCAGGATGAAGTTGTACTCCAAGCCGTTCCAGCGGTCCATATCCGGGTCGCGCTCGGCATTTTCCGACATGAACATGCAGTTGCTGCCGTTGGTAAACCGCCATTGGTAGTCCGTGCCGTTGAAGTCCTTGATGAAGTTGGAGGGAAAGGCTTTGGTGACGGAGGGCAGCGTGTTCTTCTTCAGCGTCTCCAGGGTATCGCGCACGATAACGGACCGGGAGCCGGGGAACATCCGGTGCAGCAGCACCAGCCCGCCTAGGCTGTTGAAGGTCTTGCCGCCCCGAATAGCACCGCCGTAGCAGATGACGAAGTACTTCTGCGACAGGCAGGCGTTGATGAACTCCCCGGCTTTGGGGAAGTCACTCACGTCGAACAGGGTGTTGACTGCGCTAGAACTCGATTCGGCTACCATCGGGCAGGATATAGAACTGCGGGGCCACTTTCTCCCCGGCACTGGTTACGTCCAGCTTGTCGCCGTACTTCTTCGGGGCCAGCTTGCTCATGGCCCACTTGCGGGTATCGACACGGAGGCGGGACCGGGCAATCCATTCGGTGTTGGCCTTAGGCCCCGCGTCGCCGTGCTCGGTGTCGTTGGTCGTATCGTCGGCAATAGCAAAGATTTCATCCAGCAGGTGCTCCGCCTGCTCCTCCCGCGCCTGCGCGTACTGGGCGCGAAATGCTTCGTCGTTGCGCAGCCAGCGAAGCACCGTCTTCTTGTGCGGCATCCCCTCACTGGCGCAGATGGCCCGCAACGACTCGCCCTCGGCCAAACGGTCACAGATGGTTTCGGCCAGCTCGGCAGAGTAGGAAGACGGGCGGCCAGCAGTAGCGGAGGGAGTACGAGGGGCAGGCATGGCGGAAAGCAATTCCAGAGAAGGAGGGAGAGGAAGAAGCGGAGACTACCGACGCTTGCGCTTCAGCCGGCGGCGCTCCTGTGCCCGGTTTACCCGCAGGCGCACCAGGGTGGGTGTGTCGGAGGAAACCGGGGCAGGCCGCAGCACAGGGGTAGGTGGTAGCGGCATCGGGCGATTGGCTACCGGTTGGGTGCTGACTGGCGTGACTTCCGGCAGAGTCGGTACAGGCAGCCTTCCAGTCATTGGTTTGCTCTTGCCTAAGCCGGCGGCCCGGGCGTGGCCCTCGTCCTGCAGTCTATTCCATGACGGATCATCCAGGCGGTATTGCAGCGTGCGCTCCTGGCCCAGCACATGGGTGATAAAGCCCGGTAGCGTTTCGGTGAGCAGTACCGAGGCGGCTTGCTCCAATTCTTCCAGGGTCATCCGGCCGATCAGCTCCGGCACCTCGTAGCCGACCCGGTCTTCCAGCGCCTGGGTGCGTTTGTTCACCACGGCCTGCGGGGGCGGGGTGCCTTTGCGAGTTTGGCGCGTGCCGTAATCGCCGAAGCAGGCCAGGTAGAGGTCGTCCGGATGCCACCACCCGTACAGCTGCTCGTTGTAGGCCTGAAGCAGTTGCTGCTGCAGGCGGTAGGCGGAGGCGGGCGTGGGCACTTCCAGGTAGAAAGCCTGGGGGCGTGGACCGGTAGGATGGGAGTAGAGCTTCATGGCAACCGTTCGAGAAGTACTGGAAGGAAGTACACGAAGGTGCGAAGAGCCTCAGGCGGTTACCAGTCTGCAGAGGCTTACTTCCGTACAACCGCTCCGCTAGTATTTCCCCGCCGACTCAGGCAGCGGGCCGGAGGGCAAACAGGCCCGGCGTGGGCGAGGGGGCATCGGCCGGCACCAACACGATCTTCTGTTTGGGGGAGTTGTGGGGGAACACCCGCTCCAGCCGGTAGCCGCTACGAAACTGCCAGGTGGCGCGGTTCTCACTCACGGGCTGGGGGGCGTCCGGCCGCAGGTCCAGCCACCAGGGCTCCGTGGCCGAGCCGGGGCGGAGTTCAGCCACGGGCCCGATGTTGAAGTGCGCGGCCGCGGCTTTTGTCAGCCGTACCCGGCCGTCTCGGTAGATGGTGATATGGCCGGCCTGAGCTACCGGCGTGGTAGAAGACGTGGGCTGAGGCATAAATGGGAAGTTGTGGAGTCTCGGGAGGGCGAGTACCTTCGGGACCTATGAAAAAACTAGTCTTATTGGCGAGCTGCTTACTCGTGTTAAGCGGCCAGCTCGCAGTAGCGGCAGTGGCTGATCCACCTATCGTGATGGTTCGCATATTGGAAAAGGTCGGCTCGGTTCACCTGATCATCGAGCGCGGCACGGATAAGCCAGAAGTGATGGAATTCGAATCCGGGGTAACCGATGATCGCGCGGCCAGCGTCAACAGATCGTACTATGATGTGCTGACCAAGCTGTACCAAAGCGGGTATATCCTACAGGGCACTATTGCGGGGGCACCTACCGCCAACATCACGGTAAGCACGCTGATTTTCGTGAAGCCTTCCAGGCCCTAGACGCCCTGAGGACTATGAGGACTATAACAGGTCCAACATCTCCTGCAAGCTCCCCCGGGTGCTGGCCAGATGCTGCACGCGCGCCATATCCTCCGCGTAGGTGGTGGCAAACAAGCTCTGCTCGGCCGCTTCCATAACGGTACGGTTACCCTTCCGCAGCAGCTCACTGCGGGTCATGGGCCGGCTGGTCCCATCGTCGTTGAGGTAGAGCAATACCCCATCTTTGGCCTCTACGTCGCGTTCGGCCCGATCGGCGGCTACTTCCGGTAGTAGTTCGATAAAGCGTAGCAGCGCTGGGCTTAGGGTCCGGCAGGAGATGTTGGCGCCGCCGGTCAGATACCCCAGGATATCCGTGTAGGGGTCGTAGGGTAGCTCGGGCACTTCCATCTCTTCCGTGAACTCGTAGCCGAACTCCTGGTAATGCTCCGGCTCGGTTCCGTCTAGGCCGTGCCGGCAGGCCTGGGCAATGTGGTCCAGGCTGTCGCAGTGGTCGTCGATTTCCGCCTGCAGGATGGTGGCCTGCCCGACGCTTTTGGTATAGTGGTCGAAGGTCTCCGGGGTGAACTCGTACTGGTCCAGGCGCAGCAGGCGGTTGACGAAGTAGTTGGCGCGGATGGCGAGGTGGCCGTAGACGGTTTCGAGGTGATTGATCTTGCTCATGGGAAGGGTTGTGTTTTGTAGTGAAGGGAATTACTCTGCCAGGCCGGCAAAGCCTCGGGGGGCTTCGAAGCGGGGGATTTCGTGCACGATCGTGTTGAGCCAGCCGTGCAGCTGCAGGTAAAGAGGCAGAGAATCCTGGGGCATGGTGTGGTAGATCTGGGCCAGCTCCTCGCACTTGGTGAGCACGGCGTTGAACTCGGCCGTCAGGTTGTCGTTGACGATGTCCTCGTTGAGCTCGTCCTCGATCTGGTCGGCCAGCGACATCGGCACCAGTTCGCCGTCGGGCTGCACCTGGGTGATCGTGATGTCCTTGCCCACGACCTGGGAGAAGAATTTGCGTAGCGAGAGCTCGGTCTGCGTGGCCACGGCGTGGGTGTAGACGGCGTAGTCCTGCGCGCGGCTCGTGCCGATGCGTTCCCCCTGTTCGTCGCTGCTGGCAAAGAATTGCGCCAGGTCGTGGTGCAGGGTGTAGGGGGCTAGGCTCTCCGGATCGTCCTTGTAGGCGACCTTCCAGACTTGTCCTTCCTCGTCGAAGCCGTCGGGCTCCCAGTCGGATTCGTCGTCACTGCCGAACTCGTCAATGGTGCGCATGCGGTTCTCGGCCGCGTAGCGGGTCAGATCCAGCTCGTAGGTGGTGAGGAAGGTGGTCAGCAGCTGCAGGGCCCCGGTCACGCTGCGGTGCAGCCCGTGCAGGGAGTTGCTGAGCACTGTCATCTCGTAGTAGCGGCGGGCCTGGTCGGAGATGGGGTACTTGGGGAGTTTGCCTGCTTCCTGCTGGGTAAACAGGGCGTTGCAGGCCCGCATGGACTCGCGGGGGACCGTAACCATGTCGAAGGTGGAGAGTCCGCGCAGGTAGGCGTTGAAGAGTAAGGCCAGGTTGTCGGTGGCCGTCAGGGGTTCGAGGATGCGGTGGCGCATGGGTAGAATGAGGTATGATGGAAGTTGGGAAGTGGTCCACGCTCGTGGACTACCTGGGTGCTGTGAAGGCCTAGAAGGGATCGTCGTCCTTGGCCGCCTGGCGAGCTTTCTTGTTGTATTCCCGGAGGAAGGCGTCGTGGTCGGGGTAGTTGATCAGCGGCGCCGGCGAGGGGGCGAAGGACTTGCGCAAGCCGTCGAACTCCAGCAGCTGGTTGAGCATCTTGCCCGAGCCCCGCTTGTTGTAGTACTTGACGTGGGCCAGGTGGGAGCAGTACTGGATGTTTTCCGGGGTGCTGCGGATCGTATCGATGATGTTGGCAAAGCAAATGCTGAAGTCGGAGTTGTCGAGAATCTTCTCCGAGCCCCGCACGAACGGTCTGGCGTCGCGGGTGTGGGCCGCGCAGGCTTTGGTGGTGTGGCAGATCAGCAGGATGAAGAGGTTGTAGCGTTTGGCCAGCTCCTTCAGCTCCAGCGTAGCGCGGCTGTAGCGCTCGGTCTCTTCGCCCTTTCCTCCCATGGCCGACAGCCCGTCAATGGCCAGCCCGTCCAGCGAGCCGTAGAGTTCGATCGTCCGCTGGATGTCCCGCTCGTAGTCCTGGGTGGTCTTGCCGCCGTTGCTGGTCAGGATCAGCTGGTCGGCTACGGTTTGCGAACCCATCCGTAGCAGCTCCCGGGTCTGCTCTTTGTTGCCGCGGGCCATGGTCTGCAGGTGCCGGCTGGCCGATATCCCGTCTTCGGCTTCGAAGTACATGTCCAAGAAGCGGTTGACGGTTTCGGGCTTGCCCATCTCCATGCTGGAGTACAGGAACCGGTTGCCGTAGCCCAGCACGTTCTGGGCGATGATGTTCTGCAGGAAGTAGCTCTTGCGCGTTCCCCCGGAGCCGATGAGCACGGCCAGCTTGCCCTTCAGGCTCATCTCCTGGTCCTCGTCGATTTCCGGCAGCAGGCAGGTCATCGGGCTGGGGGCCTGGGTGTAGTAGTCCAGCCACTCCTCCGTCCAGTCCGACCAGATTTCCACCTTGTCGCCGCTGGCGGCTTCGGGCGTGAGTACTGTGGCGGCGGCCTGGCCCTTGGTGCGGGTCGTGCGGGTGAAGGCCGACTTGACGATCTGGCGCACCTCGTCTTCCGGCAGAGGGTCGGAACCGGAGAGGTTCACACTTTGCACCAGCTGCAGCACGTGGCTTTCGTAGAGCTCCGAGTGGTCGAACAGGTGGCAGGCCTGGCGGAACAGGTCGTTGTTGCGATTACCCGGGGTAGGGGGCGCGAAGAAGTCCCGGTCAATGGGCCCGCTGCCGCGGCCGGCTGACTTACTGCCCACGGTGGCCTTGGTGAAGGCCGCCACGTCCAGCGTGCGGGCATACTCCCACAAAGCAGCGAGGTCGGGAATGGGGGTTTGGGCCGTGAGCTTGGCTTCGGGCTTGTAGTCGGGCCGGGGAGCATCCGCCAGCGAGAGGATATGCTCCAGTGGGAGCGTCAGCAGCTCCTGGCTGGTCAGACCGACTTTGTAGCGGCCCTTCTTGTTGCGGGAGTTGATGACCCGAAACAGGCGGTTGTTGTTGTAGATGCCCAGATCCACGTCGGCGAACTGGCTGCCGGCCTGCTTGGCTTCGTAGGCCTTCGTCTGGAGCTCCGAGAGCGTGAGCTCGTGGCACTCGGCCAGCAGTCTTGCAGCGAGCACGTTGAGCTGCAGGGGCAGTTGGGGAGAGGGAGCGAACCCGCCGAACAGGCTTTGGTGCAGGCCGACGTGAAAGCCCTTGCTGCCCGAAAAGCACAGGAACAGCTGCTTAGGCGAGAGCTGGAAGCGGTTGTAGAGGCGCCGCAGTAGGTCCCGAGTCGCTTCCAGGCTGCCGGGCAGGTCGCCGTCCCGGTCGATGTCGAAGTACAGGAACTCGGCGAAGTAGCTGCCGGCAAAGCCTGAGACGGTGCTCTTGCCGGTTGTGGGGTCGCGGTTGACTTCCAGGTGCTCGTAGATGGAGTTATCGAAGCCGAACAGGCTCAGGTAGAACTCCTCGTCGGTGGGGGTCAGCTCGATCTGGGATTTGGGTTGCACGAGCCCCCGGTTGGTGAGGGCGCCGCGGACGATTTCGTAGTTCACGGGCGGTTGGGGATGAGGTGGAAAGATGGACAGGGCCGTAGAGGCTACTTTTCTGCCCGCTGTGAGCCTCAGAGGCCTTTGGGCGGGGTAGTGGCTAGCTTGCGGCCGTTTCGCGCTTCCTGCGGTTACGCAGCCAGCTTTGCACGGTGAGGTTGGCTGATTCGTAGTCAGTGAGTAGAGTCCGGCGATTTTGCATGTCCAGCAGCACGCCGGTGATTTCACCGCTGCCGTGCTGGCGGGTCAGCTTGACCAGCTGGGCCGGTAGCAGGGGTTCGGCCATCGAGAAGACCTTGGGCAAGGGGTTGTCCTGTTCCCAGGTCACGAACTTCTCCCAGGTGGTCCGGCCGTCGTCGTCGAGCTCAGCCACGAGTTCCGGCCAGCGGGAGTGGAGTGGTGGTGGGGCCGTGGTTGGCACCGACCGGGCGGCGCGGCCCTTGCTGGGTCGTTTGCCAGAGGTAGTCGGGGGCTTTCGGGGCGGTGGGGAGGAAACGGGTTCCGGGCTGGCAGCCTGTTCTTCCCCGGTTCGATCCCAGGAGGGCTCCTGCTCCAGGCTGGTTGTCTGCTCTTCCCCGATTCGATCCCGACAGGAGTCTCTGGGTGGATGACCCTCACCTTCTTCCAAATCAAAACTTGGATCACGCTCACTCGCCGTGACAGCGTTAGCTGTCTTTTCTTTTGTTTCGTTTAGTTTAGTTTTATGTAGTAGCGGGGTTCCAGGGGGGGAAAGGGGTGGCGAAAGGGTAGGGGAAAGGGGTGGCATAAGGGGGGTGTTTTTCTTACCCCTTTCGGTTTCTTCTTCCTGTTGCTGCTCTTCCGCATCCAGCAGATAGTAGGTCGTCGTGCGCCCCCGGCCGTCCCCGTTCCGAAAGTCAATCAGGCCGGCTTGCTTTAAGCGGTTGCGGGCCGTAGTGAATGGGTCCTTGGTCTTGAGTCGCAGCTTCATCAGCAGTTCGTCTACTGAGAAGTTGAAGGGATTCTTCCACCCTAATGCGTTGCTGCGCTCCAGTAGTCTGAAGTACACGGCGATGTCATTGGGGGTGAAGGAATGCTCCAGATCCTTGGCCCAGAACTGATTGATCAGACTGAGGTAATTCATCGGGCCCGGCTGTTAAGCAGCCTGGGGAAGCGAAACCGGCTGCTTGACCAGCGCCACGGCGGCCCACTCCTCCGGGCTGACTTCGATGCCGCACTCATCGACGCCACGCTCCACGTAGGCAGCCTGCTCCAGAATCCACATCTCCAGGCGGCTCAGGTCCTGCTCTACCTCTTCAATGGCAGCCAGGATAATCTTCTCCATCAGGCCGGTATCGGCCATCAGGCGCACCTTCTGGTGCTGGGTGCGGATAACGAGCTCTCCGGGGTTGATGCACTCAAACAGGGCTTTGTGTAGTTCGAGCTTCTGGGCGTATCGGGCCCGGTAATCGGCCAGTTGGTCGGCGGAGGTGTGCACGTGGTGGCTGTGAAAGCCTTTGGTTTGCTGGTGCTGCAGGAGCTCGACGGCGGTGAACTGGGGCTTTTTCATGCGTTGGATGGAGTCGATGAGGTAGATGGGATAGAAGTGACGAGCGGATTCGAACTCGCGCTGATCAGCTGATGCGCTGGCGCTCTTCCGGAATCTGGCCGACGGCCGTAGCCCGGCGGCGGCCTTTGGGTTCGGCCAGCGCTTCTTCGGCCGGGATGAGCGGGCGCATGACGGCTTCGGTCATCGGCAGGCCCGTGTGGCCGACCGGCGTCAGCAGCAGATTCAGCATCTGGATGCGCCGCAGGCTTTCTCCTTCCTTGTGCAGGGCCTCGTGGGTGCGGACGATCACGGTCGATTGCTGATCACAGCGCTTACCGACCAGCGTGTAGAGGTCTTCGGCTACCTGATGGGCGGCTTCCTCATCCACGCGCACTGTGACTTCGCGGGTCTGGCTGCGGATCGTTACCTCGTAGATGCCCTCGTCCTGGGCATGGCAGATATCCTCGTGCAAGTCCAGGAGCATGCGCAGTACCTGCTGGGCCCGGGCGATTTCACGGGGGAAGAAGTTGGCCTCGTGGGCCGCATGGGTCTGCTCGCCCAGCTTTTGCAATTGCTGATGAATCGTTTTCATGGGATGCGATTGGAGGTTGATAGGGGAGAGAAGGAGGCAGAGCCTGCGTTATGCTTTGATGAAATCAGTAGCCAGTGCTAGGTGTGCTCGCCGGCACCGGCCACCTTTGCCGCATGCTTCCTTCAGGCGAAGGCAGCGAGAGGGGTGACGTCCAGTCGGGATGGCACCCTTCGTCTATTGTGGGGAGCCCGAAGAGCGGGGGCGGCTGCCTTCCTCGTGGGAAGTGATCATGCGGGCCACCGACTGCGCCGCCCGCTTGCACTCATCGGCGCACTGCTGATTGCCGCGGGCCTGCACCCGCTCGATGCCTTCGGCCGCCAACAGCTCGGCCAGGTGAAGGCCCACCAGCTCCTTCTCGCTCATGTGCTCGCGGGGGTTGGCCTTCTCCGGCAGGTTCTTGCGCACCCGGATGTCAGCAGCCTCCCCACCCCACAGCGGCTTATAGGTAGCGTTGGTGCAGAGCCGGTAGCCGTGCTTCTGCACGCCGTGGCGGGCCAGTACCGACACCAGACGCCCCCGAGTGGCCTTGCCCAGGAAGCGGGCCCGGATCTGTGCCTCCGTGAAGCCGCGCCGGCGGTAGGCCGCCTCGGCCCGGTCCAGGATCTTGTCGGGGTTCTTCTGCTCGGCCTGGCGCTCGAAGAAGACTTGGTTGACGGCTAGGTGCAGTTCCGGGGACAACCACTTGGCGTAGGAGAGCGCCAACGTCTGCTGGGCGTAGGTACCACCGTAGCGGCCGGCCTGGGAGGCGATCAATTCTAATTGCCCCATTTGTGGGGTAATTAGATTCCGGGCCACTTCCAGCAGTTCCTGGGTGGATTCGCGCGCCAGCCACTCGGCCGGCTTCTTCTTGCGCGGGCTTTTGGCGGCCTTCCACAAGTCGGTCATACTCACCCGGCCGGAGTCGTCGCGGCGGATGATCACGCCATTGAAGGCGAAGGGGATGGGGGCCGCGTTCATTAGGCGGCCGCGTTAAGGGTAGCCAGGTCTTTCGCCGTGTCCAGCGCGCCGCACTCGCGGGCAATGCGCATGGCCTCGATCACGACTGGATTACCGGGTTTGCAACGCTTAAGGGCGTCCCCGACGGCCTGCCGGCTCATGTTGAGTTTTTCGGCGATCTGGCTTTGGGAGCCACGCGGGAGTAGATCCGAGAGTTTCTGTGCTCTGTCTTGCATGGTGTCTAGAATTACTTACTTTTGCCCGTCATTCACTTGACAAACCAAACATACGCAAGAAATTCTTGACAAGCAAGAGCAACGACAGCATTTCTCTACAAGAAAAGCAAGTTTCTTTAGCAAGGGCAAGTTTTTATCAACATTTTGCTAAGAACATGTTTCTCAAAGAGCTAAGAGAGCAAGCAGGACTCACACAGGCTGAACTGGGAGAGAGAGTTGGCTTGACACGTTCGGCCATCTCAAATATTGAGAAAGGCAAGAACGGAGCCCGTCAATCTACGCTTAGCTTACTCGCGGAAGCTCTTGGCTCTACTGTTGAGGAAATCTTGACAGGCAGTAACACTAGTGACTCTCGCCATGCTGCTGTAGCAGCATTCAAGAAGCATCAGCAAAATCAAAACAATGTGCAAGCGGTGGGCTTCCTGGCCGACATGGTTGCCGTTGACCTTCCCTTTGTTTCCTTCCGTGCCCGCGCTTCCTTTATAGAACTGGGTATGGGAGTTCAGCATCCCGACAACTTCGAGACGCTACGCTTATATGTGAATAGCGAGGAGGATGCAGCGCGCTATACCGGCGCGCTAGTCTTCGAAGTGGAAGGGGACTCAATGGAGCCACTTCTCCGTACTGGGGAAAAGGTCATTGCCTGGCAGGTTCCAGAAGGTAAGTGGGAGCAGGTCTATAATCAAGTATGCGTGGTGGCATACGACGACACAGTTACTATAAAGGCTGTGCGTGAGAATGAGCTGTTCACGCGCAACCTGCTCACTCTGTATGCTCAGAATCCTGCAGCTGGTTTCCTACCAGTGCAACGGCAGCAGATACAGAGTCTGTGGCGGGTAGAGGAGTTCTTTGACCGGCCGAAGATTCGTCTGTGAGGCGGCGGTCTAAAAGGTGGTTTTCGTGTATACTGGTGGTATGATGCAGATGATGCAGATGACGTTGATGCACGCTAAATGTGGCAGCAGCGCCCTGCGCAAGAACGGGACGAGCAATGACAAAGCCAAGTGCTTGTACACGTTCTGTCGCCACCAAGCCGTGTTTGCGCCGGCGGCCCCGCGCAAAGCAGCGCAGTAAGCGCACGTAGAGAAGAAACTGCTCGAAAGTGTCTCGCAACGGGCCGCGTGCGCCTGACTGGGATAGACCGCATGACCGTAGCCAAGTTGGCAAAAAAAGCGCAGGTCAAGCCCCCCCCAGCACCCCGTTGCCGCGGCGGATGAAGGAACTGGAAGCGAATGAGCTGTGGACGTTTGTGGTCCGCAAACAGCACAAAAAATGACTGTGGCTGGCCGTCGAGCGGCACTCGCGCCTCATCGTGGTCTGAGTGCTTGGCTCACGCGGCCGCGCCACGGCTCGGCGCCTGTGGCGGGCCCTGCCTAAGCACTACCACACCGGCACGTGGTACTACACCGACGAGTGGGAAGCCTACCAGGACGTGCTGCCCAAACGCGCCCATTAACCCAGCGCCAAAGCCAGTGGGCAGACCAGCATCGTCGAAGCCATTAACTGCTCCTTGCGCCAGCGCTACGCCGTGCTCGTGCGCAAGTCCTGCTCCTTCAGCCTCTCCCTAGCCATGCACCACGTCCGCATTCAACTCGTCATTAACGAGCATAATCGACGGTGCACCATTTATTAGACCACCGCCAAATTTCCTAACCTTTTCACTCTGTTAAAACAGGTCATATACTGTCAATCATAATCTGTGCTGTTTATAAGTGGGTTAGGATTAGTGGCTAAAGGAGAGGAAGTAGTCAACACTAGATTAGATAAAAAGCTTTGGTCTTGTAGTATCCATTTATGAAAAATGTTTTCCAACAAAATACCTGTCGCGTTTCTTAAAGCAAAAGGTGTAATGTTACACTCATTTGAGATGTAACCGTCGACAATATCTTCTGCTTGTTGTAAAGTTTGGCCCTTTATCTTTTTCGATAACTGGCCTATATAGTAGTTGCTTTTATTTGAAATGTATTCAGAGTACCTGCTCAATATATTGAAAACGTTAAGCCAAGTAGTTGCTCTAGTTGAAAAATTTGGGTCCGATGGATGATTGCAAGACATATTAACAGTCCATTGGCCTTGGACTCCTGCAGGAGGCAATGTGCATGTTAAGGAAAAAACGAAAAAACTGTAAGGGTCATCACCAGTGGAATAGGGATAGAACGCTAGGGTTCTCACTTTCCTGCTTTTGTCTAGATAAAGTAAGGGTCGAGTATCCTTTATAGTATTACAAGCATCGCAAATAGGTATTAAGTTTTTTAGATTTATTGAAGAGAAAACGAATAAGGAATCTCCCTTAGGTAGAATGTGATCGAATGGTGGGCGACCCTCTGATTCTATTAATTTATAATCATGAATACCGCAGAAAGGGCAAACCAATAGTGAGCCCTTCGTAGAAAATTCTGAATTCTTAATTTCTGTGAAATATTCCCCGAAACTTACATCTCCAATTTTTTCAAAGAATGTGCTTGTTTTTGATGACAGCTGGCTTTTGTACAAGTGTAAAAATAAATTATTCAAAAACAACTCACGCTTAGGAAAATCTTTGGCTATGGGAATATTAAGCATATTCCCTTGCTCATCAGTCATTGACTCAAAGAATAGCTCAATTTTATTAGCTAAAGTAAAAGCATATATAATATCATTTTTTTCTGAAATATCAAAATCTTCGACAAATTCTTTAAGACTTTTTTCTAATACTTGCAATGAGTTTGAGGTATACGAGTACCATTCTGGGAACTGCGAACTTTTATCGAATTTACTTGGCGAATTATCTTGCACATATTGAAAGAAGTGCACAAGTAGTTGATGCAGCTTGCCAATATCTGATTCGATAGGTTTTACAAAATAAAGCATGATACTATTTCTTGAACATAGATGCTTTCTTTTCGTAAGCTTGGATAATAAATATCTTTTGCGTAGAATCTCCTAGCATTCTAATTCTTTGTTCAAATTCGTTGCATTTTTGTTCCCATTGGTCTGCTGAATTGACCTTCTCAATTTCGTCTGATAACGCTATTATATCATTGAATGAACGTTTCGCAATTTGTTGTTCAAAATGGTCAACTTCTGATGAAACTTGCTGGAAAACCTCATCGATGACATTGTTAAATGTGGCACCGTAAGTCTCTTTTGAAGACCGCTCAAAGCTGACAACTGGACCCTTTCGCTCGAATTTGAATACATTATAACCATGAATGTCAGATAGAATGAATGGTGAATGAGTGGTTAAGACGAACTCAATCTTCTTGTTTACAAGGCTTTTGTCAAGCTCATAGAACAGCGTACTACGCCAAACCGGATTGAAATGTGTGTCAGGCTCATCTAGCAAGTAGAGCAAATCTCTTGCTGGATATTTCTCATCAAATAATAAGATTCCGCCTACGATATGAATGAATTGGTGCTCGCCGTCACTTAGCTTTTCATACTCTGTTCTAACTAGCGGCTCTGTGATAACCAGCTCGATTTTCTCAATACTGAAAATCTTGTCCAAGGATGCTATCTGAGGAAAGCGTAAAAGCTGGCCTTTGCCTCTTCGCTTGCGCAACGTATTTCTATAGCTGCTTGGAACACATAGTGTATTCAATAAATTGAGTTTCGTCAACGCATCAAAGAGTTTTTGCGCTGTTCGGAATTTTTCTTCGAAAAGTTTTTTTGTGGCGTCATTTACAATGAAATCCAAAATATACGTATCACCCTTAGGTGACTTGTTTATCTCGGTTATTGAGGCGCAATCCTGTAAAGCTTTTATAAAACTTTTTAGCTCACTGGTTACTTCAACAGCGCCAGCGCCAGCCATATTGTCTAACTTTATGTTTATTCTGAAGCTGTTCATACGCTTTATGCGCACAGTATCTCTGAAAGATTTTAATTTATTATTAGGTAATAATAAAAAGTTTGACACGACAATTGCAGCGTTTGAATCATAGTTTAGTAGCAATAGGTTAGGAGAGGGAATTTTTTCATTTTCCGTCAAATTACTTGGAATGGATGGCTCAACTTCTATTTGGTCTTCTTCCCTAGCTGCTTTTGCCACCTGTCGAGCATAATAATCCTGTAAGTCAACAAAAGGAAGCGTCAAAAGGTCATTAAGGCCAGAAGTATAGGCAATGACTAGGGGAATATATTTTCTCGCCTCTTCAAGAGGAATTATTACATTTTCCAAACTATTGAACAAATCGTGCACCTGTTCTTTCTTGTAGAATAAGATGTTTTTCTTATCATTTTCATTTCTAGATATCGTAACTTCATGCTCTTTGCCTTCAACCGTTATTTTGTACCTTATTTCAAAAAGCACGTAATCCTGCTTTTTGTTGTCGGCATATGCAAAATAATTTGGCTTAAAATGCTTGTATAGTCTATTTTCGCTTAAAAAATATTCCTCTACTTCAAAGAATATATCTGCGATAAGTTCGAGAAAATTAGACTTGCCGCTGCCATTCAGCCCGACAAGGCCAATAGGGTCTAAGTTTTCCTTTAGTAGTTTATGCTTTGGGAAAGCTTGCTCAAATGGTTCTAAGCTCCTATAGCGACTGATAAGCTTCAAGTATTGCAGTTTCATGCCTCTATTTATTGAGTGCAAAGTGAATACTTCCGTCTTTAATAACAGATAAAAAGAAAGGTTTTTCTTCCCCTGAATTTAATGGTTCTTGAACTAATTCTTGGAATAGCGAGGAAAAATCATCATAATCGAAATTGCGTACATTTCCACTGATCTTAGACCTAAGTTCATCTATGTCACTTCTGTTAAGATGACTTTTTGACTCGTACATTTCTAGTGCAAATTTCTTAATTTGCTCTTTAATGTCTTCTTGCTCGATGCCTTTCATTGAAGAGATTAACTTAGGTAAGTTTTTAAGCAATAATTTATTCGACTCTCTTATTTCCTTTGTCAGAATTGTCTCTCTTGCAACCTCTGCTACAATGTCACTGGTGGTTGATTGATGCTGCTGTCTTGAAACAAAATCAGTTTCAAAGGCTGCGTTCAGTAATGCCTCTTCCGACTGCTTAATATTTCCTTTTGCCTTCTCGTGCTGAGCTTGAGCATCTCGTGCGTAAGCTAGAAGAGCATCGATTCTATCTGCAGCAGCTACTTGTTTGTGGTAAGAAGGAATAGGGATATTAATACTCTTAATATCCGAGAGGCTAAGTCCAATAATAGCGTCACCACTCTGCTTATCGGTAAGTTGACTTTGGCAGTAACTGGACTGCAGGGCATACGCTAAGTACTTGGGATAGTACTCCTTCTTGGGGCGGGCTAGAGCAAGGTGCTGGTTGATGTATGCTTCGCCAAGATTATCAGGTACTACCGCGATTAGGATTAGCTCACCACTGATAGAAATCAAAAGGTCTCCAGTTTGCACAGCTGTACGCGCTCTATCGACTTCGTCCGGAAGTTGAACCTTGATAATGTTCTCCAATTCCAGTTGCAACGAGGTCCGGGCCAGATTGCCAATCCGAAGAAAAAAAGCTCCTTCAGGTGCGTAATAGCGCGACCAGTCTCTTGCTCCACTCGTGACATACTCGAAGATGTCACCTGTACTGGTCAAGTTCGCGTCACTGCCTTCCTGCAGTTCACTAGTAACTGCATCCTGCAAAACAGATTGGCGAAAACGGATTAGATGAGCGGCTACTTTCTGTAGCTTATTTTTAGCAAGATTCAGTTCTTTTTCGACTCTCTCTATTTTGGCAATGATAAGTTCCTGCTCAGCCATAGGCGGAATAGGAACTTCTAATGCAGATTTTAATTCAACAAAGCTTAGGTTTCTTAGAGAAACAGTAGCTTTTTGGAACGGCTCTAACAGATTGTTTTGGTAAGCATGTTTGAAAAAATAGTATAAGAACTTGGGATGTAAAACGGTTTGGGGGACACGAATGGCGCGAAAAAAATTGGAATAGTGTAACGGCTGATCAGATGCATTCAGCGCCTGCTCATCAACTAAGGAAACACGCCCAACTTGTTGTTCTTGTGAACCGCCTGCAATTTCGAGCAGTATGTCACCGCTGCGAAGGCTTTTGTTGACGAGTACACGCTTCTCGATAGCCCTAGTTGTTGCATACTTGCCTTTATATAGTTGCCAATCAGCTATATCAGTTGCTCTAAATACGCGGCACAAGGTCCACACTTCAGAGTTTGCTAGCTTCCTAGCATCTTTTCCCCAGTCGCCTGCTTTATCCTCTATGAGCAGGTCGGCGAGCGGTAACTTGTGCCAGTGTGTGGGATATAGCGCCATTAATTGCCTTCAAGTAAGTCCTTTATTGAGGCGATGATGCTGTTCAAGCTATCCAATTCGCTCAAAGTATCTTCAATGTACGTGATGGGTTTTTGCAGTTCTCCGTCATTAATGAGAGAATTGTCTTCTATCCATGAAAAATCTAAACTGTAATTATTAGCCGCAATATCAGCTAATGTAAACTTGCGAAACCGTTCAGACTGAGTGCGCTTACCTTTGCCATTGGGGTCAGAACCGTATGCTTCAACGAAGGCAGCAAAGTGCTGGCCGTAATCCAATGGACGTGATTTCTTAGTGATACCTGGAACATTTGAGCGACTATCGTATACCCATAGCGATTTAGTTCCGCTCCCTTTCTGTAGGAAGACAACGCAAGCTCTTACGCCGTTTGCATACGGTGTAAAAGTGCCTCTGGGAAGCTTAAGTATAGTGTGAACTCTGCACAGATTCTCCGTAATTAGTATTTGCCACACCTCTCGGGCCTTGGCATCTGTCAGAGCGCTGTCAGGAAGGACGATAGCTGCACGGCCGTGCTCGGATAGGACCTCGTAAATATGTTGAATAAAGTTTATTTGTATATTACTCGTTTCTACTGGAAAATTTCTTAGTTTGGGTATGCCGATGGATCCACGAGACCCAAACGGAGGGTTGGTAAGGATGCAGTCGTACTCTTCCCCTAGTAAGTCGCCATCGTAGATAGAGTCTTTAAGGCTAATATTGGCTTCTATGTCGTGCAGGAACATGCTCATTAGTCCTAGCCGAAAGGGTCTCACCACCAGCTCCTGTCCATAGTAAGCACTGCGTCTAATGTAGTCTTTATCAGCCTGCTTGACTGCACCGCTGTGTAATCTACTCCATTCTGCTGCCACTGTTAAAAATCCAGCAGTTCCGCATGCTACATCTGCAATCTTGCTTCGCCGCCCTTCTAGTGGGTTAGGCTGCATTACATTTACAATGGCCTGAATGAGAGGACGCGGCGTAAAGAATTGACCAGCTCCTTTCTTACCTTCGTTAGCCGTGCGTTCTAACAGGCCCTCAAAGGCTTCTCCTTGTACATCTTTACCCAGTTTTGTCCACCCAATTTCTTCTATCCCTTCGACAATCTTTTTCAGGCTTGCTGCATTTTTAATTTTCGAAATGGGCTCTTGAAAAATTTGACCTAGTATACCGGGCTCACCACGCAAAATATTAAGAGCTGTGTCATAATAATCAGTTAGAGCCTTACCGCTCAAAGTCAGCATGTCGCGCCAGTGACAGTCGGCAGGGACTTCAATGGACCCTTCGTCTGCCATTTTTAAAAAGAGAAGGTAAGTTAATTGCTCAACATAATCGGCATAATCCATCCCATCGTGACGGAGTATGTGGCAGAAATTCCAAAGCTTATTAGTTATATCCACAAGTGTTGTCAGTTACTTCCCATAAGGGGTACTCGCTTCTTGGCAAGGGTTCTCAGCTTTTGGCCAATAGGCCAAAGGTAGGCTTTGCTAGTATATTTAGCCTAAATAATTACCAAACACTAAGTATCAATATGAGGTGCTCTAGCTAAGCTGGACACTTTTCGGATGTGGGTTGGAGATGGGTTTGGAAGTAGTCAGGTGAGCGGTAAGCGAGAGCGGAGCGGCGCCGCTCACCGTTATAATAAGCAACGTAGTGCGCCAGTTCGAGGCGGGCTTCTGCCAAACCGGGGAAGCTACCGCCGTCAAGCAACTCGGTTTTGACACGAGCGTCAGTGGCCAGCTGCAATACCAGCGGGCTCGTACGCACCGTACTGCCGAACGCATTCGTTACCTGCACACTGCTCATGGAGGTGCGCTCTGTCTCCTGAGGTGCCTGGCCACCGAGGAACTTGAGCAGCTGAAATAGACCCAGCGTGTGGCCACCATCCCAGAGAATATCCAGGATGCGGCTGAGCGTGCTCGTGTCAGTGCCGGCGAAAAGAGGAGTAGCATCTACTGGGGTGGTTGTAGTCTGCAGGTCCAGGTTGATCGTTAGGGAGCCCCGCTTGGCGGCCCGAAAGTGCAGGTGCACCGGTGGGTTGTCGTGGCTGAGCCGGTGGTTGATCTGCTCGACCAGGTTGCTCAGAGCAAGTAAGACTGGGGCTAGGTCACGGGTGTCCATTAGGCCTTCGCGTAGGCTAGGGCCGTCGTAGATTATTTGAAAGCCAACGCGGGTGTATTGACCTGATTGCTGCATACATCAATTTATTTTTCAGAGAAATTTGGAACGTGGAACGTTACACGTTACATTTGCAAAAGCATCGTACATTAGGAGCCTAAAGCAATATCCTATGAGACCGTTATTCTTAACTCAACATTACTATGATTCAATCAGTAAAGGGCAAAGCCCTAAAATTGTACTATTATAAGAACGATACATCGAAATTGACAGCGGATCACATCCCTAGAATCAATTCAATACTGTCGCAGTTGAATGCGGCAACGATGTCTGAGCAAATGAATATGCCAGACAGTGATTATCACCGATTGAAAGGCAAGCTGAAGAACTTTTATTCCGTCAAAGTCAAAGCTAACTGGAAGATCATCTTTCGTTTCAAAGATGGCAACGCCTTTGATGTGAAGTACATTGACTACCATTGATCAACACCAATTTTAACCAAAAGGAGTTCATGTTTATGTTCACTCCTTCTCATCCTGGTGATCTCCTCCGCGAAACCCTCGCTGGACTATACAAGGAGACAGGACAGAGACACACCATAGAAGAAATTGCCGATGGACTTGGCACTACGCGCAAGACACTGTCAGCTATCATCAACAAGCGGCAGGGCATCACCCCTGAAATGGCACTGCGATTAGCAGCTGCTTTCCGCAATACTACAGCCGAGTACTGGCTCGATTTACAGAAGCTGTATGACCTTTGCCAAGCACGTAGAACAGTCTCTGTTGAGAATGTGCGCGTGTTATGGGACCCTACAGAGCGTAAATCGAACAAAGGCCAAAAGATATAGTATCGGCTGATCACTGTAAATAGAAAGCCCCGGCCAATTGGCCGGGGCTTTCTATTTACAGTGATCAGCCGATACCAAAGAAGCTACTGAAGCCGTTGTCTTACTCCATTACCTACCGATACTACTAACATCTTTTCCTATGGCTTCTACAGAAGATCAACACGCTACCCATCCTACTCAAGTGCCACACAACACTCTACAACTGTTAGTATCAGAGGTTCGAGACGTCAAAATCAATGCTTACTATGGCGAGCCTCGCTTCGATGCGGCTATCCAACCTGTAATGTGTGACTTCGACATTGTGCGGGGCGACAATCCTGCACGGTTTTATGTCCGCCTGACGGTGGCCATGCCTAACAGCCGCAAATCGAATACGTGTCTCTCCTTCTCTATCAGTTTGGTCACTGAGTTTGAGTGTCGGACAGGCTCAACACCGTTCAACATCCCGGATGTTGAAGAGCAAAAATGGCATTTTTTCTCCAGTGGGCTAGGTGTTGCCTATGGTGTAGCAAGAGGCTACTTAGTGAATTACCTGGCCCCCACCTATTATAGAAATTACATCCTGCCGATCATAGATTTGCAAGTGCTCTTCGATCAGAAGTACGCTCCCAAACAGATGCCAGAGGTTCCTACCGCTAACACCCCTGAAGTACCTAAGCGCATTGGGCGTAAGCGCTGATGATCCCAAGTACACTGCACGCTGCCGTTTTTAGCTCATCTCACCAGCTTCTACAGCTTCTCTGCTGCCTGCTTCACGCGCATCTCTTTATCACGCCGTTGCTTATCGCTCATCGGCATACTGGAGAACAGAACAGTAAAATCTGGCTCGTACGCATGAACCGATAGTAAGATGGTCATCGTGTTTCCTGACCACAAATAATCACGATCTTCCTCCAAATCACTCTCATCATCACTCTCATCATCACTCTGGGGACTATAAGGAATGCCGTACGCTTCCATCAGCACCTTCACCACTTCCTGGGCATTGGTTGAACCAGTTGCTGTTATGTAGATATTGGCGAGTTGTCCTTTATAAAAGCAATACTGGATCGCCTTCAACCTCGCATTACCTAATATTTTGTTCTCTGCTATTTTCTCATAGATGGAAATGCCGTCTCTCGATCCTACAAGTTTTAGGCCCTTGACCTGAGCAACAGGAGTCTCAAAACGTAACCCACGAAAGCCATACCGCTTGTCCATTTCGGCTGAAAAGCCAGCTAAAGCAGGAGCATCTGCAACAGTATCGACAGTGGCTGTAATGAAGCGCGCAGTATCAGTCAAGAACTTAGGCTTCTCCGAGGTGAGCCAGTCCTGGGCCTGAGTAGTGGTGGAGAGAAATAAGACCAATCCAAAAGGGTATAGGTATTTCATAAGCTGTAATTACGTCAGATCATCCGTTGGTTTGATGACTTCATCAGCGAGCCCACCGGGCTTTCTTTTGGATGGACGGGCTTTCTTGCTAGGTTGTTCAGATGGAGTATCCCGTCTCTTCACTTCCGCAATTAGCGCATCTGGATTTATTGCTGGCAAGATGAAAGCAGGCCAAAGGGAACCTTGAAAGCGGGTCAGCAGATGTCCACGAGTCAGCCCAATTGCCAAGCTTACACAAGTGCTGAACGGTTCCATCTCTATATCGAGGAAGCTGGGCATGCTTACTTGCTTGGCTTCCAAGTCCAGCAGCATGAACTCCGTGGTTGTCGAGATATGAAAGAACTCCTTCATCTGGCCGTCAGTAACGAGGTGATAGCCTATGATAAGGAATGCCACTGATGCCGTGTCTTTCGATCTTTCGTGAGGCAGGATCGTTATATCTGCCTTGAACCGCATTTGACTAATCTTGGGCATCGGCCCATCTAGATCCTGGCTAAAACCAATCACATGGCAAACGATGGGTTGCAGGGCACTTACGGGAATGGATACCGAAACGGGCTTAGCTATTAAGCTCATGAATTTATTCTAGTAACATGTATAAACAGATTCTCGCGGCTGTACTAACCGTCGAGTCCTCGTTTTTAGTGCATCTGCCAGTAATACTGCATTAATACCTTCTACTGCCGACTAGCCACCAATGCGCTCACGGTTAGCTTCAGCTTAGCAGAAGTGCGCAGGTTGTCATTCTGTGCTGCGAAGTATAGCCGCTTGGTACCAGCAGGAACCAGTAGCTCCCGCGTTTCCTGGGCCCGGTTCACGGCCTGCTGATAACACTGTGCGGGAGCTGGCATAGTACCCTTTGTTGCGTACGTGAGGAACGGTTGGGTCAACTCCTCATCATCGACGATAAAGAACCGGCACTTGGTTGCGACGGAAGCAGCCGGTTGGCGCTCGGTACTGAGTGCCTTTGCCCCAGCTGACAACATCAACGCGGGGCCCAGCCCGGTGGGGGCACTAGCCAGGGCGGCCGTCAGAGTGATGGCCGTTGTCCAGTTCACGGGCGGCTGGTCTTCGTCCCGGATATCGAACTTATACACTACGCCGACTGTGCCCTCCGGCAGGTCAATCGGAATGACTTGCCGTGAGCTGCCATTGTTGTAGTAGGAATGCAGCTTCACACCGTCTGTACTCAGCACTTCCTGCCAAGTATACGTCAGCTTGATTTCCTTACCGTCCTCTTTCCATTCTCGGTAGTCGCTGCCCTTCTGCCCCTGGGCAAACGTGCCCTTGAAATGCAGCTGGCCGTTTTCATACCACCCGGTGCACAGACCCGTGGCCACATCCGGGCTCTCACTGGCCACCTTGCCTTCGAACTGCTTCTTCCACGAAGGGTAGAAGTAGTCTCGGACAGTACCAACCGTCTTGCCTTCTGGATTACGTCGGGCGATGCGTGCATACACCCGGTCCTGTGGCTCCATCGTTTGCTCCCAGTCGTGATCGAAATAAATGGTGTCCTGCCGAGTGGTGACAGCGGTAGCGGTCTTGGTTTGAGCGCAAGCCTCGTGAAGGGATAGAATGCTACCAAAGAGCAGCAGAGAGTAGAGTTTAACCATCAGTATTAGTCTAACTAGTTGCACCAAAACTACACAATGCGCCAGTAATTCTAATGCAGATACAGTATCCTTATATGGAAACTTTACGTATATTTGTACTGTCAACCAACAGTCATCACATCGATCATATCAGTTCATCTAAAGCGCACAATGTCATGTTCAACTTGAAAAATCTATACCCTCCGCCCCATGGCCAACACCATCAGCGTCCGCTTAACGGACGACGCGCGCACCTTCCTTCACCAACTAGAAAAGGAAGTCCGGATTAAATTCGGGGTTTCCATCCGTAGAACGCAGGACGGCCAGACTGGCGACTGGTTCAAGAAACTAGTCGGCACCGATCTCTACGAGTTCCGGGTTGATGCTCCCAACCACACGTACCGCCTCTTTGCCTTCTGGGATAAACGAAACAAAGCCAACACGCTCATTGTGTGCACACATGGCCTTGACAAGAAGACCCAGAAAACACCGGCTGCTGACCTGAAAAGGGCCGAACGCATCCGCTCACAGTATTTTGCTGACGGTTCATAAATCGTCACTCTGGCTGTGTTTTGATTGTTATCAATCACAAAGGCCTCATCTCACCTTTTCCTGAACATCCATGGTTTCACCTCAAAAGAAACACAAGAAACAGACATCTCCTCCTGCTCCATCTGCTCCTATTTCTGACCTCCGCACAATCGCTTTCAGTGATCTGGAGGACGAACTCTTCGGAGCACCCGGCACCCCCGACCGGGCGGAGTATGATGCGGCCCTCGAACTTGCGATGATCCCGAGCGCCATCAAAGCGTATCGCCAGCAGCATAACCTCACTCAAGCCGAACTCGGCGAACGGGTAGGCGTGCAGAAGGCCCAGATCTCCAAGCTGGAGCGTAACGCCTCGAATGTGACCCTCGATACCCTACGCAAGGTGTTCGGGGCTATGCAGACAGTCGTCAAGATTCAGTTAGTACCACAAGCACAGTAAAGGAGCCCCGACCATCCGGCCGGGGCTTTTTGTTTATTAACAGTTACACACTACAAAGAGAAGCACCGCCGTTGGCAGGTACATTCTCACTTTACTATCCAC
>NZ_CP007144.1 GCF_000576555.1 Hymenobacter swuensis DY53
AAGTGGCCCATTACCTCGATACCTACTTCAACCTGGACCGCCACTCCGTCCTCGACTACCGCTCACCCCACCAATTTGAACACGACCTGAAAACGAACCTGTCTTAGCGCACTGTCCGTTTTTACTGGACCACCCCAGTTTGCCGTTGGCGTGCCATGGCAGACGACTGGGGTGGTCCAGTAAAAACGAATTACATGTGTAATGACTCCTACTTGATTTTTTAGTAAGGATAACGTGTTATAGGAGGGTTTTTAGCGGTAACATTTCCTGTGTGTCCCTATCTGCTGGGCAACGTCTATACTGCACAGAAAAGCACTATTCTTCCGGTGCGTTGTACGATGCAGAGTACAGTTGAATTCTACCTTGTTAGACGTGTGTGCTGCGTATCTTTGAGCGCTTCTACCGTGCCTCCTATCTCTGGCACAGACTACTCGCCCGCATTGTTAACGTATGGGAAACTCCTATTCACGTGGCGTACTACGCTGTTCTATATGTCTATGGATCAATCTATTGCTGCTCTTGGGAGTGGTGCCCCGCCTGCAGGCCCAGGCACCCTCTTGGGAGTGGGGACTGCAATCCACTGACCCAACTCCCTGGGACCGGTCGAACGCCACGGCCAACGCTGTAGCGACGGCGCCCAGTGGGCACGTGTACGTGGGCGGTGTGTACGGACAAGGAGGGGCGGCCACGCGGCGCTTTGGCTCGGTCGGAGCAGTTGGCCCAGGCTTCGGAGGCTTTATCGCGCAAGCCTCCCCGGTCGGGCAATGGACGTGGGTAACGGATGTGGTAGCCAGCCCTGCAACGGCAAGTTCAGGGGGAGCCGCATTCGTCACAGGCGTGGCTGTGGGGGCGACTGGCGAGGTATACGCCACCGGCTATGCCTCCGGAAAGACGTTGCGCGTGGGCACGAAACAACAGCCACTGGCCGCGGACCGCAACTTGTTTGTGGCGCGGCTCAGTCCCACCGGGACTTGTCAGTGGGTACGTGTTGTCCAGAATATGCTGTCTATCCGCACGTTGCTGACGGGGGCCGCCCTTGCGTCGGATCCCAGCACGGGAGGCGTCGTCGTGTCGGGCAACTACGAGACCGGGTTTCGGGTAGGCAACACGGCCCTGCCCACGCCCCAGAGCAGCGAAGGCTTATTTGTGGCCCGCCTGGATACGAGCGGAAACTGGCAGAGCGCGGTCGGCGTCACCGGCACCAGCATTCCTACCTCTGGCAGTCAAATAATTTCCTGGTCCGCGGGGCGGGTGGTGGTTGGCCCACAAGGCCAAGTGGCCGTCGTGGGAAGCCATAGTGTGGGCAGCCTCGTGTTTGGGCAGACGACGCTTTCCGTGCCCGCCGGCGCAAACGGCGGGCTGTTTGTCGCCCAGCTCAGCCCGACCAATACGTGGGAGTGGGCCGTTGGGGCCAGCATCGCCACGGCGGGCAGCAACAGCGAAGTAGTCGGCGCGGCCTACACGCCCACGGGCAGTCTATGGGTGAGCGGGTTAGGTTCCGCGGGAACGACCATCGGCTCGCTACCCTTGGATGCTCCGGGCACGAGGGCCGGGTGGCATTTTGCCGGATTTATCGGGCAACTGTCGCCAACCGGTCGCTGGGGCGTCGTGCGGCAGCTTTCCCCTTCCGCCGAGGGCTGGGTGCAGTTGGCCTCCTTGGGGGTGGACGGCGACGGCAACGCCGTCGCCTTTGGGAGACTGAGCGGCTCGACGGCACCGGTCTATACCACCGTGAACGGGCAGGTGCTGACCGTGGCGCCGGAGCACGTGCTGACCTTCGTCTCGGCGCTGAGCCCCGCGGGGCAGTGGCTGTACGCCGCCCCGCTGGCGCAGCCCACGGTGGACAACGGCTTGCGCGCTGGCGCGGGGGCGCTGGATGCCAGCGGGGCCTTTTACCTCACAGGTGGCCTCATCGGCAACCTGGTTGTGGGCAGTACGCTCCTCACGGCTACAGACCCGCGCTCGGCCAACAACTTCAACGCCGGAGATGCGGTGCTACTGCGCCTGGCCCATGCCGGGGCCCCTCCCCGCACCACCGTTACGGGGGATTCCGTGCTCTGCGGCGCCGGGGCCGTCACCCTGACGGCGACGGCGAGCTCGCCGGCCCTGGGCTACACGTGGAACACGGGGGCCACCACCGCCAGCATCACCGTACGGCAGCCCGGCACCTACACGGTACGCACGACCTTTGCCGGGGGCCTGACCAGCACGAGCCAGTACGTGGTGCGGCTGCTCACGCCCACAGTGGCCATCACCGGCGATACGCTGCTATGCCCAGGTACTTCCCTGACCCTCGCGGCCACGGGAACTCCGGGCGCCACCGCCTACCGCTGGAATACGGGAGCCACGACCGCGGCCCTGTCCGTGAGTCAGCCCGGTACCTATGAACTTACAGCCTGGTATGGCTCCGGCTGCACCGCCCGCGTTACCCGCCGGGTGCGCGCGGCGAGCCTGCATATAGATGCCCCCGCACTGTTATGCGACGGGGCGGCCCACCTGACGGCCGTGGCGCCGGGGGCTACGGCGTTTCGTTGGAGCACCGGGACCACCTCGCCGACCCTGGCTGTCACCCAAGCCGGCACGTTCACGGTCACGGCCACCTTCGCCAACGGCTGCACGCTGACAGCCTCCCGCACCGTGACAGCACCCGTGGTGCACCTGTCCGGGGACTCCATCGTGTGCGCAGGAGCCACGACCGTGTTGACCGCGGCGCTGCCGGGTGCGACGGCCTATCTGTGGAACACGGGGGCCACGACGTCCACGCTCACCGTCACGCACGCGGGTATCTACCACGTAACCGTGTCCTACGGGGGCAACTGCACCACGACAGCGCAACGGACGGTGCGGGCAGTAGAGACCTTGCCTGCATTTACCTTGGGGGCCGACACGACGCTCTGCGACCAGGATAGCCTGGTGCTGCGGGCCCCCGCGCTGGGCGCGGGAACCGGGCTTGTCTCCTACCGGTGGTTCGACGGCTCCACGGCCCCCAACCGGGCGGTGCGACTACCGGGCCGCTACACGTTGACCCTCACCACGGGCTGCGAAACGCGTACGGCGAGCCGGCTGGTGAGCGGACGCTCCTGCGTATTGATTCCCAACATCATCACGCCCAACGGAGACGGTCTCAACGACGTGTTTACGGTGCGGGGATTGTCACCGGGCCCCTGGATGCTGACGGTCTACAACCGCTGGGGAGTGCAGGTATACCACGCCCGCGATTATCGCAACGACTGGGGAGCGGGCGTTCCTGCGGGCCAGTATTACTATCTGTTGCAGCATGCCCGGCAGGGAGCGGTCTACAAAGGATGGATACAGGCGGTGCAGTAGCAGGCGGCCCGTAAGCGAAGTCCATCTTCTCGCTTCAGAGAGCAGCAGCCCAGCTAGACCCTTGCCGCTAGAGTACAGTCTTGTTGCCGAAAGAGATCAGCTCTGAACTACATTGCCTGTACCAGTTTAGTGAACTGATTTTGCCTCGATTAGGGTCTTTATCTTCTACCGCCCAGTGTCCGGCTTGTACATTTAAACGAGGGCAGCCCATACACGGCCATCCACTTTCGAGTCTTGCTGGCTAGACCCCAAAGGACGGTAACCATGGAGGTTGCCGCCCATTAGGGTCTGGCGCTGGTTTCGATTACTTGGCCGTCACGAGGCGCAGGGCGTCCGAGAACGTCACCACTTGGTACTCGTCGGCATGCGCCCGCAAGTAGGCTAAAAAGGCTCGGTGCGTCGCCGCGGAGATGCGAAAGAATTTGCCCCCAACGCCGTGAAACTGGTACACCCCCAAGCCGCCGGCTTTTTTTACGCGTTCGGCAAAAGCAATCAACTCCGGGAGTGCGGTGCCCTCCTCGACCATCCAACTGGGCACTTGCATGGGGTTGACGGCGCGAAAATACGTGGCGAAGCTGGTTCGGTCGCCCCCACCGCGGGCGTAGCTCACTAGCCCCTGCTGCTGAATGAGGGGGCGGTAGTCGATGCGGCCAATCAAAAAATTGTTGCACGGGTAGGCAAACGCCCGGGTTTTTCGCCCGGGGTCGAGCAAGGCCAACAGGGCATTTTCGGCTTTGATTTCGCTGACCATCCGCTCTACCGTATAGCCGTCGGTGGCAAACGGCTTGGTCCAGCCGAGCTGCTCGGGGCAAGCGTGAAAAAGCGTATGGTTGGCCAATTCGTGTCCCCGCCGGGCGGCCTGCGTCCAGCCCACCACGGCCGGCGAGGATTCGCCGATGACGGTGGAAGCGCCCTGGATGGCGTTGAGGAAGAACGTGGCCTGCAGGCCCGCCGAATCCAGCTGCGGCAGCACCGTGGCCAGGTGCGAGGGCAGCCCGTCGTCGTAGGTTAAGCAGATGAGCGCGCGCCGGGCGTCCGGCGTGCGGGATGATTGGCCATAAGCCGAAGCCATACCAGCCACCAGTAGGACCAAAAGCAGATTGTATTTCATAGCCGAAGGTAGTTGGATGCCAGAGCAGTACCCCAAGACGCGGCTGCTCCGCGACAAGACCCATTACAGCCCCACTGACCCGGATGCACGCATCTCCATGAAACCCGGCAAAGCTCGCGCCTTGAGCTACCTCTGCAGCCTGGCCGTGGACACGGCCCACGGCGTCATGAGCCACGTGCAAGCCGATTTCGCCGATAGCCGCGACAGCCTGCATTTGGTCTTCTTATAGCAGCCGGGGGATACAATTACTCTAAACTTGTGGGCCCGGTGGTTGGAGTGTGCAATAAAACCGGAAAAGGATTGCCGGTGCTTCATCAGCTACCGAAGCCGTGCAGGAAGTAGGACAATTTTACGCACCAAGAGTGCCCTAAAAAGTAGCCAGTGAAAGGTGCGAAAAAGTAACCGCCCGCCGCCAGGCAATCCGCCCGTTGCTAGCACTAAGTCTGAGCCAGCACCGCGCTTGCCGCCTGAAGGGCCTGACCCGAGGCAACTATGGCGATAGGGGTAAGCAGGAAAAACAGCCCGTGGCCGAAGAGCCCGTCGGGCAGGCGTTGCGGTACTTGGTCGCGCGTCATCTCGGCTGAAGGCGCTGGCAATACGGCCACCGTCCGCGCAATAACGGGGTGCTGGTCGACTACAAACACCTATAGCAGCCCTGTCAGACCTTGGGCTTGCCCCGGGCAAACGCCGCCAAAAACCCAAGTTGCCGGAGCGGCTAACATAGTCCTTACAGGTGCCGACCGGGCCTAGCTACTGCTGATTTCTAGCCTCCACCAGCGACGCGCTGACCAGGGGACGGTCCTTCTCAGGCGGGGAATGCATCATCGGGCAGCGGTGCAGCACCGGCAACAGCGCCAAGCTCACCGACCCACCCGTCCGAAACCCTGTTTAAAATCAAGTAGCGAGCTGATTCTGAACAGGGCGTGCTGCCGATCCTGAGCGGTACTTGCCAGCCGAAACGGCCCAAGAAGGCAAGTCGGAATACAAATTCCGTACTTTGGTCAATCGACGTCTCCAGGCTGCTTAATGCGAATGCCCACCAATCTTTACCGCAATCCTTTAACAGAAATTTTGTTTGAGCAGGCCCCGGGGTTTGTGGGCCTCTACGATCTGGCCCACGGCTGGTTCACGCATGTCAACCCAGCGGGCTACCAGCTACTGGGCTACCCGTCGGCCCAAGCGCTCTACGATGACCCCGCCCGCACGCTACGGGCCCGGCAGCTCACCCCCGACGCGTGGAGCCAGCTGTGCCAAGAGGTGCTGCGGGACGGCCACCACACCATAGAAGCCGAAATGCGCCGACAATCCGGCGACACCTTTTGGGCCCAGCTGGAGCTAACCAGCCTGAGGCTGGACGGCCACGACTACTTCCTGGTACGCCTCACCGATATGGAGCGGCTGTATGCGGCCGAGCGCCGCCTGGCCCAGAGCGTGGGCCGCTTCGAAGCCGTGTTTGCCCACGCCACCATTGGCATTGTAGTCTGCAACCGGCAGGGCGACATCGTGCTGGCCAACGAGCAGGCCCACCACCAGTTCGGCTACTCCGCCGAAGCGCTGATGAGCCAGGGCATTGAGGCGCTAGTGCCCGAAGCCGTGGCCCACCACCACGCCAACCTGCGCGCGTCTTTCAATGCCCACCCCCAGGTGCGCAGCATGGGCGTGAACCGCGACCTGACGGCCCGCCGGCGCGACGGCTCGGTGTTTCCGGTGGAAGTGAGCCTGAGCCACTTTAAGCTTGAAGAAGAGCTGTTCGTGGTGGCCTACATCATCGACATTACTTTTAAACAGGATGCGGAGCGCGAGCTCATCACCCAGCGCCAGCGCGTAGAGCGCCTGAATACGGAGCTGGAGCAGAAGGTCGCCGACCGCACCCACGCCCTGGAAACCACCCTGGCCCAACTGGAGCTGCGCAGCCAGGAGCTGAGCCAGGCCCTGGCCGCCGAGCAGGAACTGGGCGAACTGAAATCGCGCTTCGTGAGCATGGCCTCGCACGAGTTTCGCACGCCCCTGACGGGCGTGCTCACCTCGGCGGCCCTCATTGAGAAGTATGTCACCACCGAGCAACAGGACAAGCGCCAGCGCCATTTGGAGCGTATTCGCACTTCAGTCAAGCATCTGACCGATATCCTGGAGGAGTTTCTGTCGGTGGGCCGCATTGAGGAGGGGCGGGTGCAGGCCCATCCTACCCGCGTAGAGCTGCCGACGCTGCTGCGTGAAACCATGGCCGACGTACAGGGCCTGCGCAAGCCCGGCCAGCGCATCGAACCCGAGCTGGTAGTCCCGGCCACCCTGTGGCTCGATGCCTCGCTGCTGCGCAAGGTGCTGGTGAACCTGCTGAGCAACGCCCTCAAGTACTCAGGCGAAGACACCACGGTGACCGTCCGCGCCAGCGAGGCGGCAGGCTGGCTCACGCTCAGCGTGCAGGACCAGGGCATTGGCATTTCGGCTGAAGACCAGGAACACTTGTTCGAGCGGTTTTTCCGGGCCCGCAACGCCACTAATTTGCCTGGTACCGGCCTGGGCCTCTACATCGTTGCCCGGTACCTCGATTTGCTCGGTGGGACCATCAACATGCAAAGCACGCTGAACGTGGGCACCACCGTTACTCTGACCATTCCCTATGAAGACCATTCTGCTGATTGAGGACAGCGACATCATCCGCGAAAACACGGCCGAGATTCTGGAGTTGGCCGGCTACACTGTGCTGACGGCCGAAAACGGCAAAGTGGGCGTGGCCAAGGCCCTGGAAACCCGCCCCGACCTGGTGGTGTGCGACATCATGATGCCGGTGCTCGATGGCTACGGCGTGCTGCACATCTTCGGCCAGAACCCGCGCCTGGCCAGCGTGCCATTCATCTTCCTCACCGCCAAAACCGAGCGCGCCGACCAGCGCAAGGGCATGGAGCTGGGCGCCGACGACTACATCACCAAGCCCTTCGAGGAAACCGAGCTGCTCAACGCCATTGCCAGCCGCCTCAACCGCCTGCGCAAGCTGCAGCCCGCCTACGATTTGCAGCAGCCCGAGGGCCTGAACGAGTTTTTGCGCGACGCCAGCGCCGTAGGCCACCTCGAAGGCCTCACCACTAACCGCAAGCCGCACCAGCTGCGCAAAAAGCAGGAAGTGTATACCGAAGGCGAGGAGCCCACGCGGCTGTACTTCGTGCAGGCCGGCCGGGTGAAAACCGTGCGCCGCACCTCCGGCGGCAAGGAGCTGATAACGGGCGTGTACGGCCCTGGCGAGTTCTTTGGCTACCTGCCCCTGCTGCAGCAGCTACCGTATGCCGACTCCGCGGTAGTGCTCGAAGAGGCCGCGTTGATTTACATTCCGAAAGAGGAGTTCACCCAATTGCTGCACCGGCATCCGACAGTGGGCCAGCAGTTTATCCGGCTGCTGGCGGGCCGCGTCGACGAGCGGGAGCAGCAACTGCTGGGCATGGCCTACAACTCGCTGCGCCGCCGGGTGGCCGACACGCTGCTACGCCTGCACGAGCAGGCCACTGGCACCGCCGAAGCCAGTATTATGCTTCTGCGCGACGACCTGGCCGCCGTCATCGGCACGGCTCCCGAGTCGTTGATTCGGACCCTGACCGAGTTCAAGCAGGCTGGGCTGATTGAGCAGACGGCCACCGGCATTCGCGTGCTGCAGCCCGACAAGCTGCGCCGGGCGCACTGGTAGCTTCCGGTGCGGCGGGGTGACTGCCGGCCCCGCTTTTACCGCCCGTTTTTCAGAAAGCTCAGCAACGGGCGCGGGGGGCGTTTGTACTCAAACCGCCGCGCCACTTCCTGGGCGGTCGCCTTGGCAGCTTCGGCAATCGGGCCCGTGAAATTCTCTTCGACGGCGGCCAGAAATAGCTGCTGCCAGCGCTGGAAATACTCGCCCGTGTTGGGCAGGGCCATGTTGCTGGGAAAGGGCCAGCCGTCCTGGCCATCGGTGTTGAGCAGCACGCGCTTCCAGAAGGCGCCCATCGTGACCAGCGGCTGAGGCCAGTGCACCTGAGCATCGGCCTGAAAGAGTGGGCCCAGCAACTCATCGAGGCCTGCCTTTTCGTAGAACGTGTTGAGGAGCGTGTTGATGTCGGCTTCGGTCTGAATGTCGGGAAGCAGGGAAGGTGCCATAAATAGTGAGCGAACAAGTAGTGAGGAGGAGAGTTGGCCGGTGCTCGTTGGGGCACGGTAGAAGTCGTAGCGCCGGGCAGCAGGTCAAATGATGTTTATCAGGTAAGGCCCAGAGCCGCCCGATAGTTTTGCCCCAGCTTCGGGCTCAAGCTCGGCAAGCGCAAAATGCCCTGGTGCTCCTTGAGAAAGTGAATTAGAGCGTCCTGTACAAGACTTTTGCCATTGGCGAAATCACGCCCACCCACCACGCTGGCATCGACGTGTGCATGACCGTGCTAGCTGGCCGAACCCACAAGGCCTATTTAGCAACCGATAAATCAGCCAACTAACTGAGCTAGTGAAGACTGCTTTGGCGGCTGAGCTGCGAGCCAAGCGGGCAGTTACAGCCCAGGCGGGGGTACTTACACTACCGTGAGGGGGCCGTGCTCGCGCAGCCGCGCTTCGAACACCTGGGCAATGGCTTGGCCCCGGTGCTTGGCTTCTTCCGCCTTTGGGCCGGCAAACAACTCATTGACCGCGGCTTGGAACAGGGCTACCCACCGCTGAAAATGCGTGGCATCGATGGGTAGCGGCAGGTGCTTGGGAAACGGGCGGCCCTGGTAGCGGGCCGTGCCCAGCAGCAGGCCGCTCCAGAAATCGTGCATTTTGGGCAGGTGCCGGGGCCAGTCGACCTGGGCAAAGCCATTAAAAACCGGGTCGAGCAGGGCATCCTGATTGACGTGGTCGTAGAATGTATCGACCAGCCGCCGAACGTCGGCTTCGCTGGCAATGTCGGCGCGGAGAGCACTCATACGGCATTCAAATAAAAAGCGAAAATTAGGCAGGCCTGCGGACGCGGCGTGGCCGGTGCACCCGCTCGCGGGCCACCCGCAGGCTCCACTGAAAAGCCCAGCTGCCGGCCAGCAGCAAGGTCAGAAGTTTAAGAACCTCCAGCCCGATATAGGTTTTGTGGAGGTCGCTGGGGCGGGGCGGGTGGCCGGCCAGCAGCGCCGTGGCGCGGGCATCGAGGGCCGGCAGCAGCCACAAGGTTTGCAGCAGCAGCAGCGCGCCGAGCAGGCCCAGCGCGGTGCCCAGGGCCAGCGGCACGCGCAAGTAGAGGGCGCAGCCGAGGGCCAGCGTAGCCAGTACCAGTTCTACCTTGTTGAGGGCCGCAAAGACGATGCGCCCAATGCTCAGGCCCAGCGCCACTGTGATGTGCGGAGCCGTGAATTTGAGCGGCGCTTCGAGAAAGGAGATGCCCGCCACCAAGCCGGCCCACAGAAACAGGGCCAGCACAAGCAGCAGCGAAAAGGTGGAATGGGAACGGGACATACCAGCAATATGAAAACCAAAGCCTCGAAATGCAGAGACTCCCGGCAACGATGGCACAAAAGTGCGGCGACGTGGCGGACTAGAAGCTGATAGAAATCAGGTACCCGGGCTGATATCCGTCAGCCCGGCCCGGCGGGTGGCCCCCGAGCTTTGGGAGCCTTAATCCCGCTGCCGTGCCCGTTGCCCTTGACCCCTCTGCCCCCCTTACCCGCACCGCCTGCGCCCACTGTGGCGATGCCTGCCCCGCCGAGCCCCTGCACCTGGCCGCCGAGCCGGCGCTGGATTTCTGCTGCGCGGGTTGCCGGGCAGTGTACGAACTGCTGGCCGCCAGCAACCTCTGCACCTACTACCGCCTCGATGCCCACCCCGGCCGGAAAGTTAAAGACCTGGAGCTGCCCGGCCGCTTCGACTACCTGGATTCCGAAGCAGTACAGGACCAGCTGCTGGCTTTTCGCTCTCCCACGCTGGCGCGGCTCACGTTCCAGATTCCGCAGCTGCACTGCGCCTCCTGCATCTGGCTACTGGAGAATTTGTTTAAGCTGAACTCGGGCATCGGGACCTCGCGGGTAAATTTCCTGCGCAAAGAGCTGACCGTAAGCTACTATCCCGCCGATACTTCGCTCAAAGCCGTGGTGCAGCTGCTGGCCGCCGTGGGCTACGAGCCCCGAATTACACTGGCCGAGTTGGGCGCGCAGCCTCACCCCGGCAACCGCCGCCTGTACTACCAGCTGGGCGTGGCTGCCTTCGCCTTCGGCAACGTGATGCTGCTGGCCCTGCCCGAGTATTTTTCCTTCACGGCTCAGCTGCAAAGCACGTTCGGGCGCTTCTTCGGCGGGCTGAGCTTGCTGTTGGCGCTGCCTGTGTTGCTGCTGAGTGCGCGGGGCTTCTACCGCTCGGCCTGGCAAGGCTTGCAGCAGCGCTACATCAACCTCGATTTCCCCATCAGCCTGGGGCTCACGGCGCTGTTCGTTACCAGTGTTTTTGAAATCGTGACCCAGCGCGGGCCGGGCTATTTCGACTCGTTCACGGGCCTGGTCTTCTTCATGCTCATCGGCAAGTGGGTGCAGCAGCGTAGCTACGATGCCCTGCGCTTCGACCGCGACTTTACCTCCTACTTCCCGGTGGCCGTGACGCTGCTTAAGCCAGGCGGCCAAGAGCAAACCATCTCGGTGAAGGAACTACGGCCCGGCCAGCGCATCCGGGTACGGCACCAGGAAATTGTGCCGGCTGATGCCGTGCTGCTGCGCGGCGCGGGCCAGATTGACTACTCGTTTGTGTCGGGCGAAAGCGAGCCAGTGCCCAAAGCTTCGGGCGAAATCGTGTACGCCGGCGGCCGGCAGGTGGGCGCGGCCGTGGAGCTGGAAGTAGTGCGCGAAGTGTCGCAGGGCTACCTCACCCAGCTTTGGAACAACCCCATTTTTCAGAAGGAAACGCGCCCCACCCTCGAAACCTACGCCAACAAGGTGGGCCGCTACTTCGTGGCCCTCACGCTGCTGCTGGCCCTGGGCGCGGTGGCCTACTGGTACCCCCAAGACCCACACATGGCCCTGCGGGCGTTCACTTCGGTGCTGGTGATTGCCTGCCCGTGCGCGCTGTCGCTGGCCACCCCCTTTGCGCTGGGAGCCGCGCTTCGGGTGCTGGGCCGCCGGAAATTCTACCTTAAAAACTCGACCGTGGTTGAAACCCTGGGCCGCGCCGACACCATCGTGTTCGACAAAACCGGCACCCTTACCGAGGTGCAGCGCACGGCGGTGGACGTCGTAGGGCCCACGCTCAGCCCCGCGCAGCAGCAGGCCGTGGCAGCCGTGGCGCGCCACTCTACGCACCCACTCAGCCAGCGGCTGGCCACGGCATTGCCCGGAAGCTTACTACCAGTAGCGGGATTCGCCGAAACGCCGGGCCAGGGCATTAGTGGGATGGTAGCTGAGGTGCTGGTGCGAATTGGGTCCGCGGCGTTTGTCGGCGCGACTCCGGCATCTGAGCCTGAGCTGGCAGCCGCGCAGGCCCGGGTTTACGTCAGCTTTGATGGCTTGGCCGCCGGCTGCTTTGTGCTGCGCAATGCCTACCGGGAAGGCCTGCCCGAGGTACTGGCGGCCCTAGGCCGACGGTACCAACTGGCGGTGCTTTCCGGGGATAATGACGCGGAGCGGGAACGGCTGCAGCAGCTGTTTGGCCCCCGCGCCGAGCTGCGGTTTCACCAAAGCCCACAGGCCAAACTGGACTACATCGCCCAGCTCAAGCAGCAGGGCCGCACCGTGGTGATGGTGGGCGATGGCCTGAACGACGCCGGGGCCCTGCAGCAAGCCGCCGCCGGCATTGCCCTCACCGATGACCTCACTAACTTCTCGCCCGCCTGCGACGCCATTCTCGAAGCCGGCAGCCTGGCGCAACTGCCTACCCTGCTGGCTTTTTCCCGCGCTTGTCTGCGCGTGGTGCTCGCCACCTTCATCCTCTCCTTTTGCTACAACGCGGTGGGGCTAACGCTGGCCGTGCAGGGCCGGTTCACGCCCATTGTGTCGGCCATCCTCATGCCCATCAGCTCGCTGAGCGTGATGGTGTTTGCCACGCTATTGGTGCGGCTGGCCGCCCGGCGTCGCCGCTTATAAGCCTAACCTGATACTCCCGGCCATGGCCATTATCTTTTTGCTTATCGGCATCAGCCTGGCGGTGGCCCTCACCTTCCTGGGCGCGTTTCTGTGGGCTGTGCGCTCAGGCCAGTACGAGGACGACTACACACCGTCGGTGCGCATGCTGTTCGACGACGAGGTGCCAAACGAGAAAGTAGCCGACCAATCGACCAGTTGATAATAATCAGCAAAAGCGCCTGATTCTAGTCAGCCCCGCGAAACAGCCCGGTCAGGACCTTTGGAGCAGTAAATAATTCACTTTTCCGACGATGCAGGCCGATTCTCTTGTTCCCGCCGCCGCGCCCCGAACGCCGCTGATTCCCAATGCGCCCGACCGGCGCGTGGAAACCTTTTATTACGACAATAAGATTGTCCGCGACTTCGGCATTGCCACCGTTATCTGGGGCATTATCGGAATGCTAGTAGGGGTTTTGGCCGCCTTCCAGCTGGCCCGGCCCGAACTTAATATGGGCACGGCTTTCACCACCTTCGGCCGCATCCGGCCGCTGCACACCAATGCCGTGATTTTTGCCTTCGTCGGCAACGGTATTTTCACCGGCGTGTACTACTCGCTGCAACGCCTGTGCAAGACCCGGATGTATTCCGATTTTCTGGGCAAAATACACTTCTGGGGCTGGCAGCTGATTATCGTATCGGCGGTGGCCACGCTGCCGTTGGGCTTCACCACCAGCAAGGAATACGCGGAACTGGAATGGCCCATCGACATTGCCATTACGCTGGTGTGGGTGGTGTTTGGCTGGAATATGTTCGGCACCATTGCCAAGCGGCGCGAGCGGCATTTGTACGTGGGCATCTGGTTTTACATCGCCACTTTCCTGACGGTGGCCGTGCTGCACATCGTCAACTCGATGGAAATGCCGGTGAGCTTTTTGAAAAGCTACTCCATGTACGCTGGCGTGCAGGATGCGCTGGTGCAGTGGTGGTACGGCCACAACGCGGTGGCCTTCTTCCTCACCACGCCCTACCTGGGTTTGATGTACTACTTTTTGCCCAAGGCGGCCGGCCGGCCGGTGTATTCCTATCGCCTGAGCATCATCCACTTCTGGTCGCTGATTTTCATTTACATCTGGGCCGGGCCGCACCACTTGCTTTATACCGCTCTGCCTGATTGGGCGCAAAGCTTGGGCGTGGCCTTCAGCATCATGCTGATTGCGCCGAGCTGGGGCGGCATGATAAACGGCCTGCTCACCCTGCGTGGCGCTTGGGACAAGGTGCGCGAAGACCCGGTGCTCAAGTTCATGGTGGTGGCCATCACGGCCTATGGCATGGCCACCTTCGAAGGCCCCATGCTGAGCCTCAAGAACGTGAATGCCATTGCGCACTTCACCGACTGGATTGTGGCGCACGTGCACGTGGGCGCGCTGGGCTGGAACGGCTTCCTCACCTTCGCCATGCTCTACTGGCTGTGGCCGCGCCTCTACCGCACCGAGCTCTATTCAAAGAAGCTGGCCACCACGCACTTCTGGCTGGGCACGTTGGGCATCCTGTTCTACGCCATTCCAATGTACTGGGCCGGCTTCACGCAGGGCCTGATGTGGAAGCAGTTCAACAGCGAGGGGATGCTACAGTACCCCAACTTCCTCGAAACGGTGCTGCAGCTCGTACCGATGTACTATATGCGCGGCGTGGGCGGGCTGCTCTACCTGAGCGGTGTGTTTCTGATGTTATACAACCTTTACCAGACCGCCAAAGCCGGCTCGCTGCTGGCGAGTGAGAAGGCCCAGGCCCCGGCCCTCCTGCCCGCCGAGCTGGTGGAAGAGCACCAGGGCGGCCACTGGCACCGCTGGCTGGAGCGCCGGCCCTTCCAGCTGGCCGTGGGCGCCACGGTGGCCATCCTCATCGGTGGCGCAGTGGAGATGATTCCAACCTTTTTGGTGAAATCCAACGTGCCCACCATCGCCTCGGTGAAGCCCTACCGGCCGCTGGAGCTGCAGGGGCGCGACCTCTACATCCGCGAAGGTTGCTCGAACTGCCACACCCAGATGGTGCGTCCCTTCCGCTCCGAAACCGAGCGCTACGGCGAATACTCCAAAGCCGGCGAGTACGTGTACGACCGGCCCTTTCTGTGGGGCAGCAAGCGCACCGGGCCCGATTTACAGCGCCTGGGCCAGAAATACCCTCACTCCTGGCACTACAACCACATGCTGGACCCCACTAGCATGTCGCCCGGCTCCATCATGCCGCCCTACCCCTGGCTGTTCGAGCAGGACATCGACTACCGCATCCTGCCGTCCAAAATTAAAGTGTTGCGCAACCTGGGCACGCCTTACCCCGCCGGTTTCGACCAAGTGGCCGTGGACGACGCCCGGCAACAAGCTCAAGGCATCGTGGCCGAGCTAAAAAAGGAGGAAATCGAGGTGATGCCCGACAAGGAAATTGTGGCGCTGATTGCCTACCTGCAGCGCCTGGGCACCGACATCAAAGTGAAGCCGGAACAGACGGCCGCTACCGCCGCCGCGCAGTAGCCTGGGCTCTGCGAGTCCGCGCGCCGTCAATACCATCCACCAATACGTGAACTCGCAAAGTTCACGCCGCTAATCACCATGGACAAGAACGTCTTGCAATCCATCGCCGGGGTCGAAATCTATCCGATAATCTCCCTGGTCATTTTTGGGCTCTTCTTCCTGGGCCTGCTGGTGTTTGTGGTGCTGGCCAACCGTCAACACATCAATACCATGAGCCAGCTGCCGCTGCTCGATGACGAGGCAACCATTAAAGCCACTTTCAACCACGACATTTTATGCTAACCCTACGCTCCCTCTCGCTGACTTTCCTAGGCCTGCTCACAGGCTTTGCTGCCGCCGCCCAATCGGCCCCGACCGCTGGCCCTACGCCTACCACCATCCTGAGCTGGGTGACGTGGACGGCCGCTGGCGTAGTGCTGCTCATGGCTATCATCACGGCAGGCTCGGTGACTTCGGCGGCTAAGTCTCAGTACGAGGCACCGCAAGCCGAGCCGGAAGCTAACGCAACCCGCGCAACAGTTGTAGCGGACGTTGCGTCAAGTCAAGCCGCTCCGGCCGAAATGGCACCCGTGCAAATCACCGCCCAAGAAGAAATTTACGCATGAGCAGCCTCCGCCAAGCGCTATCCGGGGCCGGCGCGGTACTACTAGCGGTCCACCCTACCCTGGCCCAAACGGCTGAAACAAGTGCGCCGACCAATGCCAGCGCGCCGCCGCCGCTGCTCTGGTTTCTGATAAGCATGCTGGTGCTGGTGCTGCTGGTGTTCTGGCTGATACTGGTGGCCCTGCTGGCCTGGATGCGGCCTCAATTGCGCCAAATCTATGACCTTCCCACAGTGCACGACACCTGGAGCGGCCGGGTGCTGGGCTTGCTGGTAGGCGATGCGCGCCTGGTAAAAGGCGAGGTGCGCGACGAGCTGCTGGACCACGACTACGATGGCATCCACGAGTTCGACAACGACCTGCCACCGTGGTGGAAGTATGGCTTTGTGCTCACCGCCATCTTTGCCGGGTGCTACCTCACTTACTACCACGTCCTTCAGAACGGCCAGCTGCAAGGGGCCGAATACGCCGCTGAAATGCAGCAGGCTGCCCTGATGGTTTCCACCACCTCCGACGACCCCAACCAGCTCACCACCTACACGGCCCTCACCGCGCCGGCCGAGCTAAGCAGCGGCAAAAGCCTTTTCGCTACCAACTGTGCGCCCTGCCACGGGGCCAACGCTGAGGGCAAAGTCGGCCCCAACCTGACCGACGAGTTTTGGCTGCACGGCGGCGAAGTGAACCACGTCTACAAAACCATCAAGTTCGGCGTGAACGGCAAGGGTATGGTGGCCTGGAAAGGCAAGCTCTCGGGCAAGCAGATTCTACAGGTAAGTTCTTACATCCTCAGCCTGCAAGGCACTAAACCGGCTAATGCCAAGCCCCCGCAGGGCGAAAAAGAAGCCCCGGCGAAAACGCTGGCGGCCCGTTAGCCCGGCCACTCCTTACTCCTATTCGCACATCCCCATGCCCGCCACCCAGTTCAAGCCCCCTGATGCATACCGTGACTCTATCGCCACGATAGACGCCGTCGGCGCGCGGGTGTGGCTGTACCCTAGAAAGCCCGCTGGTCGACTATACAACCGCCGCAAGTGGCTCAGCTACGGGTTTCTGGCGCTGCTGTTTGCCGGGCCTTGGCTGCGCATTCAGGGGCTGCCGGTGCTGCTGCTCAATCTGCCAGCGAGGAAATTCATCATCTTCGGCCAGATTTTCTGGCCCCAGGATTTCTTCATTTTGCTGCTGGGCACGCTCACGTTTCTGGTGTTCATCATCGTGTTCACCGTGGTATATGGGCGGGTGTTTTGCGGCTGGGTATGCCCCCAGACCATCTTTTTGGAGATGGTGTTCCGCCGCGTCGAGTACTGGCTGGAGGGCGACGCGCCCCAGCAAAAAGCCCTTGACCGCCGCAAGCTGGACTGGGACAAGCTCTGGCGCAAAACCACCAAGCACGCCTTGTTTTTGCTGGTTTCGTTTTTGATTGCCAACACATTCCTGGCTTACATCATTGGCTCGGAAGAGTTGCTGAAGCTGGTGACCGACGCGCCTACGGCCCACTTGGGCGGGCTGGCGGCTCTCACGCTGTTCACAGGCGTGTTCTACGCGGTGTTTGCCCGCTTTCGGGAGCAGGTGTGTACCATTGTGTGCCCCTATGGCCGCTTACAGGGCGTTTTGCTCGATAAAGACAGCCTCGTGGTAGCCTACGACTACCAGCGCGGCGAGCCCCGCGAGAAGCTGCGCAAAACCCAAACGCGTACCGCCGGCGACTGCATCGACTGCCACCAGTGCGTGCAGGTGTGCCCCACGGGCATCGACATCCGCAACGGCGCCACCCAACTCGAATGCATCAACTGCACGGCCTGCATCGATGCCTGCAACAGCATCATGGCCCTGCTCAACAAGCCCGAGGGCCTGATTCGGCCGGCCACCGTGAACAGCATTACCACCGGCACCCAGTTCCGGGTCACGAGCCGGGTGAAGGCGCTGTCGGGCGTGCTGGCCGGGCTGCTGCTGGTGCTCACCGGCCTGCTGGTGTCGCGCAATAATGTGGCGGCCACGGTGCTGCGCACGCCGGGCCAGCTCTTTCAGAAAACCGACCACGGCACCATCACCAACCTCTACAACATCTCCGTCATCAATAAAACCAACCGGCCGTATCCCATCACTCTGCGAGTGCTGGAGCCGGCCCAGGGACGCATCTCGCTGGTGGGCAGTACCAGCCTGAAGTTACCCGCCCAGGGTATGGCTGAGGGCGTGTTCTTTGCCGAGCTGCCCCGCCCGGCCCTGCACCATACCAACCAGAAAATCCGCATCGGCCTGTATAGCAGCGGACGGCTGGTGGCCGAAACCAGCACCAAGTTCCTGGGGCCCGCGCAGTGAGCGGGCGAGAAAAAACGTCCTGCTGGCTCTTACCATTTCTGTAATGCTCATGGTCCCCTCTCCAACTTCTTCCCGCACCCTGTGGCCCTACGCCATCATTGCCGTGTTCGTGCTCTTTGCCGGCTACATCGGCTACATGGTGCAGCAGGCCATGCGCACCACCGTCGACCTCGTCAGCCCCGACTACTACCAGCAGGAACTGGCCTACCAGCAGCGCATGGAAACCGTGGCCCGCACCGCCGCCCTGCCCGCGCCAGTTGAACTGACCTACGATGCTGCTGCCCAGGTGTTGCAGCTGCAGCTGCCACCCGCGCTGGCTGGCCGGGCGGTACAGGGCCAAATGCATTTTTTCCGTCCGTCTAACCAAAAACTCGATTTCAGCTTGCCGCTGCAAGCTGGCAGCCAGCGGTTCAGTACGGCCAAAATGCAGCCCGGCTACTGGCGGGCCCGGCTCGATTTTACCGTCGGCAGCCAGCACTATTTCATCGAAAAAGAACTCACCGTTAAGTAAAATCATGCTCTGGGCTGGCTTTCTGTTTGGGTTGCTGGGCAGCTTTCACTGCGTGGGCATGTGCGGGGCTATTGCCCTGGCGCTGCCGGGGCCGACGGGCGCGTCCAGCGGGCGCTATCTGGCCGGCCGCGCGCTCTATAACCTGGGCCGGGTCACGACTTATGCTAGCCTGGGCGCACTGGCCGGCCTGGTGGGCCACGGCCTGCGACTGGCCGGCGTGCAGCAACCCCTGTCTATTGTATCGGGCGTGCTGATTCTATTATTGGTGCTGGTGCCCGAGCGCTTCACCAGCCGTCTGGCTGCCGGGTTGGGCCTGAGCCGGCCACTGGCCTGGGTGAGAACGACCTTGGTCGAACTGTTTCAGCACCCATCGGCAGGGGCGCTCTACGCTACGGGGCTGCTTAACGGCCTGCTACCCTGCGGTCTGGTGTACCTCGCGCTGGCCGGGGCGCTGAGTGCGTCGGGTGTGGCGGGCGCGGCGGCCTATATGGCCTGCTTCGGCCTGGGTACCCTCCCCCTGATGCTGGGCCTGAGCTTAAGCGGGCGGCTGGTGCCGCTGGCCTGGCGTGCCCGCATGCGACAGGCCGTGCCGTACACGGCCGCGCTGCTGGCCGTGTTGTTCATCGTGCGCGGGCTGGGGCTGGGCATTCCTTACCTAAGCCCGCAGTTGAGCGCCGCCGTGGGGCACGCTCCCCGCCAGCCCCTAACCGTGCACTATTGCCACTGAGGGCTTTTGAAACACTTCCTGGCAGCACTAACCACCCTGTGACAATCACCAACCATCTCCCGGCTCCGCCGAACACCTGCTTCGCACCATGAAAACTATTCTCGTTCCCCTCGACCACACCGCCGCTGCCGAATCGACCCTGGCGTATGCCAACAAGCTGGCCGTGCGCTGGCCCGCCGAAATGGTGGTGCTTTACTGCCACCCCGATGTAGCAGCCACGCCCGGCGCGCTGCAAGCCGAGGAGCAGCGACTGCGCAGCCTCGTGGAGCGCCTGCGCTACCAGCAGCTCACCCGCCACGACGGCCGCCGCATTCGCTACCGCTACCGGGTGCTCTCCGGCTGCCTGCACGACCATGTGCAAACCGAAGCCCTTGTGTGCGCCGCCGACCTGCTGGTCATGGGCCTCGAACACGTGGACTGCGGCCGCCAGGAAGCCCCCGGCAACCACGCCGCCGCCATTACCGCGCTGGTGAGCTGCCCTGTGCTGGTGGTGCCGGCCGGCCGCCGCAGCCTGCCTGCGCGCTTGGCCTTTTGTGCCAATTTCACCACGCTGGGGCTAAACATTCTGCCCCACCTGGCCGCCCTCGAAGCTGCCTTCCCCGCCCCGCTCGACCTCGTGCAGTTCTACGCGCCCTCCGACCGGCCCCGCCGCCGCCAGCTGCTGCAGGGGCTGCGCCGCGCCGGAGCCCACCTTGGTTGGCCCCAAACCACCGCGCACCTACTCGAGGACGACGCCCCGGTCGAAGGCATCGGCGAGTTTTGCGCCCGGGCGCAGGCCCAGCTGCTCGTCATCGCGCCCGGCAGCACGGCCGAGCTGCTGCGGTATTTCGACGGCTGCTACCGTGCCACCAACGCCTACCACACCCGCATTCCGCTGCTGGTGCTGCGGCCTGCGGCCCCCGTGCCCACCACCACCTGCTGCGACCGTTGCGCTGAGCGCCTGGCCCGCGAAGCCCAGGCCAGCGTCAGCCTGCGCGCCGCCTACCAAGCCGCGCCGTGGGTGTAGCGCCGGCCGTTTTCTCCCTCATTTTCTTACCGCTTTTGCTTGCTTGACATGACTAGTCCCATCTTCTTACCCATTGCCCCATCGCGCGCGGTGGTCGAGCACTGGATGCGCCAGTTTCAGGACTGGCTATGCCACCGCCTGGAAGCGGCCGACGGCAGCGGCGTCCGCTTCAGCCGTGACGACTGGGCCCACGAGGGCGGCGGGGGCGGCTGCACCCGCGTCCTGCAGCAGGGCGATGTGCTGGAGAAAGGCGGCGTGGCCTTCTCGGCCGTGTGGGGCGAAATGAGCGAGAAAGCTGCCCAGCAGCTGCTTATGCCCGACCGCCACTATTTTGCCACCGGCGTGAGCGTGGTGCAGCACCCGCGCAGTCCCATGGTGCCCATCTCGCATATGAACGTGCGCTACTTCGAGGCCGGCAACGGCGAAGCTTGGTTCGGCGGCGGGCTCGATTTGACGCCCATTTACGTGGACGTGGTGCAGGCCCGGCAGTTTCACGAGCAGCTGCACGAGGTGTGCGCGCGGCACGACGACAGCTACTACCCGCGCTTCAAGCAGTGGGCCGATGACTACTTCTACCTGCCCCACCGCCGCGAAACGCGGGGCGTAGGCGGCCTGTTTTTCGACCGTCTCACCGTGGGCAAAGACGGCCTGTTTGAGGAGCTGTTTGCCTTCGTGCAGGACGTGGGCGAGCTGTATGGCCGCACCTACAGCGCTATCATGCGCCAGAACGCCAACCTGCCCTACGCCGAGCGCGAGAAGCAGTGGCAGCGGGTGCGCCGCGGCCGCTACGCCGAATTCAACCTGGCCCTGGACCGCGGCACCCGCTTCGGCCTCGAAACCGGCGGCCGCACCGAGTCCATCCTCATGAGCCTGCCGCCCCAGGCCGAGTGGCACTACAACCTGACACCCGAGCCCGGCTCGCCCGAAGCAGCCACCCAGCAACTCCTGCGCCAGGGCGTCGACTGGCTGGCCATGGCAGCGGTAGCAGTGTGAGCCCGGCTACGGGCCGGGCGGCCGGAGTATGTTGGCCGGCAAGCAAAAACCTGATGTAAGTCCGGCTACGGCCTGATTATCATCAGGTTTTTGCTTGCGGGGCGCTGGTTATTTCGGGTCGGCATTCGGCCGCTCCCGCGCTGCGGGTGGCCGGTGTCGCTATTCACCTCACTCCGCTCCAACTCCTACTACGCCCATGCTGCCTCCCACCATGAAAGCCGCCGTGGCCCGCGCCTACGGCCAGCCGCTCCGCCTCGAACAAGTATCCCTGCCGGCCGTGGTGCCGGGCCGCATCCTGGTGAAGGTGGCGGCCTGCGGCGTGTGCCACACCGACCTGCATGCCATCAACGGCGACTGGCCGGTGAAGGCCACGCTGCCCCTGATTCCGGGCCACGAAGGCGTGGGCACGGTGGTGGCCGTGTGCGAGGGCGTAACCGCCGTGCAGGTGGGCGACCGGGTGGGCGTGCCGTGGCTGCACACCGCCTGTGGGCACTGCGAATACTGCCTCACGGGCTGGGAAACGCTTTGCCTCAACCAGCAGAACACCGGCTACTCGGTACCGGGCAGCTACGCCGAGTACGTGCTGGCGGACCCCAACTACGTGGGTATTTTGCCCGCTAACCTTTCTTGCCAGCAAGCGGCGCCCATTCTCTGCGCTGGCGTGACGGTGTATAAGGGGCTGAAGGAAACCGAGGTGCAGCCCGGCCAGTGGGTGGTCATTTCGGGGGTGGGCGGGCTGGGCCACCTGGCCGTGCAGTACGCCAAGGCCATGGGCATGCGCGTAGCCGCCGTGGACGTGCGCGCCGACAAGCTGACCCTGGCCCAGGCCGTGGGGGCCGAAGTGGTGGTGAATGCGGCGCTGGAAGACCCCGTGGCGGCCATTCAGCAAGCCACCGGTGGCGGGCATGGTGTGCTCATCACCGCCCCCTCGCAGCCGGCCTTTGCGCAGGGCGTGAACATGCTGCGCCGCCACGGCACGCTGGCGCTGGTGGGCCTGCCGCCCGGTAGCTTCGAGCTGAACATCTTTGACGTGGTGCTGACCCGCAAAACCGTGCGCGGCTCCATTGTGGGCACCCGGCAGGATTTGACGGAAAGTTTGGCCCTAGCCGCCGAGGGCAAAGTGACAGTGCACTACCGCTGCGAGCCCCTGGAAAACATCAACCAGGTGCTGGACGCTATGAAAGCCGGCACCATTGAGGGCCGCGTGGTGCTGGACCTGAGCCTGCCCGCTCCCTCGAGGCCGTAGCGGTGGCCCCAGCGCCCTCGGCTGGTGGCTCTCGAAGGGCACCTATTCCCCATTAACCGTTTTTTTCTTGTGTTTTCCCATGGAAAACATCCTTGTTCCCACCGATTTTTCTTTTGAATCTCATCATGCCTTTGAGGTAGCCGTGCGCCTGGCGGCGCGCATCGGGGGCAGTGTGCTGCTACTCCACGCCGTGGAGCTACCCGAGATGGCTAGCTTACAGCACCTATGGCAGACCGGTGGGCGGCACGGAGCTGCCCAGCAGCGGCAACCTCAATGACGTATTCGTCATCAAGCTCCTACAGGTTACCAAGCAGCGGATGCACCGCCTCATGGCTGAAGCCGCCGAAATAGCCCCGATGTGCCGGTGCAGGGCCTCGTGCAGGCCACGCGCCTGAACGAGGCCCTGGTCAGTGTGTTCAAACACCAAGCCATTGATTTGGTGGTGATAGGGGCGCACGGCCATTCGGCCACCGAGCATTTTTCCCTTCGGCTCCAACACCGAGCAGCTGGCCCGTTACGAAACGAACGTGCGGGTGGCAGCAGCCCCAGCGCCGGCATCATGCAATTTGCCCAGCAGGTGCCGGCCGATTAGGTGTTTTTGCCCACCCATGGCCGCACCAGCCTCAGCCGGTTTTTGTAAGCCAGCATTGCCGAAAACGTGGCCACGCACGCCTTCCCGCCGGTGCTCACCTTCCAGCTGGCGTAACCTAGCCGACTCACCAGGCAAAAGGCCCAAAAACGAATGTTTTCGGGCCTTTTCTTTAGGTCGAAGTCAGCTAATCCATCAGGCAGCTGCTTAGTTATGAGTAACCTGCCAGGGTCGCTTCCAAGCCAAAAATGTCGGTCAGCAGCCCCACCAACGGGCCGGTTTCGCCACGCTGGCAGGCGGCTTTGAGGTGGCGGGTAGGGTACTTGAGCACCTTTTGCATCAGCGACTTGGTTAGCTCGTCCATGCGCTGGGTTTCCGCCGCGCTCAGGTGCTTGCTGAAGCGCCGCAGCTCCTCGGCGCGCAGTTGTTCCAGCGCATTTTTCAACTGCTGAATGGTAGGTGATACTTCCAGCTCGCGGCTCCACTGCGCCAGGTCGGCCAGGCTTTCGGCGATGAGGGCGCACACCTGGGGCACCGCCGCCAGCCGGCGGGCCAAGGTGGCCGAGGTGGTGTCCGCAATATCATCGAGGGTATAGAGCAGCACGCCCGGCACCTGCTCCACCTCCGCGGCCACGCTGCGGGGCACCGACAGGTCGATGAAAAACTTGTGGCTGAGCACCGTGAGTTGCTGCACCAGCGGCAGCGTGAGGCAGGGCACAGCCGCCGCCACTGAAGAGATGACGACATCAGCCGCCTGCAGGCCCGGCACCAGGTCGGCCCAGTCCAGCACCTGCAGGCTGTTTCCGGCGGCCAGCGCTTCGGCCTTGGCGCGGGTGCGGTTGCACACCGTGACGCAGGTGAAGCGCGGGCTGGCCCCGAAGTGCCGGGCCACGTCGGTGCCGATTTCGCCCAGCCCTACTATCAGAATGGTGGGGTTGGGCAGGTGCGCCGTCAGAGTTTCCGTCAGCTCCAGGGCCGCGTAGGAGGTGGACGCTGCCCCGTCGCGAAACGCGGTTTCCTGCTGCACGCGCTTGCTGGTGAACAACACGGTGTGCAGCAGCCGGTGCAGCCAGGGGCCGGCGGTGTCCTCCTCCACGGCCCACTGGTAGGCCCGCTTCACCTGGTGGCTGATTTGCTGGTCGCCGATGAGCTGCGCTTCCAGGCCCAGCGCCACGTCAAACAAGTGCCGGGTGGCCGCTTCGGCATCGTGGAGGTGCACGAAGTACGCCGCCTGCCGGGCGCTGACCACCCGGCCCAGCACCTGGCCCAGCGCGTCCAGCAAAACGGCCGTCTGCTCCTGCCCGGCGCAGTAGTAGATTTCGGTGCGGTTGCAGGTGCTCAGCACCAGCACATCTGTTAGCCCGGGCGCGGTCCGCAGCGTGCGCAGTAATTGGCGGCAAGCTGCTTCGTTGAGGGCCAATTGCTCGCGCACGGCGAGGGGCGCAGCGCGCTGGGAGAGGCTAAAAACGTGGAAATTGGGGTTCATCGGGCATCGTAAGCGGCCTGGTTTACCAGGCCGGGTGGCTGCCCGCAAAGCTCGGGCGCGCACCAAATGCGCGGGCTGACCAGAATCAGGTCCTACGTCTGATTCTGGTCAGCCCGCGCGTTGAGCACTGGCGCCTCGCTACGCGCAAACCCGTTGAGTTGGGCGACCCACCGGGCATTGGGGTTCACCTGAAAGGGTGGGGCTTCCACGGGCAGCGCGGTGGTTTCACGGGAAGCAGCCAGCCAGGCGGACGGATATCGCAGCAGGCGGCTGGCGGCTAAAGCGCGCAGGAAGGCTGCTGCTCCACGAGCAGATAATTGTTCACGTCGCGGGCCCCGAGCTCGTACGCTTCGCTGGTGGCTAGTTCGCGGAACAGCCTCGTGCGCATGGTACCGGCCAGGGTGACGCGGCGATTATGGCCTTGGTTAAAAGTTTGGTACAAAGGTTAAACGAGTAAGCCGGTTGAGGGCTCTCACTGAAAGGCAAAAAGCGCCTCCACATTAAATTGGGGAGGCTTTTTCAGGACTTCCTCGGAACAGTCGTACTCGCCGTGCAGGTGGACGCCCCGTTCGATATGGACCTGATTATCACCTGGCCGTCACCGAGCAAACTGGTGCAGGGACGAGTCGGAGGTTTCTCCCTATTTGTTTAACAATACCCCAGCAGCTGGCTCCCTGCATGCGTTTCGACCACCTAGTGGAGCAAGTAGTAACTATGGGGGCGTTTGAGGGAGAATAAATACTAGCCGCTTGGTTGCGCAGCGGGTAAATCCCTTACGCAGAACCTCAGCTTTGAAAGCCGTATCGTATTTGCGACTTTGCGACGTTTGTCCGGCTTTTCCATCGAGAAGAAAAGTACTGCCCAATTCTGCCTCGCTCAGATGGACCACCCACCCTGAGGTGGTCTAACGCATCCGGCTAGTCCGGTAGTGCCGCCCCGCTCCCCTTGCGGTAGGCCAGCGGGGTAGTGCCAGTCTGCTTCTTGAAAAAATTATTGAAGTAAGTGGGGTAGGCAAAGCCCAGGCAGGTGGAAATTTCGGCTACGCTCCACGTAGTGTGCTGCAACAGAGCCTTTGCCTCGTCGGTGAGGCGGGCGGTGATGTGCGCGCTGGTGGGTTTGCCGGTTACCTCTTTCACGGCCTTGTTGAGGTGGTTGACGTGCACGGCCAGCCGGTCGGCAAACTCCTGGGCCGTTTTCAGCTCCAGCGTCTGCTCGGGCGTCTCTACCGGAAACTGCTGCTCCAGCACGTCCAGAAACCGGGCCGCCAGGCGCGAGGCGGCCGTGTGGGACTGAACCAGGGTGTGAGCGGGCTGCTGGTGCAGGGCCTCGTGAATAGCGAGCTGCAGGTATGTGCGAATTAGCTCAGCCTTGAAGGGATAATCACCTTCCTGCGCGGTCAGCATCTTCTGGAAGATGCTGGTCATGAAGGGGATCTGCGTCTCGCTGAGCTGATAGAGGGGCGGGCTCCCGATTTTAAACAAAGGCGACTGGGGCAGACTTTCCGACCGGTCGAGCGACGTGATAAACTCCTCGGTAAAGAGGCTGATGGAGCCGTGCCGAAGGTCGCCGCGCATTTCCAGCGAATACGGAATGTGCGGGTTGAAGAACAGCAGGTACGTGCCGTCGAGGTCCCAGTGCTGGTGGCCGTAGTGCAGCCGGGCCCGGGTCGTGAGCAGCATGGCCTTGTAGTAGTCGCGCCGGGTGAAGTAAGGCGGGGTGGTGCACGGGCGGTCCACCGCGTACACCTTGAAGCCTTTCAGCTTCAACTCCCGGGTGGGCCGCGGAGCCGGCCTGCTGGCAACAGCGTTTGTCATGCGGTAAAAGTACGAAAACCAAGTAGAGCGCATTGCCGGCAAGGCCACAGCCCAGTACAGCCCAACTGGCCAAGCTGCTTAACCGGCAAAAGCCCGACTGGCCGGCAACGGATACGTCCGGTACCGGCCAGCCGGGCACTGGCTACGAGTGGTATGGTTTAAGCGGGGTTCTCGCTCACCCGCCGGATAGGAAGCACCTGCATGGGGGTGGCCAGCAACGGCAGTATCTGCTCGACCAGGCGCGACTGCGGCGGCGTCGGGTGGGCGGCGATGGCTTCGTCATCGAGCCAGGCGGCGGCAATCAGGAACGTATCGGGGGCCTCGGCTTGCTGGAAGATGTTGTAATACAGGCAGCCCGGCTCCGCGCGCACCAAGCCCACCAGTTCAAGCAGGATTTCCTGCACGCGGGCGCCGTGCGCGGGCTGGCTCTGCACGGTGACGAGCAGGTGCCGTTCGGCAGCTTTATCGGACGTAGGCATTGGAAGAGAGCTGGATGGGGGAAGGGTATCGATAATCTGCCAACCCCTGCGAAGCCGCTTTGGGGCTGCAGGAGGGGCTGGCAGCCTATCGGTACCGCGTGTGGAATTACGCGACCGTCAGTACGATTTTGCCCTGGATGTGCCCGCGGGCGGCGCGCTCGTGGGCCTGGCGTGCCTCGGCCAGCGGGTACGTGCTGTCGATGACTACGCGCACCGTCCCGGCCTCCAGCAGGCGCCCGAGCTCTGCGAGTTGTGCGCCGCTGGAGCGCACCTGCGTCATCGACACGGTGATGCCCCGCCGGGCCGCTTCCTCGGCATCAGTGAAACCCAGAAATACCGGAAACAGCGCGCCGCCCCGCTTAAGGGTGTGCAGGAAACGGCCCGTGGTGGGGCCACTGAGGGTATCGAGAACAACGTCCAGGTCCTGCACTGCGTCTTCGGCGGCGGTTTGGGCGTAATCAATGAACTCATCCACGCCCAGCTCGCGCAGCAGCGTTTCCTGCCCGCCCGAAGCCACGGCAATGACGTAGGCGCCCTGCCACTTGGCCAGCTGCACCGCCAGGTGGCCCACGCCGCCCGCGGCCCCGTTCACGAGCACCCGCTTACCCCGCAGCGGCACCGGCCGGTGCGCCTCCGGCTGAAACGGGTTGGGAGCCGTGTGCCCCAGCGCAATGAAGTACTGCCACGCGGTGAGGCCGGACATCGGGGCCCCGGCGGCCTGCACGTGGCTGAGGCCGGCCGGCTTGCGGGCCAGGTCGGTGGCGGGCGCCGCCACGTACTCGGCATAGCCGCGGCTCTCGCCGACGCTTGGGAAGCGGACCATGCCGAAGACCTCCTCGCCCACCGCGAAGTCGGTCACATCCTCGGCCACGGCCGCTACGATGCCCGACACGTCCGTGCCCAGCACGAGGGGAAAGGTGACCGACGGGCGCCACTCGGCCGGCAGGGCCTTGTAGCCGTCGCGCAGGTACCAGTCGGGCGGGTTGATGCCGACGGCGTGCACCCATACCAGCACTTCGCCCGGCTGGAGCTCGGGTACCGGAGCATCTTCGTAGCGCAGCACCTCGGGCCCTCCAAACGCGTGTTGCTGCACCGCCTTCATCGTATTCATCGCCCCCGTTGGGGCCTTCGGGGAAACAGAAGATTCATTGCCTGCTTCCTGCGCCCGTTCAAAGGATTGTCCTTCCTCGGACTGCGCATTCATTTCTGTGGTTGCCATGGTTGTTGCGTTTGACTGTGGTTACTTGCTAGAATCACTGCGACTTTTGTCGTGTAGCAGGCGCTGACCGGCCCACTCAGATTACTGCTACAAAGGTCCAGTCCATTGGCAACGACGAAAAATGTCATTCAAACTAAAAAGTATGAATATCACGCAAACAGCTTCCGAAAGCTGCCGTGTGAGATAGAGCCGCCTTCTTCAGAATAAAAAAGTCCCGGCAGGTGCTCTGGCCAATGGCAGGCACTTGCCGGGACTTTACTGGCCGTGCGGCCAGCTGGGCTTATACCACAACGCTTTCAATGCCCTTTTGCAGAGCGGTAGCCTGGAATTCCGGCAGCTTGACGCCTTCGGCCCGGGCCACGGTCACATCGGTCATGCCCAGGAAGCCCAGCATCCAGCGCAGGTAGGGCACGGCAAAATCAGCGGCCTGCTGCGGGCCTTCAGAGTAGATGCCGCCACTAGCCACGGCCAGATACACCTTTTTGCCCGTGATAAGTCCTTCCGGACCCGTGGGGGTGTAGCGGAACGTGATGCCTGCCCGCGTGAGGTGGTCGAGCCAGGCCTTGAGCGACGAGGCAATGCTGAAATTGTAGAACGGTACCCCCAGCACGAGGACGTCGGCCGCCAGCACCTCGACAATGGCTTCGTCGGAGTGGCGCACGGCCTGCTGCTGCTCGGCAGAGCGGCCTTCGGCGGGCGTGAAGTAGGCCTGCAAGTGCGCCTCTTCAAGGTGCGGAAACGGGTGGGTCGCCACGTTGCGCACTACCACGGTGCTGCCGGGGTGCGCTGCGAGTAGCTTGTCGATGATGCCCTGGCTGAGGCGGGTGCTGTACGATTCGGCCCCGCGGGCGCTGGAAATGATTTGCAGAATCTGCATAAACGTAAGGAAGGGGGGAAGAAGGTGAGGAATACGAGCCCGCCACCTTGGGCCTGCCCGCCGGGGCCGACTGCCCGGCCACTGCGTAGCCCCGTGGTGGTATGGTACTCTGATTACCTCAAGTAATCAGCCTGGCCTTTGTTTGTACCTTGCGCCCACTACAGATTACGTGGCGGTAGCCTGATTACCTGTAGGTAATCAGGCTGGTATGCCGCTCCTCATCTTGCCGTTACTGCCATGACCAACTCCGACCTGACCTCCTGCGCTCAGACCATGCACGCCCTGCGCCACGCCCTGCTGGTTGTAAATGGCAAGTGGAAGCTGCAAATCATCGTGGCACTGCAGACGGGCACCCGGCATTTTCGCGGCCTGGAACGCAGCGTGCCGGGCATCTCCACCAAGGTGCTGGCCAAGGAGCTCAAGGAGCTGGAGGCCCACCAGTTCATCGTCCGCACGGTTTCGCCCGGCCCACCGGTAGTCGTGGACTACCAGCTCTTGCCCTATGCCCGTTCGCTCGACCCCGTGATTGAGGTGCTCGAAGCGTGGGGCCTGCAGCACCAGCAGCGCCTGGACAGCCTCTCCGGATTGCCGACGCACGTACGGCTACCCTGAAATACGACCTGGGATTCGCAGAATCCGCGCACTGGGCGCGGCTTTTTTCCAAGTAGGGTTACTGTTTACCCTGTTTGATGCAGCAGGGTCAATGTCATGCATGTGCACTTATGGGCATCGTTAATTTTTTAGCAGTACATTTGTACTAAACGGTACAATAATAAAACCTGCCTGGCCTTAGTATGACTGGAAGACCCAAAGCGTATGATGAGCAGGATGTAATCAGCCGCGCCCAGCAGGTTTTCTGGCAACGCGGCTATTCCGCCGCCTCCACGGAAGAGCTGCTGGCCGCCATGGGGATTGGTAAGGGTAGTTTTTACCTTGCTTTTCCAGGGGGTAAGAAAGAACTGTTTGCCAAAACAATCCAGCAATTCCATCAGCAGAGCCTGCACCAGCTCGAACAGCGCGTGGCGACCAGCGCCCAGCCGGTACAGGTGCTGAAGGACTACTTCTATCACATTGCCACCGCCGCACCGGAGGCCCACGAGAAGGGCTGCTACCTAGGCAACACCGTGATGGAGATGGCCGCAGTGGACCCGCAACTGCAACAGGCCGCCGGACAATTACTCAAGCAGTTGGAAACGCAGTTTTTCGTCGTCATTGAGCAGGCCCAGGCCAGTGGCCAACTCACCAACCCGACCAATGCGCGGCTGCTGGCCCGGCACCTGCTGACGTTGTGGAACGGGCTGAGCATCACCCGTCGCCTCTATCCCGATAACGGGCAGCTGCGTGAGCTGCTGGACCTGCAGCTGGCCATCCTGTATTGACAGGAATTGATTTTTTTTACCTGATTCTGTACTGAATGGTACAGAATTGGCTTTCTGATAAAAGCCTGTTTCAAACTCTGTTTACTTCATTTTTTCACTCATGACAGACCAACCGCCGATTTACTACCGCACAATTGCCGTGGATGGCCTCGACGTGTTCTACCGCGAAGCTGGCCCGGCTGATGCGCCGGTACTGCTGCTTCTGCACGGCTTTCCTACCTCGTCACACATGTTTCGCCACCTGATGCCCCTGCTGGCCGACCGCTACCGCGTAATAGCACCCGACCTGCCGGGCTTTGGCTTCACTACCTCGCCCCCCGCTGCGGCGTTTGCCTACACCTTCGACCATCTGGCGGAAGTCATCAACCGCTTCACGCAGGTACTAGAACTGGCCCGCTATGCTCTGTACGTGTTCGACTACGGCGCCCCGGTAGGCCTGCGTCTGGCTGTCGCGCATCCGGAGCGAGTCACGGCCCTGATTACCCAGAACGGCAACGCCTATGAGGAGGGCCTCAGCACCGAATGGGAGTCGGCCTACACCTACTGGCAGCATCCCACCCCCGAAAACCGCGCGGCCCTGCGGGCTATGCACACGGAAGAAACAGTTCAGTTTCAGTACCACCACGGCACCCCCGACCCCTCGCAGGTGGCACCCGAGGGCCCGGCGCTGGACCTTTGGGGCCTGAGCCGGCCCGGCCACGACGAGATGCAGCTCGACCTCATCCTGGACTACCGGACCAACGTGGCGCTGTACCCGCGCTTCCAGGAATATTTCCGCACCCACCGCCCACCGACCCTGGCCGTCTGGGGCGAGAACGACCCGTATTTCCTGCCCGCCGGCGCGCAGGCCTACCGCCGCGACAACCCCGCCGCCCAGGTACACCTGCTGCCCACCGGTCATTTCGCACTCGAAACCCACGTGGTCGAAATAGCCCGCCTCATCCGCGCTTTTCTGGCGCCCGTGCTGGCGGGGTAGGGCCCCGTTGCTGCTCGCTTTCGATGTGCTACTGCCCAGTTGTGCCCGCTTAGATGCCAGCGAGCTACCTGTCAGCCAGCGCCGCTTTTCCACTGATTTTTGCTCTTCATCCCATGCAACTTCTCTCTCTTAATGTCGGGCTGCCCCGCGTGCTGCAGTGGAACGGCCGTGCCATCAACACGGCTATCTTCAAGCAGCCGGTGGCGGGCCCCGTCGCCCTGGCGGGGTATAACCTGGCCGGCGACGCGCAAGCCGACCTGCGCGTGCACGGCGGCCCCGACAAGGCAGTGTATGCCTACGACATTGCCCACTATGCGGCCTGGCGCGCCCTGCTACCCAACTGGACGGATTGGACACCCGGCTTATTTGGGGAAAACCTGACGACGGAAGGCTTGCTCGAAACGGCCGTGCGGATGGGTGACGTGTTTGGCCTTGGCACAGCCCGGCTACGGGCCGTGCAGCCCCGACAGCCCTGCTACAAGCTCAACGCCCGCTTCGAGGACGAGGGCATGGTTGCCCGCTTTGCCCAGGTAAACCGGCCGGGCATTTATTTCCGCATTGAGGAGCCGGGCACGGTACAGGCTGGCGATACGCTCACCCTGCTAGAAGCAGCCGCGACTGAAGTTACCATTCAGGATATTTCGCTGCTGCTGCGGGCGCGCACAATCGAGGCGGGCCGGCTAGCTGAGGTTCTGGCCCTGCCTCATCTGCCCGCCGAGGTGCGGCAGCAGCTCACCCGCCACTGAGCCGGCCGCTTTGCGGGGGCCGGGGCAATCCGCAAGCAGCCTTTTCCGCCCAACGCCAATTCGGGCTATGCGGCCGGGCTGGGGTAGCGGGCATTGGAGCGTACGGGTGGGTTGCCGGGTACCTGCCGGGCACGGAAAGCCTTTTTGCCAAATGGCAACTGCGGCCCCGCTGCGCCCGCGTACCTTGCCCCCATGGACGAACTCTTTACCTACCTGCTGCAGTTCGGCTCGCTCAACCCGCAGCAGCTGGACCTGATTGCCACCAAGGCCACTCCGCTGGCGCTGCCCCGCGACGCCTACTTTCTGGAGGCGGGCCAGGTGTCGCGGCGGGTCGGGTTTCTGCTGGAGGGCGTGCTGCGCATCTGCTACTACAACAACCAGGGCCAGGAAATCACCCGCAACTTCATCGACGAGCACCACCTGACCACCAACCTGCGCGGCCTGGAAGACGGCCTGGCCTCCGCCGAGTACGTGCAGGCCGTGACCGATTGCCGGCTGCTGGTATTCACCAAGCCTGACTGGGACGAGCTGGCCCACACCATCGTGGGCTGGCGCGAGATGGTGCACCAGATGACCACCCGGCACCTGCACGAGAAGCTGGCGCGCATCAGCCCCATGGTCAGCCAGGATGCCACCACCCGCTACCGGGAGTTTCTGGCCAACTACCCGCAGCTGGCCAACCGGATTCCGCTGTCTTACCTGGCCTCGTTTCTGGGCATGACGCAGTCCTCGCTGAGCCGGATTCGCCGCAACATCCGCTGACGCGCTTTTTGCCAAATGGCAACTCCGGGGCTTTTCGGGCGGGGGACCTTTGCGACGTAACCAACCGCAACGACCATGAAAACCGTCCTCATCACCGGCGCCAACAAAGGCATCGGCCTGGAAACCGCCCGGCAGCTGGCCCGGCAGGGCTACCACGTCTTTCTGGGCAGCCGCGACCTAGTCCGGGGCCAGCAGGCCGCCCGGCAGCTCCACGCCGAAGGCCTCTCCGAAGTAGAAGCCATCCAGCTCGACGTCACCAATGCCGATTCGGTGCAGGCCGCCCGGGCTGAAATCGGCCGCAAAACGCCGGTGCTCGACGCTCTCATCAACAATGCCGCCATTACCGGCGGGATGCCGCAAGCCGCGTTGGGGGCCGCAGTGGCCACGTTTCAGGAGGTGTTTGCCACCAACGTGTTCGGGGTGGTGCAGGTCACGCAGGCCTTTATTGACCTGCTGCGCCTGGCTCCTCAGCCCCGCATCGTTAATGTGGGCTCCAGCGGCGCCTCGCTGACGCTGAGCAGCGACCCGGCCTGGAAATACTACCACCACAAGGGCGCCGTCTACCCGGCCTCCAAGGCGGCGCTGCACATGTACACCATCGTGCTGGCCTACGAGCTGCGCGACACGCCCTTTAAGGTGAATGCCGTGGACCCGGGCTTCACGGCCACCGACCTCAACGGCCACCGCGGCACCGGCACCGTGCAGGAAGCCGGGACGCGGATTGCCAAATACGTGCTGGTGGGGGATGACGGCCCCACGGGCAAGTTTATCAGTGAGGAAAACACCCCTGTAACGGGTGAAATTCCGTGGTAACGCCGGGCATGACTGACTACCTACCGCCGGACCAGGAAGCGGCTTTCCAGCAGTGTCAGGCCGAGCCACACACTGCCGGAAAGCCCACCCCGGACCGAATTCATTCCGAGCAAACCGAAACCGAAGGAGTTATCCTAGCACACTTATGCAAGTAGTTCAATTTGCCGCCCACGGCGACGCCGACGTATTACAGCTGGTCGACGCGCCGATGCCCCGACCCCAGGAGGGCGAAGTATTGATTAAAGTGGCGGCCGCCGGGGTCAACTACGCCGACATCTGGCAGCGCAAGGGCAGCAGCCCCACGCCGCTCCCGCTGCCCTACGTGTCGGGCTACGAGGTGGCGGGGACCATCGAGGCCCTGGGCGAGGGCGTAACCACGCGGCAGCTGGGCCAGCGGGTGATGGCCATGCTCCCTAGCGGCGGCTATGCCGAATACGTGGTGGCCCCGGCCGCGCAGGCAATGCCCCTGCCGGCGGAGCTGGGCTACGCGCAGGCCACCGCCCTGCTGGCGCAGGGCCCCACGGCCGTGGGCCTGCTCAACACCGGAAGCTATGCCTCAGTGCTGGTGCTGGCCGCGACCGGGGGCGTAGGCTCATTGCTGGTGCAGGTGGCCAAAAACCGGGGCCTGCGGGTAGTGGCCGCCGTGGGCAGCGACGCGAAAAAAGCCGCCGCCCAAGCCAGTGGAGCCGACGCCGTAGTGTGCTACGCCGCCGCCGACTGGGTGCAGCAAGTCCGCGCCGCCACCGACGGCCAGGGCGTGGCCGCCTCGTTCGATGCCGTGGGCGGCCGCGTGGGGGCCGAGGCCCTGCTGGCCCTGGGCGCCGGCGGCACGGCCGTGGTGTACGGCGCGGCCAGCGGCGAGCCCACCCGGCTGGAAGCCCAGCAGCTTATCGGGCAGCGGCAGCTGGTGCGGGGCTACACGGTGTTTGCCGAAATGGCCCGATTCGGGGAATACACCGAGGAGCTGCTGGGGTACTTTCGGGCCGGTACCCTGCAGCTCCCCGTCCAGACGTACCCGATTGCGGAAGTCCGGACCGCGCAGCGCGAGCTGGAAGCCCGCCAAACGCAGGGAAAGGTGGCGCTGCTCTTTTGAGGCGGTTCCCTAGCCGTGGAGGCGTTAGGCAGGCGCTGCCACTAGTGGCGCTGACCCGAAGTACCAGAAAAAGTCAGCACAAGTAGGCCGGATGAGTCCGGCTTACTTGTGCTGACTTTTCCTGGTACATCAGCTAAGAAAGTGGCTTCCAACCACGTCCTTTTTACTAGTAGCGGGCAGGGAAATCGCCTTAGGCTGTTCCCGGAAGAAGAGTGCCTGTCAGCGCGTAACGGCCGCGTAGGGCAGGTAGCTGTCCATCCCGAACTCCTGCTTAAACTCGTCGCTCAGCGGGCCCAGCGCCGTCATGTGGGTGATGGTGGTGACTTCGCCCCATATTTTCAGCGGGACGGCCGTGTTCTGCATGTGCAGCCGGATGGCCGCTTCGTCGGCGTAACGTTCGTGCTGGCAGTAGCTGCCCTCGGCCTGGCGAAAAATCTCGTAGCTGAGCACGTGCGGCTCGGTTTGGGTGATGGCCAGCTGCTGGGCCAGCGCCTGCTCGTAGCGCGCCTGGTCGGCGGGCTGCACGGTGAAGGCAAAAATTAAATCAACGGTCTTGTTTTCCATGGAATGAAGGAGGAGGGAGATGAACTGGGGTTAGTGAACAGACAGCCGGTACTGGAGGGGTGAGACGGCGGCGTGCTGCTTAAAGAACTTGCTGAACGACTGGGAGTGCTCGAAGCCCAGGCGGTAGGCCACTTCCCCTACCGAGAGGGTGGTGGTGGTGAGTAGCTGTTTGGCGTAGTCCAGTAGTTTCTGCTGCACGTGCTGCCGGGCGGTGAGGCCCGTATGGGTGCGCAGCAGGTCGCTCAGGTAGTTGGCCGATAGGTTCAGCTGTCCGGCCAGCTCCTGCATGCTGGGCAGCCCGTGGCTGGGGAGCTGGTCGCCGGCCACGTACTCGGCCAGCAGTTGCTCGAAACGGCTCACCACGTCGTGACTGGCCGCCCGGCGCGTGAGGAACTGCCGGTGGTAAAACTGGTTGCAGTAGGTCAGCAGCAGGTCGAGGTGCGCCACCAGCAGGTCCTGGGTAAAGGCCGTGATGGGGGCGGCCACCTCCTGGGCCAGACGCTGCATCATGTCCAGCACCTGCTGCTGCTCGGCGGCCGAGAGGTGCAGGGCCTCGTTGACCGCGTAGCCGAAAAAGCCGTACTCCGTGATTTTGCGGGCCAGGGGATACCCCTGCAGAAAATCCGGGTGCACGACCACCAGGCAGCCTTCCAGCATTACCGGCACCTCCGACTCCAGGCGCACGGCCTGGTGCGGGGCGGTGAAAATCAGCACGCCCTCGTCGAAGTCGTAGTGCTGCTGGCCGTAGCGCAGCTGCCCCCCGGTCAGCTTCTTGAACGCAATGGTGTAGAAGCTGTAGGAAATGGTCTGCTGGGTGCGGGCCTGCATGTCCCGCAAGTCCACCACGCTGATGAGCGGATGCGTGGGCTTGGGCACCTGCAGCGTCTGGTGCAGGGCCGAGATGGAGCGCAGATGGTTCAGCGGCGGGCGGGACGATTTCATGCGAGCAAAGGAGAACAGGACCACCGGCCGGCGCCGTCCGGTGGCCAGTACCTGGCGCGGGCGATATGCCCGGCCAGTTGGGGAACAAAAATCAGGTCGGAAAATCGGTCGACACGGACAACGCGTGCCACTTTTCGGCTTCCGCCAGGCGGTGGCGCAACGCCTGGGGTACGTATTGTACGGCATCCGAGCCGGCCAGAAAGCGCAGCGGCGGTTCCGCCTCGTTGGTGAGTTGGACGATGGCGGCAGCTAGCCGCTGCGGGTCGCCGGGCTGCTGGCCGCTGAACTGGTCCACGTAGCTGAGCGTCTGGCCCACGGTCGGGGCGTAGTCGGGCAGGACATCCTGGGCCTTGTGCAGCGACTTGTCGCTGAGCAGCTCCGTGCGGAAGGTGCCCGGCTCCACCAGCGTCACCCGGATGCCCAGCGGCGCCACTTCCTGCTGCAGCGACTCGCTTAGGCCCTCCACGGCAAACTTGGACCCGCTGTAGCTCGACGAGGCCGGGGCCCCGATGACGCCCTGCATGGAGGAGATGTTAATGATGTGCCCGGCCCGCTGTTTCCGCAGTTGCGGCAGCACCGCCCGCGTCACGTGGAGCAGCCCGAACACGTTGGTATCGAACTGGCGGCGCACCTCGGCGTCGGTGGTGGTTTCCAGGGCCCCGAGCAGGGGGTAGCCGGCGTTGTTGACCACCACGTCGAGCCGGCCGTGCTGGTCGATGACCTGCTGCACGGCGCGCGCGGCGTCGGCCTCGCGGGTCACGTCCAAGTGCAGGGCGGTGAGGTGAGGGTGGTGGCCGAACGTGTCGGCGGCGGTTTCCGGGTGGCGGCTGGCGGCTACCACGTAGTCGCCGGCGGCGAGGGCCGCCCGGGCAATTTCAGCCCCGATGCCGCGGTTGGCACCGGTAATCAACCATACTTTGTTCATAAGAAGCGTCGCGAAGTTTTACGAAGGCAAAATTCCGCCGTCACCGTCCGGGTTTTGTAGCTCAACGCGGGGAAGTTGTAGCCCGTTTACGGTTTGGAGAGCATCTCCCCTGACTTGAGCCTGACGTCCCGGTCCGGACATGCTCGTAGCGGCGCCAAACCACCAGCGTGCACCGGCCGGCCAACAGGCACTGCCCCGAACTCAGCAGTCTCTTGCAAGTAGTGAACCGACGGCTGATGCTTCCTTTTCTTTACGCAGCTCAATAGCAGCTTCCCGGAGCTGAATACTCCCACCCTGGTCGTGGCCGGTGACGCCGATGATTCGCCCCTGACTACGCGCGGGCTGGCCTGGTTCACGGATGCCTTCACGCTGAGCCCTAGGGCCGAATGGCTGCTGACTTTGTCTGGCGCTGAGCATATGCTGGGCGGCATCACGGGCTAGCTGGTTACCAAAACCACCAATGAGAATCCTGCCCGCGTAGCCGCCGTGCAACAGCTGACATGGGTCTGTCTGCGCAATGCTCTCTATCCCGGTGACCCGGCCTGGCCGGTCGTTCGGGCGGCGTTTCTCGCCAGCCCCGAGCCCATCGGGCAACTAACCCACAAGTAATGGATGCGCTGCTTCCTCGGCATAACTTCAGCCCCGTGGGCTCTGGCAATCTGCAAGCCCAACAAGGCCACCCCGCCCGTACTTGGCACCAGCACCGAAAAGCAGGCGCGCACGCCGGCCCGCTCCACCAGGGCAAACCAGGCTGTCAGTCCGGCGCAATGGTTACTTCTTCCTTTGGAGGCGCATTCTCAGATGTTGGCGACCATGCGGCTAGCCGCTTGTGGGGCAATGCGCAGCAGCGTGGGCAAAAATTTCATGGGTCCCGGCAACGCCAGGGGCTGCCGCTGCGCTAGGGCCTTGAGCGTGACGGCCGCCACTTCCTCGGTCGTCATTTTCTTGCGGGTTTCGTGCGCGGTGCCGGGGGTGTCCGTGGTGGTCGGCAGCAGCTCCAGCACATGAATACCCTTCGGCGTAAGCTGCCGACGCAATCCTTCGGCAAAGCCATGCAGGCCCGCTTTCACCGCTCCGTAGGTCGGCGCCCGCGTGGGCGACACCAGGGCAAAGCCGGAGGTAACGAACACGAGGGCCGCCAGGGCCGGCCAGCGCACGAGCACCTCACTGGTTAATTGGATAGGGGCCGTCAGGTTCAGCGCCACCTCCTGTTCCAAGTCTACTGCCGGGTCACTGCCCGTCGTAAAGTCCCGCTCGATGAAGCGCCCGGCATTGTTAACCAGTACATCGAGCCGGCCAAACCGCTTCGCCACTTGGTCTAGCATCGCGGCCCGGTCCGCCGCGTTGGTCACGTCGGCCTGGATGGCCAGCGCAGCCGGGTAGGTCCGCGAAAAGGTGTCGAGGGCTTCCCGGGACCGGCCACACACGGCCACGGCGGCTCCCTGCGCCAGGAAGGCTTTCGCTAGGCCCAGCCCAATGCCCATCGTACCGCCCGTAATGAGAACAACTTGTGCCATGGAAGATGTTGAGTTTACTAGTTGAAAAACATTGAATTAGCTGCCTAACCTGCTGGGCAGCATCGACCGGACTGCCCCAAAACAGGGCAGTTTGTTGATGGGGGCCTTAGGCGTTGGTGGCACGCGCTAACCCGCGCAATGCCCAGTGCTGACTTCAGCCAGCGGTGTTTCCACGGACCGGAGGCGGCTTCGTCGCCCTTATTGGCGGTGAGGCCGGGGCATGCCCTGGCGGCGTACGCGCCTATCAGCTAGCCGTGCTTTTGCGTATGCGACTGAGCGACTGGGGGGTAATGCCCAGGTAAGACGCGATGTAGTGTTGCGGCACGTTCAGGACGAGGTCCGGGTAGCGCTTCACGAACTCCTCGTATTTCTGTTTGGCCGTGCCGAAATGCAAAAAGTCGCTGTCTTTTAGGTTGTTGAGCAGTGCCACCTCCGTCAGGAGCTTGCTGAGGATGAAGAGCTTGGGAATTTCGGCCAGCAGCTGCTGCCAGGTGCGCCGGTCGAGCCGCAGCAGCTCGCAGGGCGTGAGGGCCTGAATGCCTACCTGGGTGGGCCGGTTACTGTGAAAGCTCTCCAGGTCCAGGATAAACTGGTGGGGCCGGATGAAGCACCGGGTGGCTTCTTCTTCCGGCACCCGGCCCACCAGGTAGAGCCGGCACACCCCGGCGCTGACGAAGCCTAGCTGGTCGGGGTAGTCGCCGGGGGCAAAGAAATGCTCCCCCGCCCGCAGGTGCTGCGTGACAAACCGGCCCGTCACTTGGGTGATTTCGTCCGCGTTCAATACGCCCCCGAACCCGAATGCCTTGCGTAAATTTTCCATAGCACTACCGACGTGGCCGACGGGGGGCCGAAGCCAAGCAGCGGGTCGGTGCCCAAACGGCCTCCGGGTGGCGTAATAGCTGCGTGTGGCGCGGCAGCTGGTCGGTGGAGTGGTCGCCGCCGCGTTGATGACCCAGACTCACCAACCAGGGTTGAGTGGCCGGGGCCAACCAATTCAGCCGTTGAGCGGGGAAATTGAGCAGGAGCGTCTCGAGTGCGTGGGCGCAATTCAGGTTCCACGGCGTACCCGCTAAATTCTCGCCGGTGGCTACCAGATGGAAGGTGGGATAAGCCCCCGGAAAACCGCAGTTGCCCGTCTGTAATGCGTTGCCTTTCATAATCGTGGAAGTACGCTGCAAAGATTGAAGCGCTCCGGCGACATCCGCGTTACCAATTGGTAAGAAATACAACGACTGGCTAAAAAGCGCCCTGACACCTAGCCGGAGCATTCTTGGCCTTGCGCGTAGCAACCCCGCTCGTTTGTGCCGCGCACCACCGATTGCTCTGCCAGCCGGCCCCCACGGCCCCAAATTGCGTGTGGGTCGGCGACATCACCTACTTTACGCCCCAGGGCGGCGGGTACTGAAAATCCCCGACAAGTTCCTGCAGTTGGTTGGGGGCCCGGCTAAGCTGATGGCCTACATCCGGCAACTGGGCATCACACCGTTCGTAGTCGAGGTATCTGAAGCAGAAATGGCGGCAGCGTGGGCCAACCAATACCGCAATTGGAGTTATCCTTCGGCCCAGCTGGATTTGTTAAGCCAAGTGGGCCGACGAACGGCCCTCTCGAAAGCCAGCAGTAAGTTGCTGTGGCAACTGCTGCTGGATACGTCGGTTGGCCCGCAACGCCTCAAGGGCTTGTTGCCGGCGGGCACGCCCGTCGCGCACCGCACGGGCACCTCTGCCACCAACGCGCAGGGCTTGTCGCCCGCTCTAAATGACGTAGGCATCATCGTGCTGCCTAATGGCCAGCATGTGGCCCTCGCCGTTTTTGTAACGGATTCTTATGCTGACACAGCTGCTAGGGAGTTCGTAATGAAGTTAAAGGTGGTGACCTTGGAGTTAGTGGGGGAGGTTTCCATGTGCTGTGGTTGCTTGGTTTGGGCAAAGGCAGGAATCGCCGCGAGTAAGGCAAGAGCTAATTTTTTTTGTGGTCTCCCTCATGCGGCGCTGCCTGGCTGCCGGTGGATTGTGATGTTGCAAATTTCCGCCCCTGCCCCGCCGGCTGGGCGTGACCTGGCGCACTATTTTCGTGTGCGGTACATCACACCCGGCCAGCGCCCGGCGCGGTAAATCCCTATCATCAAACCAAAAGGCAGGTCCTGCCGAGCTCGTCGATCCGACGCTGCCGCGCATCTGGCCCGATTTACAATGGTGGCAATGCAACTTCACCTGCGCGGACGCCAAACGAGCAGGCCCACTTCCAGGGACCTCAACCGGCGCTAAGCAGTCAGCCGGCTCAGAGTTTTGCGCGACACGCCTAGGTAGGAAGCCAGCAACGTCTTGGGAATCCGTTGGCTCAGCGCTGGGTATCACCCGTTCGCCATAGTGATGGTGCTCGGCAATCACCTCGAGCGGCTGTACCTTTGAATCCTACAAGTACCCCGCTACGATGAAGACGACTGCGCTCCAGGCACTCTACCAAGAACTGGCTCCTTGCACCAGCCTCGACCTGAATACGCTGCTGCCAAGCGGTATTCAGCGCGAGGTGGGCCACTTTAACGTGTTTAATCTGGCCGACTTTTGGGAAACCAGCCAGCTGCGGCCCGGCGCCTCTTACCCCTGCCGCTCGTTCTACAAAATCAGCTTCCTGCGCAGCCGTAGCCGCGCCGAGTACGCCCACCAGACGATTGATATCGCGCCCGACACGCTGGTGTTTTCGACGCCCAGGGAGGGATTTCAGTGGTGGCCGGCCGAGCGGCAGCAAGGCCAGTTTTGCCTTTATTCGGCCGAGTTCATGCTACCCGTACTCGGGGGACTTACCCTTGACGAGCTGCCGCTGTTTCAGGCCAGCGGCCTGCCTGTATTTCAGCTAACACCCGCCGAGGCGGCGCGAACAGCGACTATTTTTGCCTATATGCACGAGGAGCTGGCCTCCGACTACGCCCACAAGTACGACCTGCTGCGGGCCTACGTGCTGGAGCTGCTGCACCTGGGCCAGAAGCGGCAGCCGGCCACCGTGCTGCACCCCGCCCACTCGGCGGCTCGCCTGGCCTCGCGCTTCGCGGAGCTGCTCGAGCGGCAGTTTCCCCTAACCACTTCCCAGCAGCAGGTGCCGCTGCGCACGGCCAAGGACTTTGCCGACCAGCTGGCCGTGCACGTCAACCACCTCAACAAGGTGCTCAAAGAGCACACCGGCCGCACCACCACCGACCTCATCGGCGGGCGGCTGGCTCAGGAGGCCAAGGTGCTGCTGCGCCAGTCTGACTGGACGCTTGGGGAAATTGCCGATAGCCTGGGCTTTGTCGATGTAGCCCACTTTTCGCACTTCTTCCGCCGCTACGCCACCGTCAGCCCGGGCGCTTTTCGGACGCAGGAAGCCGTCGTGATTTGATTTCTACAAAAATCAGATTGAGGGGTACAATACGGGCGGTAGCGGGCTGCCGGACCTTTGTCGGGTTCATTTCAACGTAACAAACCTCCACGTATGCGTACTGCCAAAATCGCCCTGCTTACCGGCGGCAGCCGGGGCCTGGGCAAGGACATGGTCCTTAAGCTAGCCCAACAGGGCATCGACGTTATCCTGACCTACCGCAGCCAGCAGGCGGAAGCCGCGGCCGTCGTAGCCGCCATTGAGGCCTTGGGCCGCCGTGCTGTGGCCCTCCCCCTCAATGTAGCCGATACGAGCACCTTTGCAGCCTTCTTCACCCAGGTCACGAACGTGCTGGTAGATACGTTCGGCACTGACAAAGTTGATTTCCTCATCAACAACGCGGGCACGGGCTTAATCGTCCCGTTTGCTGAGACAACCGAGGCGCAGGTTGACGAGTTGTTCAACCAGCACTTCAAGGGCGTGTATTTTCTGACCCAGCGGGCTTTGCCGCTGCTGCGCGACGGGGGCCGCATTATCAACATCACTTCGGCGGCTGCCCGCGTGGCGTATGCCGGCAATTCCGTTTATGCGAGCGTGAAAGGGGCCCTGGATGTACTCACCCGGCAGTTGGCCCTGGAACTGGGCAGCGGCGGCATTACCGTCAATGCCGTCGCGCCCGGGGCCGTATTTGGCGGCGGGGCCATGCAGGACACGCCCGAAATTCGGGCCTGGGTGAAGGAAGTCACGGCGCTAGGCCGCGTGGCCGAGCCGGATGATATCGGCGGTATCGTCGCCTTCCTCTGCTCCGACGCCGCCCGCTGGGTTAACGGCCAGCGCTTAGAAGCCACCGGCGGCGTGGTGCTGTAGTAAACCAGCAGGCTTTAATCAGCTTTTTAACCAACCGCTTACGCATTCACTGGCCTAGTCAGGTAGTGCGTAAGCGGTTGCAGCTGGGGGAATAGGTCTTCGACTGGGAGTCTTCAGCTGCTCCGACAGTTTAGCCTTTGTACCAAGGCCAAGCTTAACCCTGACCGGCAGTGCTATGACCAGCTCTGCGCGCAATGGCACCCCGCACTGTATTGTATGGCCGACCTGTCTATACCCTTCTTTAATGCGCTGCTATGTGAGGCATAAAGCAAAAAAGCAGTGCACAAGTGATTGCGGCAAATGCTATTTCTGGACCAACCTTTTAACCGTGGCCATGGGCAGCACAGTGACCCGGGTATGCCCATGGTACTTAGCGACTGAAACGGGATGATTTTCCCGGGCCTAGCAGTTGACCGCCACGGACAACACGAGTAGTGCGGGCAGGATACAAAAGTACCAGGGGGGCGGCTGGTCAGGTCTACCTAATGCCAGGCTTAGGGGGACAAATCACGGCTATTGGCACTGGTGGCCGGCAGTGGAAAGAACCCAAGGCCGACGCATTGGCGGCCAAGAATCCTATACTGGCATTTGCCAGCCACTGCCCGCGAAAGAAGCCCCCGGGCCGGTCCCTCTACAGCAGCCCTAGTGCAGGCCGCAGATTTTCAGGAACAGCCCCTGTTCTGGAACAGCTCGGGCTCCTTGCCCTTGGGGTCTTTCAGGTGCAGCATCTGCTTGAACTCATCCAGCGAGTTAGTGCGCGTGGCCGCTTTGTCTTTCCATTGGCTGACCAGCTGGTAGATCTGCTTGGCGTACTTGCTGCTCAGCTTTAGGGCCGAGTGCCGCTGGTAGGAGGTAAAGTTTTCCTTGCGATTGAAGAGCAACAGCTGGATGGGCGACGCCAGCTGAATCTGCATGCAGACCTTGCCCTTGCTGAATTTCACTCGCTGAAACATCCACAGCTTTTGGTAGGTCCGCTCGCTTTTCACCTCAAACATACGGGAGCCCATGTCGGTGTTCGCGCAGCTTTTGGTAATTCCACTGCCGCTCGGTCGGCGCCTTCACTCTTTCAGGTAGATGGTGTACTCCTGGTCCAGGGTGTCATCCCGGTGCAGCCGGGAGAGCAGAAGAAGATATCCAACTGACAGGCCGTGTAGTCGTAACGGGGCCTGGGCAATGGTGTTGTGCTAGCGGACAACCGGAATAGGAGCCGGTTTCACGAGTACAACGGGAGTAGCTTGAGACTTCATAGACTCAGATATATGGCGGTGGGCATAAAGTAAATGGTATGAGCCAGTGGTTAAAACCACTGTAGTAATAAAGAGTATAAAAAGCGAGAATTCGTTTATAGAACGCAGTTTATACCTTTATATGCCATTGAATGTCAGGCACATATGGGCTATACACTTAAACAAGGATAGACAACTAAACTTACGAAGGTTGTTGCTGGTCAAAGCTAAAAACTCATAGGTTACCAGTTGTACAATCGAATAGGTGCGCTGGTTTAGTAAACTCCTTACGCTCCTTTTTATCGTTTGTAAAAGCCCAACCATGTAGCACTAGATTACCAAAGCTGGGCCCTACATGATGGTCGAACTTTATCAATAAGCCCATGGTTGTCTACACATCAACTCATGCGCATGAGTTCTGCGTAATGCGTACCTTTACTTTCTATGGATATCAAGTCCCTCGTTAAGCTAGCCAAAGCGCTGAGCGACCCCACCCGTCTGCGCCTAGTACAGCAGATTGCCCAAGGCAACACGATGGGGTGCACCGAATTGTATGCGTGCGTGCCGATCAGTCAGCCTTCGATGTCGCAGCACCTCAAATCCCTGTCCGACGCGGGCCTGATCGAGTCGCATAAAGAAGGCCGGAACATGTACCTGCGCATTAACCCGGACAAGCTGCGGGAACTGGAGGACTTTCTGCAACTGCTCAAACCAGTTGCTGCTGCTCAGTAGGCAGTTCTATTCCCTTACCCGTTGGCACCCGACAACGGGTCTCTTTTTATTTAAAAACATAATCTGTTGCTTATGGATTTATGTAAGGTATCTTTGCCGCCGCATACGGAGAAACCTTTAAGGCTCTTTTTTTATCTTATTACATAAACGCATAATTATTAATTTATGCAATAAGGCCGTTTCTTCTCCCCCCCCCTCACTCTCAACCTCGCCTCTACTCTTCAACCCGGGCTCCTACTTCATGAAAGTAACTTCTCTTTTGGCCGGTACCCTGCTGCTGGCAGGCTGCGCCGAGCAGCAGGCTCCGCAGCAAGCTGTGGCTCCCCCGGCCCTGCCGGTGGCCCCGGTGCACACCGGCACCGAAACCACGTACCAGGAATACCCCGCCTCGATTGAAGGGGTGGTAAACGTGGAGATCCGGCCGCAGGTAACGGGGGTGCTCGAGCGCATCCTCGTCGAAGAGGGCGCGGCGGTGCGCAAAGGCCAGCCGCTGTTTAGAATCAACGACGCGCCCTACCGCGAGCAACTCAACAATGCTGTGGCCGCCCAGCAGGCGGCGGCTGGGGTCGTAACCAGCGCGCAGGTTGAGGTGGACCGCTACGCACCACTGGTGCAAAACAAGGTCGTCTCCGACGTGCAGCTGAAAACGGCCCAGGCGACCCTTACGGTGGCCCAGGCCAATTTGCAGCGCGCCAAGGCCGCAGTCCGCAGCGCCCGTATCAACCTGGACTACACCACCATTACGGCTCCAGTCAGCGGTTACCTGGGGCGGCTGCAAACCAAGCAGGGCAGCCTGGTGGGCCCCACTGATGCGCAGGCCCTGACGCAGCTCTCCGACGTGCACGAGGTGCACACCTACTTCGCCCTCGGCGAAGACGACTTCATCACCTTCCGCAACCAGTACGCGGGCCGCACCCTGCAGGAAAAGCTTCGGCGCCTCCCCCCGGTGGCCCTGGTGCTCTCCGACCAAAGCACCTACCCCACCCGGGGCAAGGTGGACGTGGTGGCCGGGCAGTTTGACCGCACGACGGGCTCCGTGACCCTGCGGGCCACCTTCCCCAATGCCGACGGCCTGCTGCGCTCGGGCAACACGGGCACCATCCGTCTGCCCTTGCAGCACCCCAACGTGCTGCTGGTACCAGCCGCGGCGACGGTTGAGTTGCAGGATAAAGTGTTTGTATACGCGGTGGGCGATAGCAACCGCGTCAGCCGCCACGCCATTACCATTCTGGGTAAGAGCGGCGCCAACTACCTGGTGGGCGAGGGCGTGAAAGACGGCGACCGGATCGTGCTGCAGGGGGTGGACCACTTGCAGGACAATCAAATCATTAAGCCCACTGCTCCGGCTGCGGCCAGCGCCGCCCCAGGTAAGGCCACGGCTTCCTCTACGTTATACTAAGCAGTTAACCAGATGTTTAAAGTATTCATTGAACGGCCGGTTCTCTCGACCGTCATCTCGATTCTACTGGTGATTCTGGGGGCGCTGGCGTTGTGGAAGCTGCCCCTCCAGCAGTTTCCCGACATTGCGCCCCCCGCCGTCCAGGTAACCGCTGTGTATCCGGGGGCCAACGCCGAAACGCTGCTGCGCTCGGTGGCCCCTTCGCTGGAAGAAGCCATCAACGGCGTGGAGCACATGGTGTACATGAGCTCCACGGCCAGCAACGACGGCTCGCTGGTGATCAGCGTCAACTTCCAGCTGGGCACCGACCCCGACCAGGCGGCCGTGAACGTGCAGAACCGCGTGGCGCAGGCCACCAGCCAGCTCCCGGCCGAGGTGGTGCAACAGGGCGTGACCGTAGCCAAGCAACAAAACAGCTTCGTGATGCTGCTCAACCTCTATTCCGAAGACCCGAAGCAGTACGACCAGACGTTTCTAGACAACTACGCCCAAATCAACCTGGTGCCCGAGCTTAAGCGCATTCCGGGCGTGGGGTCGACGGCACTGTTCGGCGGCAACCGCGCCTATTCCATGCGGGTTTGGCTGAACCCCACCCAGCTGGCCAGCTACCACCTCACCCCGGGTGAAGTGATGGCCGCCATCCAGGATAAAAACCTGGAAGCCGCTCCCGGCCGCCTGGGCGAAAGCAGCCAGGAAGCGTTTGAATACGTGATAAAGTACAAAGGCAAGCGCAACCAGCCCCTGGACTACGAAAATATGGTACTCCGGGCCAATGCCGACGGCTCGATGCTGCGCCTCAAGGATGTGGCGCGGGTGGAGCTCGGCTCGACCACCTACAACAGCCACGTCCGCATCTCGGGCAAGCCAGGCATCAACATCGGTATCTTCCAGTCGGCCGGCTCCAACGCCAACGAGTTGCAGATTGCCGTGGGCAAGGCCATGCAGAAACTGGAAAAAGATTTACCTCAGGGCGTGAAGCAGCAAACCATGTACAGCACCAAGGTGGCCCTGGACGCCTCCATCGAGCAGGTCGAGCACACCCTGATCGAGGCCTTCGTCCTGGTATTTTTGGTGGTGTTCCTCTTCCTGCAGGACTTCCGCTCCACGCTGATTCCGGCCATTGCCGTGCCGGTGGCCATCGTGGGCACGTTCTTCTTTATGCAGCTGGTGGGCTTCTCCATTAACCTGCTCACGCTCTTTGCTCTGGTGCTGGCCATCGGCATCGTGGTCGATGACGCCATCGTGGTGGTGGAGGCCGTGCACAGCAAGCTGGAAGAAGGCACCTACTCGGTGAAGGAAGCCACGAGCAGCGCCATGAGCGAGATTACCGGGGCCATCATTTCGATTACCCTGGTCATGGCCGCCGTGTTCTTGCCGGTGGGCTTTCTGGAAGGCTCGACCGGGGTGTTCTACCGGCAGTTTGCTTTTACCATGGCCATTGCCATCATCATCTCGGCCGTAAACGCGCTGACCTTGAGCCCCGCCCTGGCGGCGCTGTTCCTCAAGCATACGCCGCACAACGCCGAGCACGCCACGCCCAGCACGTTCAAGACCCGCTTTTTTGCGGGCTTCAACCGCAGCTTCGAGCGGCTGACTTCTCGCTACGTGGGCAGCATCAAGTTTTTGGTGCGCCACAAGTGGGTGGGCTTGAGCGGCCTGGTGCTGGTGGCGGTGCTCACCGGCTGGCTGGCCAAGCGCACGCCCTCGGGCTTTATCCCGGCGGAAGATCAGGGCTTTATTGTTATGTCAATGGCGCTGCCGGCGGGCTCGTCCTTGGACCGCTCCAACCAGGTGGCCTTGCAGATCGAGCAGCAGCTGGAAGGTATGCCGGCCGTCGACAAAATCAACTTGCTCTCGGGTTTCAGCATCCTTACCTCGTCGAGCAGCTCTTCGGCTCTCACTTTGTTCGTTATCCTGAAGCCCACCGAGAAGCGGGGGGCGGTGAAAGACATCAACGCCATCATGGCGGCCATGCGCGAAAAGGCGGCGACCATCAAGGGGGCCGATACCTTCGTGTTTACCACGCCTACCGTGCCGGGCTTCGGCAACGTGGAAGGCCTGGAAGTGGTGTTGCAGGACCGCACCGGCGGCCCGCTGCCCAAGCTCAGCCAGATGGGTCAGGAGTTTATCGGCGAGCTGATGAAGCAACCAGCTATCGGCGTGGCCTTTACCTCGTTCCGGGCCGACTACCCCCAACTCGAGGCGGAAGTAGACGAGGTAAAAGCCGCCCAGCTGGGCGTGAGCGTAAAAGCGGTGCTGCAAACCATGCAGGCCTACTTTGGCAGCGCCCAGGCCTCGGACTTCAACCGCTTCGGCAAGTACTACCGCGTGCTTGTGCAGGCTGAGCAGGCCAACCGCGCCGACCCTACTGCCCTCAGCGGGGCATTCGTGAAAAACGACCGGGGCGAGATGGTGCCCCTGCGCACGCTAGTGCGCCTCAAGCGGGTGTACGGGCCAGAAACGGCCTCGCGCTTCAACCTTTTCAACTCACTGACCATTAACGCGGTGCCTAAGCCGGGCTACAGCTCCGGCGACGCCATCAAGGCCGTGGAGGCCGCCGCGGCCGCGCACCTGCCCTCGGGCTACAGCTACGAGTTTTCGGGCCTCACGCGCGAGGAAATCTCGTCGGGCGGGCAGTCCACCGTCGTCTTCCTCATGTGCCTGGTGTTCGTGTACTTCCTGCTGGCCGCGCAGTACGAGAGCTACATCCTGCCCTTTGCCGTACTGCTCTCGCTGCCGGCGGGCATGGTGGGGGTGTTCGCCGCCATTGGCCTGGCGGGCATTACCAACAACATCTACGTGCAGGTAGCCCTGATTATGCTCATCGGCCTGCTGGCCAAAAACGCCATCCTTATCGTGGAGTTTGCCCTGCAGCGCCGCCAGGCGGGTGAGCCCCTGGTGCAGGCCGCGCTCAACGCCTCGGCCTCGCGCCTGCGCCCCATCCTGATGACCTCGCTGGCCTTCGTGGTGGGCATGCTGCCCATGATGCGGGCGCAGGGGCCGTCGGCGCTGGGCAACCACTCCATCAGCATCGCGGCGGCGGGTGGCATGCTCACGGGCGTGGTGCTGGGCTTGTTCTTCATCCCGCTGCTATTCGTGATTTTCCAACGTTTGAACGAGCGCCTTAGTGGCACGCCTCACCCCGCCCCGGCCATGCCGGCCCGGGTACCGGCCCACGCCACGGCAAGTTAATCTCCATGAGTATTCTCCCTCCTACCCCCTGGCGCCGTCTGGCGCTGGGGCTAGCCAGCCTGCTGCTCGTAGCGGCCTGCAAAGTGTCGAAAGATGTGCCCTTACCCACGCTGCCCCTGCCGGCTACCTACCGCACTGCCTCAACCGCCGATACAAACTCGGTGGCCAGCCTGCCGTGGCGCAGCTTCTTTACCGAACCGGCCCTGCAGCAGCTGCTCGACAGCGCCACCGTGCGCAACAACGACTTGCAGCTGGCCATCCAAAACATCGCTTCGGCGCAGGCCACCCTCCGGCAGGCCCGCCTGGGCTACCTGCCGGCCGCTACCCTGCAAGCGGGCGTGACCACCAACCGGCCCTCCAGCAACAGCCTGAACGGTATTTCCCTCAGCCAGTTTCTGGGTTCCAGGCACATCGAGGACTACAACCTGGCGGCCTCCGTGAGTTGGGAAGCCGACATCTGGGGCAAAATCCGCAGCCGCAAGCAGGAAGCCCTTGCGGCCTACCTGCAAAGCCAGGAAGCCCGCAAGGCCGTGCAAACCCAGGTGGTGGCGCAGGTGGCCCAAGGCTACTACAACCTGCTGATGCTGGACACCCAACTGGCCGTGGCCCGGCGCAACGTGGCCCTTACCGACAGCACCTTGCGCTTTACTCAGCTCCAGTTCCGGGCGGGCCAGGTGACGGCGCTGGCCGTGCAGCAGGTCGAGGTGCAGCGCCTCACGGCGGCCGGCCTTGTTCCGCAGTTTGAGCAGGCCATTACGGTGCAGGAAGACGCCCTGAGCATCCTGGCCGGGCGCCTGCCGGGCGGCATTACCCGCAGCGGCAACCTGCTGCGGGTGCAAGTGCCGGTCGTGGCGGCGGGCGGGGTGCCCGCCGCCCTGCTGGCCCGGCGGCCCGACGTGCGCAGCGCCGAACTGGCCCTGGACCGGGCCAACGCCACGGTGGGCTACACCAAGGCCCAGCTCTACCCCGCGCTGACCATCACGGCCCAAGGGGGCCTCAACGCCTTCCAGGCCAGCACCTGGTTTAGTTTACCGGCCTCGCTGTTTGGCACGGCCTTCGGGGGGCTTACGCAGCCGCTGTTTCAGCGCGGGGCCCTGCGCACCCAGTACCAGCAAGCTCAAATTGAGAGGGAGCGTACCGTCATTGAGTTTCGGCAGCAGGTGCTGGTGGCTGTGGGCGAGGTATCGGATGCCCTCGGGCAGGCCCAGCGCACCCAGACCCAGCAGGCCCTGGCCACGGAACGCGTGCGCACCTTGCGCGAGGCCACCAAGAACGCCAATCTGCTGTTCGGCAGCGGCCTGGCCAGCTACCTGGAAGTTATCACGGCCCAAAGCAACGCCCTGCAAAGCGAGCTGGAGCTGGCCTCGCTCAAGCGCACCCAGCTGGAAGCGAACGTGGAGTTGTACCGGGCCGTGGGCGGCGGCTGGCAGTAGCCCCCCTCACATGCCACCGTTCACCGTTCTAGCGCCCCAGCTATGGCCAGTGAAGGCCCGGCGCAACGCTCCTCCTCCCACCCCCTTTTCTATGGATACCAAGTCCCTCGTCAAGCTAGCCAAAGCGCTCAGCGACCCGCACCGCCTATGCCTCCTGCAGGAAATTGCCCGGCATGAGGGCATGCGGTACTGTGATCTGCTGGAGTGCGTGCCCCTCAGCCAGCCTTCGATGTCGCAGCACCTCAAGGCCCTGGTGGAGGCGGGCCTGGTGAAATCGGAAAAGGTAGGGCGGTCCATTCACACAAGTCTCAACTGGGTTAAGCTGCAGGAGCTAGAAGACTTTCTGCAGTCGCTGAAGAGAAGCTAGCTCTCTGACCGCCCTGCTCAACAAGGCGTTTTCAGGACGGCCCGAAGCAGGTCATTGTCGTGGGAACGAGAAACGATAAACCACTCAACTCCCATCTTATGAAAATTGGAATTATTGGCACCGGCCCGGTTGGCGGCTCCCTCGCCAGAAACCTGGCCACCCTCGGCCACCAGGTGAAAGTGACCAACACCCGCCAGCCGGCCGAGTTGGCCCAGAAAGCGAAGGAGCTGGGGGCGAGCCCTGCCACCTTGCAAGAGGTGGTGCAGGACGTGGACCTTATTTTTGTCGCCGTGCCTTTCAAGGTACTTGATGAGTTTCCCAAGGACCTGTTCCGGTCGCTACCCCCCGAGGTAATCGTGGTGGACACCGGCAACTACTACCCCTTCCGGGACGAGAAAATCGACGCGCTCGAGCAAGGCCAGCCGGAGAGTGTGCTGGCGGCCGAGCAGTTAGGTCGCCCCCTCCTGAAAGCCTTCAACAACCTGCTGGCCGAGACGATTGCCAGCGGCGGCACCGCGCCCGGCACGCCCGGGCGCATCGCCCTTTCCATTGCGGGCGACGACGCGCGCGCCAAGCAACTCCTGGCCGACCTCTGCAACGACCTCGGCTTTGACGTGGTGGACGGGGGGGGCCTGGCCGACTCGTGGCGGCAGCAGCCCGGCACCCCGGCCTATTGTACCGAACTCACGGCCCCGGAGCTTACCCAGGCCCTGGCCAACGCCGTGCCCGGCAAGGCCCCGCAGATACGCGACGAGATTATCTCGGAGCTGCTGCAACGCAAAGCCTGGCCCACCCGCGAAGAAGTAGTGGCTGGCAACCGCGCCAAGCAGCTAGGTAAGGCTTAGCCAGTCCAGGCCCTACAAACCGAGTTCAACTTCAATGCAACCTCACATGGAAAACCAGCAACACCCGACCGTCCTTGTTTTGGGCGCCAGCGGAACCATCGGCCGTCAAGTCGTAACAGACCTGGAAGGTCAAGCGGTCAATGTGCGCATCACCTCGCGCAACCAGGAGACGGTAGAACAGCTTCGCCGCGAAGGCAAAGACGGCCATTACCTGGACCTGGATGACCCCAGGACCTTCGCGCTGGCGTTGGCCGGGGTGGACCGCGTGTTTCTGCTAACCGGCTATACGGTAGACATGCTCACGCAAAGCAAAACCCTGGTGGATGCGGCCAAAAAGGCCGGCGTCCGCCATATCGTGCACGTGGGTGTGTTCGCGGAATGGGACACGACCGATGCCCACTTTGCCTGGCACCAGATGATTGAAAAGTACATCGAGGCCAGCGGCATGGCCTGGACTCACCTCCACCCGAACATGTTTATGGAGGTGTTCACCGGGCTGTACATCCCCAAAAACCTAACCTACACCGGCTACTGGGACGACCGCCGCATCGGCTACATTGCCTCCAGTGATATTGCAGCGGTGGCCGCTAAAGCCCTCGTTGATGGGCCGGAGCGCCATGGGGGCCAGCACTACTGGCTGAGCGTGGAAACCTTCAATGGGCAGGAAATTGCGGCGCTATTGAGCGAGGTGACTGGCCTGGAAATCAAGTATGAGAACAAGGGGCTCGAAGGTTTTAAAGAGGTGATTGAGCAGGTGGTGGCTAGTGGCGGGGAGAGCTGGTATGCGAATGCCAACATTGAGTTTGTGACACAGATGCTCGACGGCCGGATGTCCTATATGTCGATGGTGCAGAACGATATCCCCTACGTGCTGGGCCGGCCCGCTAAGACCCTGCGCGAGTTTCTGGAGGAGCACAAGACTGCCATTACGGAGTCAGCGGAGGCGATATAAAGGACATGCAGGTACTGGATATCATCGGCCAGACCTACGCCTGCAGAGAAGGTTCTGCCGGGGCAAAAGCACACATTCATACTCTGCGTGATGAACAACAGAAAAACGTTAAAGCTGGCCGCGGTCATTGATGGGCCGGGGTGGAATTTTTCCTCCTGGCGCCACCCCGACATGCCCGCTGACGCCGGCGAGAACATCGACTTCTTTATTCAGCAGGCGCAGCTGGCGGAACAGGCCAAGTTTGAAACCCTGTTTCTGTACGACGTGAGCCACGTCGGCCCCGGCAACATTCCCTACTACCTGAGCATGTTCGAAGGAGGGACGCTCATGTCGGCCCTGGCCATGAAAACCGAGCGTATCGGCCTCTCGCTCACGGCTTCGACCTCCTACACCGACCCCTATAACCTGGCCCGGCAGGTGCTGTCGCTGGACAAAATCAGCAAGGGCCGGGCCTCGCTGAACGCCATCACCTCCAACCCCGGCGGGATGGTGAACTTCAGCCGGGGCCACCTGGGCAAAGCCGACCAATACCCCATGCACCAGGAATTCCTGGAGATTCTGCTGGGTTTGTGGGACACGTACGAGGACGACGCCTTTCCCCGCGATAAGCAAAGCGGCGTGTTTCTGAATCCGCGCAAGATGCACCCCATTAACTACCGGGGCAAGTACTTCTCGGTGGATGGGCCGCTGAATATCAGCCGCTCGGTGCAGGGCCGGCCGGTGTTGTACATGGCCGGTAGCTCCCCCACGTTCGTGGACCTAGCCACGTCCTACACCGACGGCGTCTTTATGGCGGGCAGTTCCTTCGAGGAAACGGTATTGCTCGCCAATGCGCTGACCGCGAAGCTGGTTGAAAAAGGCCGGCAGCCGGCAGACTTCGTGCGGTCGGTGGCGCAAAACCCCATCGTGGGCCGCACCGATGCCGAGGCCCACGCGAAGTACCAGGCAATCCGCGCCCTAGGTCCGTATTCGCACCGGCCCGTTCCCTTGTTCATGGGCTCCGCCGAACGCATTGCCAACGAGATACAGAAGTGGTATGAAGCCGGAGCAATCGACATGCTGATGGTTCAGCAGGACCATCCGTATGGGATACAAGACTTTATCGAGCTGGTAGTACCTATTCTTCAAGAACGCGGCATCTTTCACCGAGACTACGAAGCGCAAACCCTGCGGGGAAATCTTGAATTACCAAAACCAGCGTTTCGAACGATTTAAACAGCGCCCTTTGCTGTTGCTGCTAATCAAACACCTGGCCTGCTGCTACGAGCGGCCACTTACCTAAAGAAGTTATGCCTACCCCAGTGAACGAGTCCAACCGCCCGGAAAAGCCACCAGTCGCTTATTCCATTCTAGACCTGGCCATCGTCTCGCAAGGCGATACGGTGAAGCAGACCCTCAACAATTCATTGACGCTGGCTCAGGCCGCCGAAGCCGCCCACTACACCCGCTATTGGCTGGCCGAACACCATAACTCCGATAACATCGGCAGCAACGCGCCCCCTTTGCTCATCGGGTACGTGGCGGAAAATACGACGACCATCCGGGTGGGCTCCGGCGGCATCATGCTGCCCAATCACTCGCCTCTGCTTGTGGCCGAGCAGTTTGGCACCTTGGCGCAGCTCTATCCGGGCCGCATCGATTTGGGGGTGGGCCGGGCGGCGGGCACCGACTCGCCGACCGCGAAGGCCATCCGGTCGGATTTCATGCAGGCAGCCCAGGCCTTTCCGCAGGAAATCGGGAAAATTCAGACCTACTTCTCCCCGGCCAACAAGCAGGCTGCCGTGCGGGCCCCGATTGCCGAGGGCACCGAGGTGCCCTTGTACATCTTAGGTTCCAGCACCGATAGCGCCCACCTGGCGGCCAAGCTGGGCCTGCCCTATGCGTTTGCCAGCCACTTTGCCTCCACCTACTTACACCAGGCGCTGCAAATTTACCGTGACGAGTTTCAGCCTTCGGCGGCGCTGAGCCAGCCGTATACCATCGTGGCCCTCAACGCCTACGTGGCCGATACCGACGAAGAAGCCCAGCGGCAGTTTACGAGCGTCATCCGCATGTTTGTCGGGATGTTGACAGGGCAAACGAGAGAGCCCCTGCAGCCATCCACGGACATGACTGAAGAGCTGCAAGACCTGTGGCAGCACCCAGCCGTCTACCAGATGCTCAAGTATTCGTTTGTCGGCAGCAAGCAAAACGTCAAGCAACAGCTACAAGGTTTTCTGGCCGAAACGCAGGCCGATGAGCTCATCACCGCTTCCAGCATGTACGCCCTGGAAGACCGGCTCAAATCTACCCGGTTGTTTGGGGAAATTATGCAGGAGCTTAACGAAAACAGGTAACGCAAAAAGGCAAGTAGCCCCTAGCAGGCTAATCAGCCTTACTGCCGAATTGCGTCCAGATTGACTCCTTCGGTAGGGCCGTTTCCTGTTTATCATCGTAAGAAAGCAGGTGGCCATCCAGCTGCCCGCTTTTTCTTTTCCTACCTGCCTATGCCTTCGCTACATCCCAGCGCCGCTGCCGACAACGAACTGACCGACAACCGGCACCGTCCGCCCGTGCGCACCGAGTACCGTACCACCGACGCGCCGCTCATCGTGACGCCCACCTTTCTGACGCGCGCTGACAACACCCCGCGCGCCGAGCGCACCATGGACCCGGGCTCAACCAAGGGCCGACACGGCGAGGGCATCGAAAACCCCGACGCAGAGCCGGCGGAAATTGCCCTGGAAGCGAATCCCAACCTGGCCTACGAGCACTGGGATGAGTACTGGCGCAAGGTACACGGCCCCAAATTCGCTTACGAGGAGCCCGGCACCGACAACGAGCCCGTGCTGCGCTACGACCAGGTGCACCGCTTCGCGGGCGGGCCATCATCGTACTTCCGCCCGCCCTACAAGGCCATGATTACGGCCGATAAAAAGCTGGTGAGCGACCCCTACGCCCAGGTGCCGGCCTACCAGCGCCCGCGCTTCGACGGCTTTGCCTACATCGCCTACGCCGCGGAGGCTGACATCCAGAAGGTGCTCAAGCAGCCACAGTATGACAAGCGTATCATCGCCGACGAGCAAACGGCGTTCCGCCTGGTGACCCGCGAAATTGCCCGCGAGTACATCCTGCTGCCCAGTCCCCAACACCGCGACCCGCTGAGTCTGGTCAAAATTCACTACCGCCGGCCCGAGCTGAGTCGGGAGGAATTTCAGCAGCGTCTGCTGGGGCCACACGCCGCACTGGTGCTGGCCCAGCCCGCCACCCACACCTACGTGCGGCGCTATGCCCAGCTGCACAACATCGGCTCCACCCAGCAGCCTGACCCGGAGGGGAATCCCATTGATGCCGTCTCGGTGCTCTGCTTCGCCAGCGTCAACGATGTAGAGGACTACCTCGCCACCGACGACTACCAGGCTATTGAGGCGGATGAGGCTACTTTTATCGACCTGGCGCGGTCGGAGTTCTGGACTGGTCTCAACTACAGCGTCATCAACCGTTTGCTACCAGAATTGGCCACCCGCCGCTAGGCAGTTCAGAGTAGCCTGGGTTGGGCTGCGTGTAAGGCCCTAACAGCGTTGTGCGGGCAATGGGGACGAGTAGCTCAGCCATTAGCATTATGCCGACGCTGCTGGTGGATGGCGGCGATGATGAACCCTACCGGCGCCAGCATGATATGTATATCCAGGTACTGGCCGATGGACAGGTAGGTGGTAGCCAGACGCGTAAGCCACATAAGGGTAGCGTAGAGGCAGAGCGTAAGGCCCAGCAGCAGGCCATGCGTGAACAGCGTGCGCGGAAAGGACATAGGAATGAGAGAAGAAGTGAACGCATGGGCAGCGGAAGACTTTCCTTCGGTCGCGGTTCGCCAAATGAACCAGTAGTCATCCACCCTGCGAAGCGGTTTTCGACCGTTGACCCACGGAGTGCCGTTAGGCCTGGCCCCGCGCAACGGTCGAATAAAAGCCCGCAGGTGTCGAATACTGGCTATCCCGTTGCTTGCCCCGTGGCCGAGCGCAGTATACTTGCGCTTCGTTTTCCGGCTGCCCATGCGTTTACTTCTTTATCGGTACCGGGTGCTGCACCTCTCCTTCTGGAGTACTTACTGCTCGTTCCATTTCTACCTAATTCAGCAGGACATTGGCTGGCGTAATGCCATGCCCGGGGTACTGGTGCCGCTCTTCTTCAATGTCCTGTTATCCTACCTAAACTACGGTTACCTGCTGCCCCGGTGGCTGGACCGTCAGCGGACCGCTGGTTACCTGCTCGAATTCTGCGCGGCCTTTGCCCTGTGCGTGGTGCTGAAAGTGAAAGCCCTGCGGTATTTCGCCCCTGCTACCTTACCCCAATCCCACCTGTACTCCCTCGTCTTCGTGGTGTCCAGCATGGGCGGCACGTTGTTCGTCGTCCTCTTCATTGGCCTGCTGCGCTTTTCGATTAACTGGTTTGCGCTGGAAGCCAAGGCCAAAGCCCTGGAAAATGCGCAGCTGCACAGCGAGCTGCGGTTTTTAAAGGCGCAGATTAACCCGCACTTCCTCTTCAATACCCTCAACAACCTCTATTACCTAGCCTACACCCAGTCGCCCAACACGCCGGAGGTCGTGGCCCAGCTCGCCCAAATGATGCGCTACCTGCTGGAAGATTCCAACCAGCCCACCGTGCCGGTAAGCCAGGAAATTGCGTTCAGGCGCAGCTACCTAAGCCTGGAGCAGCTGCGCCTGAACCACCCCGTGGCCCTGGATTTCGTGGTGACGGGCGAGCCCGCCGGTATCTACGTGGCCCCGCTGCTGCTGATGACCTTCCTGGAAAACGCTTTCAAGCACGGCGTGCGCGATGATGACCCCGCCGCCTGGGTGCGAGTAGGCCTACGCGTCTCGCCCACTACCTGCGAATACACCGTGGTTAACGGCCGCCGACCCGCCCGCAGCGGCGTACCCCAGCCCGGCACGGGTCTGCTCAACGTCCGGCGGCGGCTGGCCCTGGCCTACCCCGACCGGCACGAGCTGCAGCTGACCGAAGCGCCTGACCAGTTCCACGTCCACCTTACCTTGCACCTGTCATGAGTTGCCTGCGCTGCCTCATTGTGGACGACGAGCCCCTGGCCCGTCAGCTGCTGGCCGAGTACGTGGGTAAGGTGTCGTTTCTGGCGCTGCACGCCGCCTGCGCCAGCCCGCTGGCCGCGCTGGACATCCTGCGCACCAACCCCATTGACTTGCTGCTGCCCGACGTGCACATGCCCGAGCTCACCGGCTTGGAGCTGCTGTTCACGCTGGCGCACCCGCCCCTGGTCATCCTCACCACCGCCCATTCGCAGTACGCTCTGCAGGGCTTTGAGGTGAATGCCGTCGACTACCTGCTCAAGCCCATCACGTTCGAGCGGTTTCTGCGCGCGGCCCACAAGGCCGGCGACCGACGACTGTCTCCCGCCGCCGCGCCGCTCCTACCCCCCCATACCGGCAGAGCCGGAATTCCTGTTCATCAAGGATGGGGCGCGGCAGCACAAAGTGAACCGGGATGAGATTCTGTTTATCGAAGGGCTGCGCGATTACGTGGCCGTACACACCCGTTCGCAGCGCATTGTCAGTCTGCTACGCCTTAAGGGGTTAGCAGCGCAACTCCCGGCAGACCGCTTTGCGCGAATTCACCACTCCTATATCGTCGGGCTGACCGGCCTGGAGGTGGTTGAGCGGGACCAGGTGCGGGTGGCGGGCCGTTGGCTTCCCGTCAGCGCCTCCTACCGCCAGACGTTTCGCGCATTCGTCGACCAGTACCAATGTAAGCCCTAATCGGTCACCTCAGGCAGCATCTTCGGTGGAATAGGATGCCCGACCCATGTTTTCTCTTCTTCTCCTCCCTGCCTTGGCTGCTGAGCCTCGGTACCCGCCATCTTTTTTCATTCTCCAAGCTCTTATTCCGACACCATTCCGTGAAATCCATTTCCCTCCTCTTCGCTTTATTCCTGTTTTCATTTGGCGCCAGTGCGCAGCGCAGCAGCCCCCCTATCCTTGGATTTGAGGAAACGATTCCTTCCGCCATCCTGGGGCTGAAACGCAGCGTGTTAATTCACTTGCCCGTGAGTAATGGCGGAGATAAGAAGAAAGATACAGGGCGTTATCCGGTCATCTACCTGCTGGATGGGCCGGACAATTTCAACTCCGTGGTGAGCATCGTGGAGCACCTGGAGGAATCAGGCCTTTGTCCACCCATGATGGTGGTGGGCATCGCGCACGAAGACCGACTACGGGAGCTCACCACCGGGGTCGACAAGGAATTCCCGGGCTCGGTCGGCACGGGCGAAAAGTTTATGTCCTTCGTGGGAAAGGAGTTGATTCCTTATATCGATGCAACGTATCCAACGACTACCTACCGGACCTTTATCGGTCACTCCGTCGGTGGGCTGACAGTCGTCAATACGCTACTACATCAACCCAGTCTGTTTAACGCCTACGTTTCACTGGACGGGGCGCTCTGGTGGCGAGAGCACCAGGTAGTGAGAGAAGCCCAGATGCTATTGCTCACTCAACAGTACAAGGGCAAGGCACTGTTCATGGCGCTGGCCAATCGACTGGAACGGGGAGTCGATACCGTAAGTGTGCTGAAAGATACGGGCTCAACGACTGATCTTCTGCGCAGCAACCTTCGCTTTATCCAGGAAGTCAAGAAGAATAAGGCAAATAATCTATTGTTTAAACACAAGTTTTACGAAAATGACGACCATGCCTCCGTGCGGCTGATTGGCGAGTACGATGCCCTGCGATTCGCTTTTGGCTTCTACCAGCTGAAAATCTACGACAGCGAGCTGCAGAACCCCGATTTTGATTTGAAGAGCCTGCTCACCAAGCACTACCAGGACGTTTCAGAGCGAATGGGCTACGCGGTTAGACCCAGCGAAAACCAGGTCAACAGCCTAGCTTACGCCATGCTGCGAGCAAAGCAATTGAAAAAATCTAAGGCATTGTTTGAGCTGAACGTAGCAAACTATCCTAACAGCGCGAACACGTACGATTCAATAGGCGACTTTTACCTCGAAACCGGGAATAAAGCCAAAGCGATAGAGTTTTTTAAGAAAGCGCTGCAACTGGCGGAAATACCCGAAACGCGAAATAAGGTGAATGCATTATTGCCTGTCAAGTAATTACTTACCTGCTGCAAGCTACCCAACTCCCGCCTGAAGTGTTGCCATCTCAGGCGGGAGTGTAGTTTTTCCGACGTCCCCCTAAGAGACTCGCTGCCTTGATGGAAATGTATTGTTTGCTGTCCGGTTGGTAATCGACATGCAGGGACTGGCCTCTTGTCGCGCCGGTGATGCTCAGCCCCAAATGGACCTTGGTTTAACTTTTGTACCAAACTGTTCACTAAGGCTAGGCTTGGCTAGTGTTCCAGGGCCGCCTTTGCCAGAGCAGGTCGCGCAGGCTGGCATTGCCCTGACGATGCATCCCTGAGCTGAGGTACACCATCCGGGCGGGACGGTTAATGAGACAGGTGAGCACGTAGGGAGCCAGCGAGTTGATAGCGAGCAGTGGCGGCCTTGGTTAACAGTTTGGTACAAAGGTTAAACGAGGCGTTGCCTACCGGTCACTGGGCACCGCCTTGTTCACGCCCAGCACCGGGTGTTTATGAACAAAACCTCCGGCTCGTTTCGCCTGAAGCTTTGGGCACCTGAGTGTAGGACTTGGCAACGCTTCCTAGTACCCGCGATGCTCCTTCGTGGATTGCCGAATACTCCACCTTACTGCCTGACTGTGTCGTTCGCGCGGTGGCCGTCCCGTTTCCATCGCGCATTGACCTTCGCTGTTGCTTCTGAGGCGACTTTCCGTGCTCGTGTTTGAAACGCCCCTCCCCGAACAGATACTTGAGCAAACGTTTTAGACGACTTCGAGAGAAATGATTGCAAAGGCATTTGCGAAACCGACTGGTTGCACATATATTTGCAACCAGTCGGTTTCATAAAAATGAATTCCCATGCGCAGAGACATTTTCCAAGCCATAGCCGACCCGACCAGGCGGGCTATCATCGCCTTAATTGCCCTACAGGCAATGACCCCAAACGCCATTGCCGAACACTTCCAGACCAGCCGACAAGCGGTGTCCAAACACCTTCGTGTGCTAACGGAATGTGAACTGGTCACACCGGAACCACACGGCCGGGAAATTTACTATTCCCTCCACCTCGAACGGCTGCAAGAAGTGGATCACTGGCTGGGCCAGTACCGGACGCTGTGGGAAACGCGGTTCAATCAATTGGACAACGTATTATCCACCCTAAAAAACCCGAAAACATGAGCGACCCTGTAGCATTTGATTTTGCTGTTGACAAAGCAGCAAGAACGGTAACCATTACCCGGGAATTTGACGCGGACCTTTCCTTGGTATGGGATGCGTTTACCAAAGCCGAACTACTGGACCAATGGTTGCCCCCGCATCCTATGACCGCCAAAACCAAATACCAAGACTTCCAAGTGGGTGGCAAACGATTTTATGCTATGGTCAGCCCCGCAGGCGAGGAGCGCTGGGCCCTGCAGGAATACACCGCCATTACGCCGAAGACCAACTTCGTATTGTACAATGCGTTTGCCGACAAAGATGAAAACGCCGAACTGCCCGGTTCGGAATGGAATTATACGTTTAGCGAGCAAAACGGCACCACCACCGTGCGCATCTCGGTGTACAATGAATCCTTCGAAAGAATGGAAAGGATACTTGAGGGCTTCACCACGGGAATGAAGATGTCCCTGGGCAACCTGGACAACCTGTTGACAACCTTATCTGGCAGATAATCGCGTCTTACAAACAGCTGTCAGACTAAAAACAACGGACAGCAAGCTGTTTGCAAAGCAGGGCCGAGTAAGAGCTTTTCCACAATTTGTTTGAACACCTAAGACCGCGGCAGTGGGGCCAAAAAGCCATAGTGGCTGTTGCAGAACTCACAGCAAGGCCTCACAAAGCGGCTTTCCGAGCTAACCATTACTCGAAAACACCGTTTCTCAGGCGGTTTTAACGTGCTGAGTGCTCGCTCAGGTAGCCTTTGATCATCTTGACCGAGTTCTGCAACAGCCACGGTCGGATTAGCGAAAGGAGCATTTCGCTTGTCGGTGTTATTTCAGGTGCTGCTTCTGGCAGCACATCCTTACGCTTTCGTAGCACTAACCACGGACAGCAAAAGGGTGAACGCCAACAGGGCAAACCACACTAGGAGGACCCCAACGCGTAGCAGCCCCTTCTTGATGCCCCGCAGTGAAAATTCAGGAAAAAACATGCGTTTGTAACAGACATCCGCCAGTTTTTGGCCTAAGGCCATGATGCCACCGGCTATCAGAAGCAACGACCACCCGGGCAGTGCCAGGTGCAGGGCCCATTGGCTGACCATCACGCACGCCACGACCGGAAGGGCAATAAAGCAGCCCAAGAAAAAGGCCGCTTTGATGCGCCCGATTTCCCCTCGATAGGCCTGTATCGCATAACAGACCCCCATCAGCAGCCGAAGCCCTTTATTTAATATTTCCAAATCGCTTCTGTTTGAGCCTCCTAACGCAATTCTGCAGCCCCGTTTGATACCGAAATTAAAACATGAGCGGCCTGGGACGCAAAGCACGCATCGAGGGTTCAAGAAAACGGTGGCAAGGTAAACGCGCGCCATTAAATCATAGGAGGGTATGTTTGAGCAATTAGAAACCTCTTCTAAATCACTGGTTTTACATGGCCACCCGCTATACACTTGCTTGGTTCCGAAGCGAAATCGAGCCCCGATTATCCGGGTTCTCGCTGGCCTACCGCTCTTTTGGGGAAGGCGATTTTGGCACCTTGGAGCGGGTCGAATTTGAATCCACAGGACTGATGGGCGGGTTCGATTTCTGGAGTGACGAATGGCTCGACCTGCATGTGATTGACCCAACCATAGGAGAAGAGCGACTAAACATTCTTTTGGGCCCCGACAAGGAATCGGAAAAAAAACAGGCCGTCGCCGACTTTTTAGCATCGCTGTAAGCCGCATCTGTATCGTTCAGCGAAACGGTCGTGGCCTAAACGCGGCAATTCAGTTGAAGCAGCGTTCCAATGTTACCACAGGATGACGGGTCCCTACGACGTTAGCTTGCAACCCTACACTTTCTTCCTCAATCGAGCGTGCAAGTGGTTCAGACGCAGCGGTGAAACCTGTGCGGCACTTTGCATATGGTCCCGATGGTCGTAGGTTCAGTTCCTAGCGAGAGTCTCCGTCATTACCCGCAACAACCGCAGGCTTAGCAAACAGCTGCTGCCTGGCTTTTCTGCTTTATTACCTGCTTTTAGCATCGCGTAAACCCTAGTGCGCTGGCATTCAAACATTCGTCGCTTTCTATATAAGTACGAGGGGTATCCCACTTCTTCTGTTGCCGCGCCGATAGTGCTTTCAGGCAGAACAGGTTGTGCCTAATTCCCCTACTTTTAGCCGATGGGCATATACGTGAGAGGACTGCGCTTGCTGGCGTGGTTGGTTTTCCTGGTGTTGCTCCCTCTTGGTGTCACCGGGCGGAACGAGCACGAATGGCCTGCCGGGGGAGCATTTCTAGTTGACCAGCAGGGAAGGATATGGGAAGCCGCCCAGCGGGGCCTCTGGCTCCGTGAGGGTACCAGGAAAACCCAGTTCACCACCCAAAACGGCTTGAGCAACGATACCATCACGGCGCTTGCCCAGGATGCCAGTGGACAGGTATGGGTGGGCACCCGCGAAGGACTGCTGGTGTACGAAGGGGCGGAATTTCGGGAAATCAGCTACGCGCAGGGGCTGTCCAGCAAGCACATCACGGCGCTTTACCAGTCACCTGGGAGTGACTTCTGGATTGCGACCAGTGCCGGCGCGTTGCGCTCCGCCGGTGGTCGCTTGGAGCCGGTAACGGCCTTGCGCGGCACTGCCGTCGCGTTTGTCGGCGAGGATGCCCATAACTGGGTATTCGTCACCAATAAGGGAATCCGGCGCCTGCCGAAAGAGCAGCCGGTTAGCTGGCAGTGGCTGGGCTGGACGGCGGGCGGGCTCCTGTTGGCGGGTGGCGGCCTGTGGGGTGGCTGGCAGTGGCGCCGGGGGCAGCAGGTGCGGCTGCGCCTGGCCCAAACTGAGCAGCGGGCCCTGCTGGCCCAGATAAACCCGCACTTTATCTTCAACTCCCTGCAGTCCATTCAGAACTACATCCTGCGGCAGCAGGCCGAGGCCGCGCAGCACTACCTCACCCGGTTCGGCGGGCTGATGCGGCTGATTCTGGAGCAGTCGCGCCAGCCGCTACTCCCGGTGCGGGCCGAGCTGAGCATGCTGCGCAGCTACCTGGAGCTGGAGGCCCTGCGTTTTGAGGGGCAGTTCACCTACCAAGTAGCGGCCGACGATGCCCTGCTAGACGAGGAGATTCCCGCCATGCTCCTGCACCCCTTCGTGGAGAATGCTGTGTGGCATGGCCTGGCCCACCAAGCCGGCCGGGGCCACATCGATGTGCGCCTGACCCGGGAAGCCGATTACCTGGTGGCCGTGGTGCAGGACAACGGGGTGGGCCGCCAGCGCGCGGCCGGGCAGCCGGGCAACCACGTGGGCTACCCGTCGCGGGGCTCGGCTATTATGGAGGAACGGATTGCGCTGTTGAACCGGCAGGCACACCACCCCATTACCGTCGTTATCACGGACCTGAACAGCGCCGACTCCCCGCCCCAAGGCACCCGCGTGGTGGTCCGCATTCCGCGCCTGCATTCCTGACTATTCGCCCTTATCTGCAATTTGCCCGTGACCCGCACCATCCTCATCGACGACGAAACCAACACCCGCGAGGCGCTGCGGGGCTTGCTGCTGCACTACTGTCCCGACGTGACTATTATCGGCGAAGCCGCTTCGGCGGAAGCAGGCCTGCAGCTGCTGCGCGAGCAAACGCCCGACCTGCTGTTTCTGGACGTGGAAATGCCGCTGGGCTCGGGCTTCGACTTGCTTGACATGCTGGGCACGGCCTCGTTCGACATTATCTTCACCACCGCCCACGACCGGTATGCGTTGCGGGCCATCAAGTTTTGTGCCCTCGACTATCTGCTCAAGCCCGTGGGTGTGGCCGAGCTGCGCGAGGCCGTGGCCAAAGCCCAGCGCCAGCAAGCCCCCGTGGCCACCCAGCTGCACACGTTTCAGGAAAACCTGCGCGAGCGCAACGGTCCGGCGGGCAAGGTGGTGCTGCCCACCATGCAGGGCTTCGAGGTAGTGGACGTGGCCCGCGTGGTACGCTGCCAGGCCGACGACAACTACACGCTGTTCGTGCTCGAAGGCAAGGAGAAAATCCTGGTCAGCCGCACGCTGAAGGAATATGAGGAGTTGTTCAGCGACTACGGCTTCATCCGCGTCCACCAGTCCCACCTCATCAACGCCGCCCACGTGAAGCGCTACATCAAAGGCAGCGGCGGTTACGTGCAGCTCAGCGACGACTCGATTATCGAAGTGTCGCGCCGTAAAAAAGACGAGCTGATGAAGCGGTTTCAGGCGTGATTTCCGACTCATTCGGCCTCTACCGCCCGGAGCCGAATGCCGGACCGCCAGTTGTTTAGCGATGAAGAACTACGTCAGGCTTGCCGGATACTCGCCGGGGCTGACCACTTACTCATTGTGCCTTTCAGGAGCGGGAGAATAGGTGGACGTTTGTCCCAGTAAACCGCGTGGCAGCTGCCGCGACCCCACCCTCTCACTCCCGACCCGCACCATGGAACTGACCATCAAAAATCTGTCGAAAACCTACCCCAACGGGGTGAAGGCCCTCGACAACGTGAGTTTGACCATTCCGCAGGGCATGTTTGGCCTGCTCGGGCCCAACGGCGCCGGCAAAAGCTCGCTGATGCGCACCATCGCCATGCTGCAGGCTCCCGACAGCGGCAGCATCCACCTCGACGCCATCGACGCGCTGGAGGATAAGATGGCTTTGCGCCGGGTGCTGGGCTACTTGCCCCAGGAGTTCGGAGTGTATCCGCGGGTGTCGGCCGAAGACCTGCTCGACCACATGGCCGTGGTGAAAGGCATTGTGAACCGCGGTGAGCGCCGGGAGACGGTGAAGGCCCTGCTGGAGCAAACCAACCTCTACGACGTGCGCAAGCGCAGCATCAGCACGTTTTCGGGCGGCATGAAGCAGCGCTTCGGCATTGCCCAGGCCCTCATCGGCAACCCGCTGCTCATCATCGTGGACGAGCCCACCGCCGGCCTCGACCCCGGCGAGCGGAACCGCTTCTACAACCTGCTGAGCGAAATCGGCGAGAACATCATCGTCATTCTGAGCACCCACATCGTGGACGACGTGCGCGAGCTGTGCCGCAACATGGCCATCATCAACGAAGGGCGGGTGCTGTTTGCCGGGCAGCCCCAGGCCGCTATGCACGAGCTGAAGGGCCGCGTCTGGGAGCGCACCATTGAGAAGGCCGAGCTGGCCGAATACCAGCAGGAATACGCCGTGATATCGACTAAGCTGCTGGCTGGCCAGCCGCTACTGCACGTGGTGGGCGACGACCTGGGGACCGCCGGCTTCCAGGCCGTGGAGCCTAGCCTCGAAGACGTGTTTTTCTCCACCATTCAGGGAAAAGCCGCACAATCTGTTCTCGTTCACGCCTAAACCCGCCCGCTCATGTTCACTGCCTTCCTTCGCTTCGAGCTGGCCACCTGGCGCAAGCACCCGCTGAGCTACATCTTCCTGGCCGTCACCTTCGGCCTGACGTTTCTGGCCATGCTCTGGCCCAACCTGCAGATGGGCCAGGACCTGCGCAACCTGCACGTCAACGCCCCCTTTGCCATCCTGAGCCGGGCTGCGGCCATGACCATGCTGTGCCTGCTGTTCATCACGGCCATCATGGCCAGCACGGCCACCCGCGACTCCGGTTCGGGCTACGCGCCGGTGCTGTACGCTGCGCCGCTCGAAAAAGCAGGCTACCTCTGGGGCCGCTTTGCTGGCGGCGTGCTGGTGGCCGTGCTGGCTTTGCTGGGCGTGCTGGTGGCCATCGCGCTGGGCACCCCGCTCAGCGACCAGGCGCGCGTGGGCCCGTTTGAGCTGGCGCCCTACCTGCATGCCTTCGGCTTGTTCATCGTGCCTAACGTGGTGCTGGCCGGCGCCATCATCTACTGCCTGACGGTGCTCACCCGCAACACGGTGTACGCTTTTATCGCGGCGCTGGGCCTGCTGGTGGGCTTCCTGCTGGTGGGCCTGCTCACGCCCAACCTGGAAACCCCGGCCAGCGTGCTGCTGCTTGACCCCTTCGGCCTGCGCACCCTCCACGCCCTGACCAAGTACTGGACGGTGTCGGAGAAAAACACCCAGGTGCTAGCCCTGGCCGGACCGCTGCTCACCAACCGCTTGGTGTGGCTGGGCATCGCCGGCGCCCTGATGGGCCTCACCCACGGCGTGTTTTCCTTCACCACCTCAACCGGCACCGCCAAAAAGCGCCGGCTGGCCGACGCGCCTACGGCTAAGCGGACCTCAACTCCCACGCCCCGGCCCCGGGTGCAGCCCCGGCACGACCGCGGCGCGGCCCTGGTGCAGCTCACGCAGCAAGTTCGCCTGGACTTGCTGGGCATCCTCAAGAGCGTACCGTTCTGGCTGCTGCTCGGGCTGGGCGTGGTGAACCTGCTCAGCATTGCAGCCACGGCTTCGGAGCGCGAAGGCGGGCACTTCTTCCCGGTCACCTACACCATGCTCGACCTGATAAACGGTACCTACGGACTGTTTGTCATCGCCGTGCTGGTATACTACGGCGGGGTGCTGGTATGGAAAGAGCAGGACGCCTGCCTCGACGGCATCCTCGATGCCGCGCCGCGCCCCTCGTGGGTGCCCTACGCGGCCAAGCTACTGACCCTGGTGGTTATTGCGGCCCTGCTGACGGCCGTGGGCGTGCTGGTATGCGTGGCGGCGCAGGCCCTGCAGGGCTACACCAACTTCGAGTGGGGCCTGTACGGTAAGGCCGTGTTCGGCATCGAATTCACCCGCTACGTAATGGTGGCCGTGGGCACGGTGTTTCTGCACGTGCTGCTGCGCAACAAGTTTCTGGCCTATGGCCTGACGGTGGTCATCATTCTGCTGCAAAGCATCAGCGGCGCGGCCCTGGACTGGAACAACAACCTCTTCCGCTTCGCCGATACGCCGGCCTTTACCTACTCCGACATGAACGGCTTCGGGCCTTTTGCCGAAAGCATCCTGTGGTTTAAGCTCTATTGGGCGGCCTTTACGCTGCTGCTGGTAGCCCTTACGGCCGGGCTGTGGGTGCGGGGCCGGGCCGTGGGCGGCACCTTCAGCGGTTCGCAGCTGCGGCAGGGCTTCACCCCGGTGTTGCGGGCAATGGCCGCCACCGGCCTGCTGGCCTGGCTGGGCCTGGGTGCCTGGATTAACTACAACGTGGCGGTGCGCAACGACTACGCCACCACAGCCGGCGAGCAGCAGGTACAGGCCGACTACGAAAAGCAATACAAGCGCTTCGAACGGTCGCCCCAGCCCCGCGTAACGGCCGTCAGCCTGCAAGTAGACCTCGTGCCCGAAGCCCGCGCCGTGCAGGTGCAGGGCCAGCTGACGCTCGTTAACAAAACCAGCCGCCCGCTCGACACCCTGCGCCTGTCCTACGGTAGCTACCTCGAAGACTACCGGTTCCGCATCCCCGGCGCGCGGCTGGCACTTAACGACCAGCGCCTGCGCTTCCGTAGCTACGCCCTGCACCCCGCCCTGGCCCCCGGCGACTCGCTGGTGCTGAGCTACTCGGCCCAGTACCGTGCCCGGGGCTTCGAAAACAAGGTTTCCCGGCCCCTGATTAACAGCAACGGCACCTTCCTCAACAATTTCGAGCTGGCGCCCACCATCGGCTACACCCGCAACCTGGAGCTGGAAAGCGCCACCGACCGCGCCAGGCTGGGCCTGCCCGAGCGCCCCCGCATGGCCCCGCAGACCGACCGCGCGGCCTACGCCAATACCTACATTTCCACCGACGCTGATCGCCTGCGCTTCGAGGCCACCGTGAGCACCAGCCCCGACCAGATTGCCGTGGCTCCCGGTACCTTGCTGAAGGAGTGGCAGGCAAACGGCCGCCGCTACTTCCACTACCGCCTGGCTGCGCCGGTGCTCAACTTTTACTCCATCACCTCGGCCCGCTACCAGGTGCGGCGCGAAAAGCTGGGCGGCGTGGACCTGGAAATCTACTACCACGCCGCCCACCCCTACAACCTTGACCGCATGATGCGCTCGATGCACGCCTCGGTGGCCTACTACGGCCAGCAGTTCGGGGCCTACCCCCAGCAGCAGGCCCGCATCATCGAGTTTCCGCGCTACCAGCAGTTCGCCCAGGCCTTTCCCGGCACCATGCCCTACTCCGAAGGCCTCGGTTTCATCGCCCAGCCCAGCCCCGACGACCACGACGTGGACCGCACCTACCGCGTGGTGGCCCACGAAATGGCCCACCAGTGGTGGGGACACCAGGTCACCGGCGCGGCCGTGCAAGGCGCCACCTTCCTGTCGGAGTCGGTGTCGGAATACCTCTCGGTGCTGATGCTGGAGCGGCTCTACGGCCCGGCCAAGGTGCTCACACTGCGGCGCTACGCCCTCGACTTTTACCTGCGCGGCCGGGCTTCCGAGAAGGTGCGCGAGCTGCCCCTGCTCTACAACGAAGACCAGCCCCACATCCACTATGCCAAAGGCTCGCTAGCCCTGTACTCGCTGCGCAGCTACCTGGGCGAAAAGCGCCTCCACGGCGCGCTGGCCCAGTTCATGCACGACTACCAGGGCCGTCCCGCACCCTACCCCAACTCCGGAGACCTGTATGGCTACCTGCTGCGGGCCGCCCCCGACTCCCTTCACTATTTCGTGCAGGACCAGCTCAAGCGCATCACGCTCTACGATAATCAGGTGCAGGAAGTCGCCTACCAGAAGCTCCCCGACGGCCGCTATCAGGCCATTATCCAACTGGAAGCGCATAAGCGCTACGCCAACGAGCTGGGCAAGGAAACCGAAGCGCCTTTGCACGACTACATCGACGTGGCGCTGTACGGCACAGCCAGTCAGGTGCTTTACCGCCAGCGGGTGCTGGTGACAGGCCCCCGCAAAGTCCTGAAAGTAATCGTGCCCGCCGTCCCGCAAAAAGCCGTCATCGACCCGGATCTGCTGCTCGTCGACCGCCGGCCGGAGGACAACAGCCGCGCCGCCGTTGAAATTGGCCGGCAGTCAGGCCAGTGAGGTGTTTTCTCACTCCTAAAGAAGTGGAAATCAAACCCTGTTCCTGCAGGCCATTAATGGCCTGTAGGAACAGTTACTTTTAAAATGCCTCCACTTTCCAGTGTTTACCGAAACGGTCCGAACAGCAAAATGGGGGTTTATTCGTCTGCGAACAGCCGCAAATTTGATGTTAGCGATTGGTTGCCGGCTTGGGTTTATAGTCCGAATAAGTACTAAAAGTTTTTCCATCGAACAGGTAGAGACCTGTTTCTCTCGTACCCACCCACAGCTTTCCAGTGTTATCTTCCAAAATGGACCACACCCCCGGCGTGGCGAGTCTCTCTTTAGTGGTAAAACGGGTGAACGATTTCCCATCGTACCGGCTAAATTCATTGCCGCCAAACCACAGGTTTCCCTTTTTGTCTTCTACAATCCGCATGATTTCACCGGGTAAGTCAAAAGGTGTAAAGGATGTGCCATCGTACCGGTAGGCCCCGCCCCAGTTGCTGAACCAGATATTCCCGTCTTTGTCTTGCACTTGCGGCCAGCCCCAACTGTGCGCTTTGGGCTTTGGCCCATTTTGAAATAATTCCGGTAACGGGAGGTGGGTGACCGATTTCCCATCGTACCGGTACACGCCGTCGTTGGTCCGTCCACCAAACCACAGGTTGCCGGCTCTGTCTTCAAAAACCCGTTCTGCTTTGTCGTTACTCGTCAAAAAACCATTTGCGGCCGCATCAACTGCAAACGGCGTAAAGGAATGGCCGTCGTAGACGTACACCCCGTCGATGGTGACAAACCATAGTTTGCCGTTTCTTGCCTGTAGCATACTGGACACCCCGTGCGAGTCGCTGTAGTAGGGATTTGTGTTGGGCGGCAGGTTATTGGGTAACGGAATCGGGACGGGGGCAAAGGTTTTCCCATCATATCGACAAAGGCCCGCGCGCGTACCTATCCAGAGGGTACCCGCTTTGTCTTGCAATAGGGAAGAAACCTCGTTACTGGGCAGCCCATCGGCCACGACAAATTGCCGAAATGAGTGCCCGTCGTATCGATACAGCCCGTTTTGGGTGGTGCCAAACCACAGGTTGCCGGCGTTGTCCTGCAGGCTGCAATTCACATTACCGTACCGGGGGTTACCGAGAGTTTTAATCAGTTTTGGGTGGTCACCAGCTAGTCCGTTTGATTCACTGCCTTTTTCGGTGGGCAATGCTTTTTCCGCTGGCCCGTTGCAGGCAGTACCCCAAAACAGGATGGCCAGAAAAGCAAACGCTTGCGTTGGAGAGCAATGTTTTTTCATGGTGGAAATGGGCTGTTAGTGAAGCTTTTTATCCCGTTGTCGGTCTATTGTCGCGCGGCCATGACCGGCGATAGCACCGTTAAAGTGAACATCAGGATTACTTTTTTGCCCAATGCTCAGCTTTTCCTTTTCGTTTGATGACGATTGCCCGCAAGAGGTAAAAGAAGGCCACGCGGTCTACCTTATCGATGGCCCCTTACGTATTCACGATGACAACGGCGTATTTGCTTTCGATGAACACGTGCCTCTGATTGAGTTGGCCCTTTGGCTCACCCAGTGGCTCACGAGTACTAGTAATTTACCACCCATTGAGCGAGCATGCTCCTTTTTTCCCGATTCGTTTTCAGTCGAACTTTTCCAACTCGCCCCAGTGGATGATTCGCGCTACCAGCTGACCTACTTGGCTGACGGGGAGGAAGATACTAACCGATACTTTACGGCGGATTATGCGGACTTCAAGCAAGCTTTTACTCAATTCACCAACGATTTAACTGTCGCGTTGCAGCAGCAGTATAATATCAGCCTCGACAACATTCTTCAGGGCCTCTCCATCCCCAGACGCTGTTAGCATAAATGCTCGTTTTGCTACTCAGCCCGTTTACATAAACTGGGCAAAGGGCCGGTACTCGCCGTGGAAGCCATCTTGCTGGAACGGCTTGGATGAAAAGCGCAAGGCTCCGGTGCTAAAGCCCTTCTGCGCGGTTGGGTAAGAGGAGTAGTTGCGCCCGGGCTCTATCTTTCCCGCATGAAAGCTACCCTTCTCCTCTTTTCCCTGGCTGGCGGGGTGCTTAGCAGCTGCGCTAGCGAATCCAACGAGCCAACCCCAGAAGGCATCACCCACCACCTCAAAGCCCGGGTGACCGGTAGGGATCTGGGTGGCCTGCAGGCAGCCTTCCAAATCGAGGAGGTGCGCGATTATTACACCCAGGGCGCAAGAAAACGCCTCCTGACCGAGCATTTTTCCTCTAGCATCAGCAACACCTACGACCTGGGTACCTACGGCCCGGCGGATAAGGTGGAAGCTACGGTTGGCTTTACGAACGTGATGGCCAGCAGCGGCCCCGCCATAGGCGCCTCAACGTCGTTAAAGTTGGAGTTGATGGCAGATGGCAAAGTCATCGCAAGCGCCGAACTAAACCAAGCCAAACGGGGGGCTAACGTCTATTTCGGGCCGCACCTGACAGGCTACACCGCCATCGAAACGGACAACCTGTAACGCAGCGGGGGAGAAGAAATAACTCATTACGTTGAGCAGCGCGCGTTTATGGCAAGCTACCGTTTGCGTGAACCTCAAGGGCGGCCTCAGATTAGAGCTGGGCCTAGTGGTCGAAGTGCAGGTCGAAGCGGCCGTGGGTCACGGCGTAGGTTCCGGAGCTGCCTGCCTCTTGTGGCGTCATCTCGAACGTGCCCGAGACAATGTTTTTCACCGTGTCGAAGCGCGTGATGATGAGTTGCCCCGGTGCGTCGGGGCCGGTGTAGGCGTTGCGGTCGGGGTCGGGCCGGGAGCGGCTGTATTGGCCGTAGGCGGGGCTGAACTGCGGGGTGAGGGGGGGCGGCGCCTGGTTGAGCGGGAAGGTTCCCGGCTGACGAATGTCGGGCAGGTAAAAGCTCACGCCCCAGTCCTCGTCCACCGAGAATTGGTAAAAGCTGATGCTCAGCGAGCGGCCGTTTCTGGTTTTGCGCCAATAGCCGCCCACCGGGTGGCTCGTGCTGATGGAGCTGCGCTTGGGCACCTGGGCCTGGCCGTCAAGCAGCCAACCGGCCGTGCCCTTGCCCTCTTGGGTAGCGTCAGGCAGGCGGTCAAGTTCGGTGCGTTCCTTTTTGCAGCCCACGGCCGCAAGCAACAGGAAAGGCAACAAGAAGCGGGAAGAGTTCACAGCGGAAGACGAGAAGCGCGGCCGAAAGGCGAGCCGAGATACAAACGTAACGAGTTCGTTGTCCCCCCGCGAGCCAATCGTTTGCTATTCTCGACTTTACCCACGGCACCCCGACCCGATACTGTCATTGCCATCAACCTATTACGGGCTGATAAAAGGACATCAGTCGGAATGCGGTTTACCTCATGCTAGCCCAAAACGCTCCTTACTTTGAACGGAGCGCGCATTCGGACTTTCTGGGCATCTCGGACCACAACCATGCGCAGGCCGGCATGAGCCTGCCCAACTACGCCCGGGGCCTGCAGCAGGCCGACTAGGCCACCAACAGCCAGTTCGTGGCCCTCTACGGTATGGAGTGGGGCGTGATCAGCGGCGGCGGCCACGTGCTCGTGTACGGGGTCAACGAGCTGCTGGGCTGGGAGACGGGCAACTACGACGTGTACGTGCCCCGCAGTGACTACCAGGCCCTGTTCCGACAGATCAACAAGTGCCCCGGCGCGTTTGCCCCGCTGGCCCACCCCTCCAGCGGGGACTACAACAACCTGACCACCGCCGCCTTCAATGCCCGGGCCGACTCGGCCGTAGTGGGCACGGTGCTGCGCTCCGGCCCGGCCACCTCGACCAACACGGCCTACAGCAACCCCTCGACCAGCAGCTACGAGAGCACCTACACGACGCTGCTGGCCAAGGGCTACCACGTGGGCATCAGCTACGACCACCACAATACGACCTTCAACCGCACGACCGATGGGCGCCTGGTGGTGGTAGCCCCCAGCCTGATCAAGACCGATCTGCTCGCGGCCCTGCGGCAGCGCAGCTTTTACGCCTCCGACGACTGGAACGCGGAGGTAACCTTCTCCTTGAACGGACAGCCGATGGGCGGCATCTTCACGGGGGGCACTGTCCCGGCCCTGACGCTTTCCCTCAACGATCTGGATGGGGAAGCTATCCGCTCTATTACCTTGCTCAAGGGGACGCCCGGTAGTGGGCAAGCTGCGCAAGCGGTGGCGACGGTCACGGGCCTTACGGCCTTGAGCTATAGCGACGCGGCCCTGACGGTAGGCGGCAACTATTACGCCGTCATTATTCAGCAGGACGGGGACCGGATTGTGACCTCTCCTATCTGGTACACGCTGACCACGGCCACGCCCACCAAGGCGTCCCAGCCGGAGCTGGCCCTGGAGCTGTTCCCCAATCCGGCGCAGCAAGCCGCAACGCTTTCCTACTACCTGCCAGCCGCCGCCACGGTATCCGTGCAGGTAGTGGATATGTTGGGCCGCCCCGTCGCTGAGATAACGTCAGTGCAACGGCAAGCGGCGGGCCCGCATACGCAGGCTTTACCCACCAGCCAACTGCCGGAGGGCGTGTACTGGGAGAGCATCAAAAAGTGTGGGGCAGTTCAGTTCTGCAGTCAGTCAAGTAAGCTCTACACTCAGTGCTTGAAAAGAGGAACAAAGCAACTGTAAATCATTTTGAACAGTTGCCCCACACTTTTTGATGCTCTCCTGTGTTCAGCACGCGGCGGCCGGCCGGCGGTTGCTTTAGTCCCTGCCCATGCCCAGCCGCACGCGGGCCAGGTACGCGGCCACTGCCAGCGCGACGGCCGCCGTCAGCCCGAACGTGGGCAGCGGGCCGTACCACTGCCAGAGCAGGCCGGCCCCAGTGCTGGCCACCAGCGCCGCCAAGCTGCTGAGGCCCGCGAAGGTGCCCAGCGCGGCCCCGGTATCGGCCTTGGCGCAGAGCGTGCTCACCCAGGCTTTGCCCACCCCCTCAGTGGCCGCCGCATATAGGCCGTAGAGCGCAAACAGCGCCCCAAACGCCCCTAGGTCGTGGGCCAGCACCACACCGCCGTATACGCTGGCGAATACCAGCAAACCACCCACCAGCAGGCGGCGCGGCCCCAGCCGGTCAGCCAGGTGGCCCATCGGCCAGGCGCTTAGCACGTAGGTTAGATTATACAGGATGTAAAGGCCGATAATCGTGGGGGCCGGGAGCCCGCGCTGCCGGGCCAGCAACAGCAGAAACGCATCGGATGAGTTGAAGAGGGCAAACACGAGCAGCCCGCCCACCACCCGCCGGTAGGCCGGCGGGGCCTGCCGCCAGTAGCCCAGCGAGGCCCAGAACGGCACTACCGGCCGGCCCGAGAGCACGGCCCGCTGCTCCCGCAGCGCGAAGGTGATGACAACGGCTACCACCCCCGGCACGAAGGCCCACAGAAACAACGGCCGGTACTGGCCCGGGTGCGCGGCCAGCCAGCCCAGGGCCGCCAGTGGCCCCAGCACCGCCCCCAACGTGTCCATGGAGCGGTGAAAGCCGAAGACCTTGCCTTTGGTAGAGGGCGTGGCTTCGTCAGACAGCAGCGCGTCGCGGGCGCCGGTGCGCAGACCCTTGCCCAACCTATCCACGGTGCGGGCCAGCAACACCCATGCAGGCGTGGCCAGCACGGCCAGCATGGGCTTGGAGAGGGCGCTCAGGCCGTAGCCCCACTGCACAAAGGGCACCCGCCGGCCCAACCTATCCGACCACTGCCCGAAGTAGCCCTTACTCAGGCCGGCCACGGCTTCCGCCACGCCTTCGAGCAAGCCAATGAAAAACACCGAGAAGCCGATGGATTGCAGGTAGAGCGGCATGACCGGGTAGAGCATCTCGCTGGCCAGGTCGGTGAACAGGCTGATGAGCGCGAGCAGCCAGACGGCACGGGTGAGGTAGGCGAAGCGCGGCATCAGAACTTCATGCGCTGAATTCGCACAGCGTTGAGAATAGCCAGCAGGGCCACGCCCACGTCGGCAAACACGGCTTCCCACATCGTGGCTAGGCCCCCGGCCCCCAGGGCCAGCACGATGCCCTTGACGATGAACGCCAGCCAGATATTCTGCCAGACCACCGCGTGCGTGGCGCGGGCAATGCGCCGGGCCGTGGCAATCTTGCTGGGGTGGTCAGTTTGAATCACTACGTCGGCCGTTTCAATGGTGGCGTCCGAACCCAGGCCGCCCATGGCAATGCCCACGTCGGCCAGGGCCACCACGGGCGCATCGTTCACCCCATCGCCCACGAAGGCCAGCTTGCGGCCCGCATCCAGGTACTGCTGCACGTAGCGGGCCTTGTCTTCGGGCAGCAGCCCGCCGTGGGCCTCATCAATACCCAGCTCCTTGGCCACGCGCTGCGTGATACTGTCCTTATCGCCGGAAAGCATCACGATTTTGGTGATGCCATCGGCTCGCAGCTCGCGCACGGTTTGTTCGGCATCTGCCTTGGGGGAGTCGGCTACGGTGAGGTAACCGGCAAACTTGCCATCCACGGCGGCTACTACAATGCTATCTACTATCTGGTCGACGTCAGCCGGGTAGGCCACGCCGAACCTGGTGAGTAACTTGGTGTTGCCGGCCAGCACGTCCCGGCCGTCCACCTGGCCGCGCAGACCGTGCCCGGCAATTTCCTCTACGTCCTCTACCGGCACGCCGGTAGCGGCCGCGCCCACGTGCAGTACAACGGCCTTGGCAATGGGGTGGGTGGATTTGGTTTCCAGCGCGCCCACCAGCCGCAGCAGCTGGTCGGCAGCGAGCCCCGCGGCAGGCGCCACCTGCTGCACGGCAAACACGCCCTGGGTGAGCGTGCCGGTTTTGTCCATCACCACCGTATCCAGCTCGCGCATCACATCCAGGAAGTTGGAGCCCTTGAACAGGATGCCGGCTTTGGAGGCCGCGCCAATGCCGCCGAAGTAGCCCAGCGGAATACTAATAACCAGCGCGCAGGGGCAGGAAATCACCAGAAACACCAGCGCCCGGTACAGCCAGGCGCGGAATACATAATCATCCACCACAAAGAAGGGCACCAGGACCAGCAGCACGGCCAAGGACACCACGATGGGCGTGTAGACCTTCGCAAACTTGGTGATGAACTGCTGGGTTTTGGCCTTGCGGCCCACCGCATCCTGCACCATGGCCAGAATTTTGGCCAGCTTAGTGTCCTGGTAACCCGCCGTGACGGCTACCTGAATCAGGCTCTCCAGGTTGACCATGCCCGCCAGCACTGCCTCGCCGGTCTGCTTGGTTTGCGGCACCGACTCGCCGGTTAGGGCCGCGGTATTGAAGGCGGCCGGACCTTTGGTAAGAGTGCCGTCCAGGGCCACTTTCTCGCCGGGCTTCACTTCGATTACGTCACCCACTACGACCTCCCTGGGGTCGAGCACCAGGGGCAGCCCATTACGGATGACGGTGACTTCAGTAGCCTGAATTTCCAGTAGGGCCCGGATACTGCGCTTGGCGCGGTTTACGGCCGCATCCTGAAACAGCTCGCCTACGGTGTAAAACAGCATGACGGCCACGCCCTCCGGATACTCGCCGATGGCAAAGGCCCCGAGCGTAGCGATGCTCATGAGCAGAAACTCGTTGAACAGGTTGCCCGAGGGGATGCTGAGCACGGCGGCTTTCACCACCTTCCAGCCTACCAGTACGAAGGCTACGCCGTACCACACCAAGCGTACGTAGCCGGTGAAAAAGCCCAGCTTATAGTAATCCAGGGCAATGCCGGCCAGCAGCAGCGCCAGACTGAGGCCGGGCACCAGATATGGATTACTGCCCGCCGGGCCGTCGTGGTCGTCGCCGTTGTCGTGGTCGTGACCAGCGTGCTCCTCTTCAACCTGGCTGCCCAGATCCACCACGCGCTTGCTGGTGGGGTGATGGTGGCCGGCGTGCTTGTCGGCGGGGCGAGCGGCAGCCGGGGCATGGTCATGGCCGGGTACGTCGTGGCCCTGGGGCGCGGCGGCAGCTTCGGGCGTAAGCTGGTCGCGGGTGAGGGCACCCACGTTTTCGGGCTGCACCTGCTTGGCGGTGTTCAGCTCCTCGCTGAGGTTATCGGATGACGGGTCGGACATAAGAAAAGAGAGTAGCTAAGGAAAGAAGAAAGGGGAAAACGAGCCGCCCCGCCCCGGCCAGCGGGAGGAAAGAGCTGGCGCAAAGCACTTACGGGCGGGGTCAGAACAGGATGATGGCAATGCCCACGAAGCAAACCAGCCCCCCGATGACGTCGAACCGGTCGGGCCGGAAGCCGTCGAAGTACGCGATCTAGGCAATGGATAGGACGATGAACACGGCTCCGTATCCGGCGTAGGTTTTGCCAAAGGAGGTGGGCTGCCAGGTGGCCACCCAGCCGTAGAGCATGAGCAGCAGCGCCCCTACTAGGCCCGTCCAGGCCGGGCGGTTGGCCTTCAGCCACTGCCACATCAGGTAGCCGCCCCCGATTTCGCAACGGCCCGCCAGGAAAAATACGAGCAGGGGTTTAATGATGGACAGCATAGCAGGACGGTGAAAAAGACTTGTTGCGAAGGGATTATTCCTCCTCCTCGGCGTTTTTCATCTTGGCCAGCAGCGAGTACGCGCCGTCGGTGACGAAGGTGGTAGAAGCCGGCAGGTCGGCGGGCAGGGTGACTTCGGTAAAGCCGTCCTCACTGCGGCCAGTGGGCAGCGCCACCAGGCGGTAGCGGCCCGCGGCCTCGGCCACGAAGCCGTACGTTTGGCCCTCGAAGCGCACCAGCGCCGCGTTGGGCAAGGCCGTCACGTCGGCGCGGCCGGTTTCGATGGTGGCCCGCACGTAGAGGCCCGGCAGCAGGGCCGGGTCGTTCTCCTTATCCAGGTGGCCATGCACGCGTACCGTGCGGTCGGCGCCGATAGCCTGGGCAATGAGGTATACCCGGGCCGTGCGCTCCTGGCTGCCATTGACCGAGTCGCTGGGCAGGCTGAAGCGGATAAGCTGGCCCTTCTGCAGCTTGCGCACGTCCTTCTCAAACACGGTCAGCTCGACGTGCAGGTGCTCGGGGTCCACGATTTCAAACAGCGTTTCCGTTGCCGTCACGCTCTGGCCCACGGTCACGTTCACCGTCTTCACGAAGCCCGCCCGCGGGGCGCGCAACGTGGCCGTGCTCACCATGCGCCCGCCCATGGGCAAACCCGCCAGCCGCAGCCGAGCGGCCTGGGCCGCCGTTTGCACGCGCAGGGCGTTGTAGTCGGCCAGGGCCCGCTGGTAGTTTTTCTGGGGGGCCACTTCCTGCTCGTACAGCTCTTTCTGGCGGGCCAGCTCGGCGCGGGCGTATTCGAGGCGGGCGCGGGTTTCGAGGTAATCCTGCTGGAGCTGCACGAAGTCAGGGTTGCGGATGACGGCCAGCGCCTGGCCCTTGCTGACCCGCGTGCCTTGCAGCAGCGTGGTGCTTTCCACGAAGCCGCCCAGCGGAGCGGTGATGGCCACCGAGCTTTCCGGCGGCACGTCCAGGGTGCCCGTCACGGCCAGGCCGGTGCCCATGGGCCGGGTGCTGACGCGGCCGGTTGCAAGCCCGCCAGCCTGCTGTTCGGCAGGCGAAAGGGTCACTAGATCCGGGTCGGCTTCGGCGGCCGTTGCTTCCGTTGCGGTGGGAGCCGCTTCTTTGGGTTTGGAGTCACAGCCGGCCAGGGAGAAGCCCACCAGCAGCACTAAAAAGAGAGGATTGCGCATCAGATAAGTCAGCGGAGGAAAATACTACTGCGCGGCGGTGCCGAGCAGGTAGTCGAGTTCGATGATGGTTTGATTGTGGGCCAGCAGGGCATCCAGGTAGGCGGTGCGCAGCCGCAGCGTCCGGTCCAGGTTGAGCAGGTACTCAGAGTAGCCCATCTCACCGGCTTTGAAGGCGCGCGTACTCAGGCGCACGATGACGGTCGCCTGGGGCAGGCCGGTCTGCTCGTAGAACTGCACCCGCTCGGTCAGCTCCTGGCGCTGCAGCTGCAGCTCTTCTATCCGGGCAACCAGCTCGTTCTGATAGCGCTGGGCCTGGGTTTGAGCCACCTGTTCTTGCAGGCGAGCCGCTTCCACCCGGGCTTTTTGCGGTTTGCGGTACAGCGGCAGCGCCACCCCAGCCGTTACGCCCTGGAACCGGTCGGAGCCACTGTAGTAGCGCTCCGGGCCGCCCACACCCCCCACCGTCTGGGGGCCAATCAGGCTTTGATTGAAGTAGCCGAGCGTGAAGCTGGGCAGCCCCTGGGCCTGCTCGGCACGGGTCGTGGCCTGCCGCTCGCGCACCTGCTGCTGGAGCACCAGCCCCTGGGCGTTTTGGGCCAGCAAGGCAGTATCGGCACCAACCGGCGGGACGAGGGCCGCGGTGAGCGGCCGCAGGACGCTGTCGGTTAGGGCCACGGCGGTAGGTTGCTGCAACAGGGCTTGCAGCTGGCGCCGGGCCACGGCATACTCGGTGCGGGCCTGCCGGAGCAGAGCCTGCGTTTCACCCTGCTGCACCAGCGCGGTGGCAGGCTCCAGGCGGGCCACCTCACCGGTTTTGAAGCGCAGATTCGCGGCCCGCAGAAACTCCGCGTAGATGCTGTCCTGCCCGCGCAGTACCCGCAGGTGATGCCGCGCATAGACGGCCTGCTCGTAGCTCAGGCGCACCTGCCGTCGCAGCTCGGCCTGCACCTGGGTTAGCTCCAGCTCGCGGGTGGCAACCTGCGCGGCGGCCAGGCGGGCCTGGCTGCGGTACACGCCGGGCAGACTCAGCGGCTGGGTAATGCTGAGTTGATTGTCGCGGCGGTAGGAGTTGAACTGGCCGTAGGTGCCCTGGATGGTAGTGCGCCCGAGCACGTCCACGGCCCCGCGGCGCACGGCCTGCTGGGCTTCGAGCGCGCCCCGGGCGGCCGTCACCGTGCCGTTGGCTTGCAGGGCCTGCGTGACGGCCTGCGTCGCCGAAAGCGGCGCCTGCTGCGCCCTGCCAGCCAAGGGCAACAGGCAGAGCAGTAAGAGCAGGCGGCCCAGGATTTTGTGCAGCGTGCGGGAGCTGCTTTCATTGGGCACCTCCTCTACTGCCTCATCTGGCATCGTCGGGTTCGGGGCGTTGCGTTCCGCCAGCGCGTAGAGCACGGGCAGCACCAGCAGCGTGAGCAGCGTGGCCGTGATGAGGCCCCCAATGACCACTGTGGCCAGGGGCCGCTGCACTTCCGAGCCGGCCGACGTGCTCAGGGCCATGGGCAGAAAGCCCAGCGAGGCCACCGTGGCCGTCATCAATACCGGCCGCAGGCGCACTTCGGCCCCGCGCCGGATGCGCTCCACCAGGTTTGTCACGCCTTCGGTTTTGAGTTGGTTGAAGTAGCCGATGAGCACGATGCCGTTGAGCACGGCCACCCCGAACAGGGCAATGAAGCCCACGCCGGCCGAGATACTGAACGGCATGCCGCGCAGCCACAGCGCCAACACCCCGCCAATGGCAGAGAGCGGAATGGCCGTAAAAATCAGCACCGACTGCCTGAGGGAGCGGAAGGTGAAAAACAGCAGCACGAAAATCAAAAGCAGCGCCACCGGCACGGCCACCAGCAGGCGGTCGGTAGCCTGGCGCAGGTTCTCGAACTGCCCGCCGTAGGTGGCGTAGTAGCCCGGCGCAAACCGCAGCTGCTGGTCCACGCGGGCCTGCAGGTCCGTCACCACGCTTTCCACGTCGCGGCCCCGCACGTTGAAGGCCATCGTGATGCGGCGCCTGGCGTCGTCGCGCTGAATCTGGTTGGGGCCGTCCACCAGGGCCACGGTGGCCACCTGTTCCAGCGGCACCTGGGTGCCGCCGGGAACGGCAATGAAGAGCTGTTTCACCGAGTTGATGTCCTGGCGCAGATCGGGCCGCAGGCGCAGCACCACGTCGAAGCGGCGCTCCTGCTCAAACACCTGCCCGGCGGTCTGGCCGGCGAAGGCCGTTTGCACCGTGCGGTTCACGTCCTCCACGTTGAGCCCGAACTGGGCCAGGCGGTTGCGGTCGAGCGTCACCACAATCTGGGGCAGGCCGGTCACCTCTTCGGCGTAGATGTCCACCGCGCCGGGGACTTTGCGGGCCAGCGCGGCGGCCTGCCGGGCGTAGCGGCTGAGCTGCTGCAGATCCTCGCCGTAGATTTTCATCACTACGTCCTGCTTGGCCCCGCTGCTGAGTTCGTTGAAGCGCATCTGAATGGGCTGCTGGAAGCTGAACGTGACGCCCGGAATGACGCTGACGGCCTCGGTCATCTTCTCGGCCAGCTCTTCCTGGGTCTTGGCCGAAGTCCACTTGCTTTTATCCTTTTCCAGTACCACCATCAGGTCGGCCGCTTCCACGGGCATGGGGTCGGTGGGAATTTCCGCCGACCCGACCTTGGCCACCACCTCCTTGACTTCCGGGAACTGCTGTAAGAGAATCCGCTCGGCCTGCTGGGTTTTGTTGGTCGTGTACTCCAAAGAGCTGCCCACCAGCGTGCGCATCTCGGCCGCAAAATCCCCCTCCGACAAAGTCGGGATAAACTCGCCGCCCAGCGTGCGGAACAGCAGCACCGCCCCTACCAGCAGGGCCACGGCCGTACCCAGCACCAGGGCCTTCGCCCGTAGCGCCCACAGCAAAACCGGCTCGTAGCAGCGGGTGAAAAAGGCCATCATCCGGTCCGAGAAGTTCGCCTGATGCTGGGTGTTGCGGCTCAGGGCCAGCGCCGACATCATCGGCACGTAGGTCAGGCTCAGAATAAAGGCCCCCAGAATGGCGAAGGCCACGGTCTGGGCCATGGGGCGGAACATCTTGCCCTCGGTGCCTACCAGCGCAAGCAGGGGCAGGTACACAATCAGGATGATGATTTCGCCGAAGGCGGCGGAGGAGCGGATTTTGGCGGCGGCCTGGTAGGTTTCCTCGTTCATCTGGTCCTGGCTGAGCCGGGCGGTGGCCGTGAGCGTGCCGCCGTGCAGGCGATGCACGATGGCCTCCACGATAATGACGGCCCCATCCACCACTAGCCCGAAGTCGATAGCGCCCAACGAGAGCAGGTTGCCCGACACGCCGAACACGCGCATCAAGCTGATGGCAAACAGCATGGCCAGCGGAATCACCGAAGCCACCACCAGCCCGGCGCGCCAGTTGCCTAGAAACAGCACCAGCACCAGAATCACGATCAGCGCGCCCTCGGCCAGGTTCTTGGTGACGGTACCAATGGCGCGGCCCACCAGCTCGGAGCGGTCCAGGTACACGTCGACGATGACGCCCTTGGGCAGGGATTTTTGCACCGTCGTCATGCGCGCTTTCACGGCCTGAATCACCTCGTTGGCGTTAGCCCCTTTGAGCATGAGTACCACGCCGCCGGTTACTTCGCCCTGGCCGTTGCGGGTCATGGCGCCGTAGCGCACGGCCGAGCCCAGCTGCACCTGCGCCACGTCGCGTACCAGCACGGGCAGACCGGTGGCGGTTTTGCGCACCACTATGTTGCCCAGGTCGGCGGGGGTAGCTGCCAGGCCTTCGGTGCGGATGAAGTAGGCTTGGGGGTTGACGTCGAGGTAAGCGCCGCCAGTGTTCTGGTTGTTGCGCGCCACGGCCTGGTACACCTCGTCCACACTCACGCCCAGGGAGCGGAGCCGGGTGGGGTCGAGGGCAATTTCATACTGCTTGAGCAGGCCGCCGAACGAGGAAACATCGGCTACGCCGGGCGTACCCAGCAGCTGGCGGCGCACTATCCAGTCCTGCATGGTGCGCAGCTCGCGGGCATCGTACTGCTTCTCGTAGCCGGGCGCGGGGCGCAGCACGTACTGATAAATCTCGCCCAGGCCGGTGCTCACCGGGGCCAGCGTGGGCCGCCCCACTCCTGGCGGAATCTGCTCTTCGGCTTCCCGCAGGCGCTCGGCAATCTGCTGGCGTCCCCAGTAAATGTCCACGTGGTCTTTGAAGACGATGGTGACCACCGACAGGCCGAAGCGCGAGAAGGAACGCACCTCTTCCAGGTCGGGAATGGTGGCCACGCTCTGCTCGACGGGAAACGAGACGAGCCGCTCAATGTCGCTGGCGGCCAGCGAGGGCGCCACGGTGTACACCACCACCTGGTTGGTGGTGATGTCGGGCACCGCGTCGATGGGCAAGTGCTGGAGCGAGTAGCTGCCCCAGGCCACCAGGGACAGGGTCAGCAGCCCGATGATGAGCTTGTTGTGAATGGAAAAATGAATCAGCCGGTCGAACATCCGCTGCGTGGGGGTTAGGTCTAACGCTTCCGTGAAACCCTGCGGCGCGGCAGCCCCAGCCCGGTGGGCGGGAGCGGCGGCGACTTGACCCGGCATGGTGCGAAACGCACGAATGGGGCAGCTGGAGCGCACACGGCGCCCGGCTACCCGGCGGGATCAGCAGGAAAAAGGAGAAGAATTAGGCCCGCGGTGGCTGCCACACGGCAGCGGCTATCCGCGTCGAGGCGGCCACGACCAACGGAACGTGGCGGGGACCGGCGGCCCACTGCGCGGACCCGGGGAAGACCAGCGGCGCGGCCCCGACAAAGCTGACGACGGCCCCGGCGCAGCAATGGCACTGACACAGCGGCGAGCACCAATTCCCGAAGGCGTTGCGGCCACAGTCGGAATGCGGGGTGGCGCTAATGCTCGTTTGCGCTGGCTCCGCACACGTCGGCACCTCATCGTCGGCACAGGGCAGACACGAAAGGCAGGCGAGGTACAAGGCAAACAGCAAAGCAAACAGGCGCATCGGGAGCAAAGGTAGGCATGTTCCGCGAGGGCGGCGCGGTGTGAACGGCGGAGGGTGGGAATGGGTTCGGAGTGAGGCATTTATCCTATCTTGCGCTCAGCCAGGGGCCGGAACTTCCGCTACTTGATATGCACCGGTCCATACCAGTTACTATACGTTCTCCTAAATTGTCTCTTTTCTCATTTGCTATGCGTCTACTACTATTCGCTTTTTACCTGGGTTCTATTCTGCTGGATGCCTTCCTGAGCTGTTCCGGCTCCGGTACGCCGGCTCCCGAAAAATCTATGCGGTTTACGCTGGATGGGACGGAGTATGATGCATCCGCCAATCTTAGCGGAAGGACAAGAAATGATAGCATCATGGTGGGTACTTACGCCCCTCAATCGGCCCCAGCGCCTTCCCTCGGCATCGATTTACGGTTCCCGAAGGCGGTAGGCACCTACAATCTGGCCGTGCCTGCGGCAGGTAGCGCGACTCTCACCACGTATGTGTACGGGGCCAATACTCAAAGCACTGTTACGGAAAAATACTACGCCGGAACCAAGGCCGGGACGGTGTACGGCAGCGGCACCGTGACGGTCGATAGCTACACTGAAGGCACCGTGACCGGCACGTTCAGCTTTACGGCGCAGCACCTTGGTTCCGGGGTCACCAAAATCATTTCCGGCGGCAGGTTCAGCGTACAGGTACAGTAACCAACTGCCATGCAGCACAAAAAGCCCGTATTGCCTGACTGGAAGTGCGGGCTTTTTGTGGCAAGCAGGGTGGGTAGCACAGATCCTGTACCTGCGCCTCGGGGGCTTCGCGCATGATGACTGGCAGGCCGTGGTCGCGGGCCGGGGCGGTGGGGTACTTCTCGCTGCGGCCGATGATTTCGCTGTTAGCAGCCACATGGTTGCAACCGTACTGGCCGGCGGTGAAGAACGACTCGAAGCGCTGGGGCGGGCAGTGGGCGTTGATGCGCTGGATACCGTTCTCGCAGTTGGCTTTGCTGGTGTAGCCTTCGCCGGACTGGACAATCTCGCTGTTATCGGCGCGCAGGCGGTGCGCCTAGTGGCGAGAATCCGCTGCTACCCCTACCTTTCAGGCATGGAGTTACCTGTGGCGTACCAGTTGCTGCGCACCCACCTACAGGCGCGGGTGCGCCTTTCTGACGACGACTTTGCCGTCTTCCAGCAGTATCTGCAGCCCCTGACGTTGCGCAAACGGCAGCACCTGTTGCAGGCCGGGGAGCCCTGCACGCACCTGGCCTTCGTAACCCAGGGCTGCCTGCGCTGCTACTCGCTTAATGCCCAGGGCCAGGAGCACACGTTGCAGTTTGCCCCGGAAGACTGGTGGGTGTCGGATATGTACAGCCTGCTGACCCAGCAGCCCAGCGCCCTGCACATCGACGCGCTGGAAGACGCGCAGGTGCTGCTGCTGGCGCAGGCAGATATGGAAACTGTTTACGCGCGCTTTCCGGTATTTGAGCGGTATTTCCGGCTGCTGATGCAAAGTCGCTTCGTGGCCCTGCAGGAGCGGGTCAACGCCGCGCTGAGCCAGTCGGCGGGAGAGAAGTACCAGCACTTTCTGCGCAAATACCCCGGCATTGCCCAACGCGTGCCCCAGCACTTCATTGCTTCCTACCTGGGCATCACGCCCGAGTCGCTGAGCCGCGTGCGGCGGCAGCTATAGGGCAACAGCGTACTTACTGTAATGGTGCCTTACGGCTTGTACTGGTGAATGGACTGCCCCACCAGCTTCCATTGGCCGCCTACCTTTTCCAGCATTCGCACTTCGTGCGAGTAGGTTTTCTGCCCGTTTTTGGCCGTTGATTCTTCTTCGTGGCTTACCCAGGCGGTGCTGCCCGCACTGTGCATCCTATAGTTTGAATTAACGGCCCTTCCCCCCTGCCCCATGCCGGGCGAGGGTTCCAGCATGCGCGCCGGGCCGACACGTTCTTATCCTAGGATAATGCCCAGGGCCGGCCAGCGGGGGACCTTTGTCTTACTCTTTCACCCCGAAAGAACAGACAGCCTCCGACTCATGAACAAGATCCTGCTTCCCCTCGCCCTGCTGGCCGCTTCCCTGACCGCCGCGGCGCAGGCTCCCGCCACGAAACCTGCCGCCGCCAGGCCCGCCACGAAAGTCGGCGACCCGGTGGCTCGACACCTGAAAACCTTCGATGAGTTGGATTACGACGTGTTCAGCAACGAGAAGTGGAACCGCCTGCACGAGAGCCACGCCCCGAACATCCTGGTGCACTGGCCCGACGGCCACACCACCACCGGCATCGAGCGCCACATCACGGACCTGAAGGCCATGTTCGTGTACGCCCCCGACACGGAAATCAAGCAGCACCCGCTCAAGCTGGGTCAGGGCAACCTCACGGCCGTGGGCGGCGTGATGACCGGCACCTTTACCAAGCCCATGCCCACCGGCGACGGCAAGTTCATTCAGCCCACGGGCAAGAAGTTCAAGCTGCCCATGGCCACGATTGGGGTGTGGAAAGCCGGCGTGATGGTGGAGGAATACCTCTACTGGGACAACCAGTCCTACCTGCAGCAACTCGGGCTGGCCAAGTAGTTTCTGTTCCTGTTTTTTGCCTTCTAACGCTATGACGGCCAAGCTGCTTCCGTATTCCTCGCTGCCTGCCGAGCGCATCGGCAGGCACGCCCCGGCCCGCCTGCCGGCAACCATTCGTCTGGGCACGGTACACCTAACGGTGGCCGACTTGGCCCGTTCCCTGGCGTTTTACGAGTCGGTGCTGGGCTTCCGGGTGCTGGCTCGCACCGGGGCTGCCGCCGGCCAGTCCGCCACGGCGGCCCTTGGCGTGGCCGGCAGCGACGAGGCGCTGGTGCAGCTACACGAGCAGCCGGGGGCCCGGCCGGTACCCGCGCGCGGCCGGCTGGGCATCTACCACCTAGCGGTATTGCTGCCCACGCGGGCCGACCTGGGCGGGTTCCTGCGTCACGCCCGGGGCCGGGGGCTGCACGTGGGTTCCTCCGACCATAAGTACAGCGAGGCCACCTATATCACCGACCCCGACGGCTTCACGGTTGAGGTGTACCGCGACCGGTCCCGCGCCGAGTGGCAGGTGAGCGAGCAGGGCGAAGTGCAGTCGGCGCTGGACACGCTGGATGTGGCGGGCGTGCTGGCCGCGGCCGGCGACGCGCCCTGGCAAGGTTTGCCGGCGGGCACCACCATCGGCCACCTGCACTTTTATACTGGAAGCCTGCCCGACGCGGCGGCCTTCTATCACTCGGCCCTGGGCTTTGATATTGAGACCTGGAGCTTGTCGGGGGCGCTGTTCGTGGGGGCCGGCGGCTACCATCACCATTTGGGGCTGAACGTATGGGCCGCCGGCTCGCCCGTCGCCACCGAGGCCGATGCCCGCCTGCTGCGCTGGGAGCTGTGGCTACCCGATGCCGGCTCCCGCGACGCGGCTGCCGCCCGCCTGCAAGCCGCCGGCTATGCCGTGGACCCGACGCCCGACGGACCAATAGCCACCGACCCCTGGGGCATTCGGGTGCTGCTGCGTGCCGCAGCGCCGGGCCAGGCGTAAGCTGGGGCCGGCCATTCTCCGCTCTTTTTCCAACTACCTCCATGACAACTGTCACCACGACGCAGCCCCCGCTGCTCACCGACTTATCTCTGGCTTACCGCCCACTCAACCCGACCCAGGCCACGGGGGGCCAACGACTCCTGCTACTGCTGCACGGCGTGGGCGGCAACGAGCTCAACCTGCTGCCCGTGGGCGAGCAGCTGGCGGGTACGCACACGCTGGTGCTTTCCGTACGGGCCCCGCTGGTGTTCGGACCGCTGGGCTTCGGCTTCTACGAGGTTGATTTTTCCTCAGGCAAGCCCGTGTTCAACCACGCCCAGCAGCTGGCCGGGCAGCAGTTGCTGCTCGACTTCATCCGGGAAGCCTCGGCCCGGTACGGTAGTGCGGCGGGGCAGGTGTACCTGCTGGGTTTCAGCCAGGGCGCCATCATGGCCTACGACGTGGCCCTGACCCACCCGGCGCTGGTGCGCGGCGTGCTGGCCTTCAGCGGGCGGATGCTGGCCGAATCGCGCCAGCACCACGCCCCGGCGGCGGCGGTGCAGCAGGTACGCTTCTTCCTCAGCCACGGCCGCCACGACGACAAGCTGCCGGCCTTTTATGCCGATGAGGCCGTGACGTTCCTGCAGTCACTGGGCATCCATCCGCACTACGAAGCCTTCGAGGGCGGGCACGAAGTCTCGGCCGTTGGCCTGGCCGCCGCCCGCCAGTGGCTGCGTCAGCAGTCCTGACACAGGGGCTGCCCTTTCCCTTTTACCTATTTCAACTCACCCCTTTTTACCCAAGAACCCATGAAAAACCTTTTGTTCCCCTTCCTGCTGGCCGCTACTGTGCTGTCGGCTCCGGTGTACGCTGCCAACGGTCCGGCCGCTGCGGCACCCGCTACGGCCGCCGCCGCGCCTGAAACCTACAAGGTGCAGCCCCAGCTGAGCACGCTCGGCTGGACGGGCAAGAAAGTCGGGGGCCAGCACAGCGGCACCATCGGCATCAAAGAAGGCACCGTGCAAGTGAAAGGCAGCCAGCTGATTGGCGGCACCTTCGTGGTGGACATGACGTCCTTGAAGAATACCGACCTGACCGATGCCGATTACAACGCCAAGCTGGTGGGTCATTTGAAATCAGACGACTTCTTCGGGGTGGAGAAAAACCCCACGGCTACGTTCGTCATCACCAGCGTGAAGGCGCTGAAGGGGGACGCTACCGGCAACAACGCCACCATTACCGGCAACCTGACCATCAAGGGCAAAACCAACCCGCTCAGCTTCCCGGCTAAAGTGGGCGTGAAAAACGGCGTGGCCGCCGCTTCGGGCACGGCCAGCATCGACCGTAGCAAGTACAACGTGAAGTACGGCTCGACTTTCTTCGGGGCCGCCGCCGACAAGGCCATCGACGACGTATTTACGCTCAGTTTCAACGTTATTGCCAAAGCCAGCGGCGTCGCTACCCGCTAAGCAGCCAGGCCGCCCCGGCTTCCGGCACTCGTGCGGGAAGCCGGGACGGCCCTGGTGCTGGCGCCGGGCGGGCATAGCGGCCTGCAACCGGGGCGGCAACTGGTAGCGAAAAAGCAACACCGACGGCCGGCTGGCCTGGCGCGCACTTCCTGTTGGCTGCCGCGTGGCCCCATTGCGCCAGGCGGGTGCCGCTGCCTCAGTAGCCTATTCTGCTGTTTCTGCTCCCTTAGTCTGCTTTATGTCCCAACCCTCCCTCCCACTGGAAGCGCTCAGCCAGTATTTCCGAAGCAACTATTTCCCACTTACCAATAAGGAAGAGCAAGAGCTGGCGCAGCGCTTTACGGCGCGGCCGGTGAAGCGCCGGGAGTTTCTGTTGCAGCAAGGGGAGGTGTGCCGGTCTGCCAGCTTCGTGGTGGCCGGCTGCTTTCGGCTGTATGCCGTAGCCCCGGGCGGCAAGGAGCACAACCTGCAGTTTGCCGTGGAGCAGGAGTGGATAACGGACCTGGCCAGCTTCTACGCCGAGCAGCCCAGCCGCGTGTACATCGAAGCGCTGGAGCCGGCCACGGTGCTGCAAATCCGGCAAGATGATTTGCTGAATTTGTTCACCCGCTACCATACGTTCGACCGCAACTTCCGCATCCTCGTCGAGCGGGCCTACATTGTCCTGCAGGACCGACTGCTGCAAAGCATCAGTGCCCCGGCCGAGGAGCGGTACGAGAACTTCCTGACGCAGCACCCGCATTGGGCCCGCCGCCTGCCCAACACCCAGATTGCCGCCTACCTGGGCATGACGCCGGAATTCCTGAGCAAAATCCGCAAAGACCGGGTCCCGAAAGCCCGCCGGGCTTAACCTGAGCTAAGGCTATTTCTTACGCTAGGTTAAGGGCGCAGGGGCGACGGAGGCCGGACCTTTGCATTGCTCAACACGATGCCCTTATGACCCGGTACTCACTCTTCTTCCTGCTCCTGCTCCTGGCTACCACCACCTTCGGCCAGCCGCGACCGGCCAAGCCCCTGCGGGCCTTCCTGCAGGCTGCGCCCTCGCCGAAGGGGGCCGTGCAGTACGGCAACAACCCCCGGGCCGGGCACTACGCCCAGGCCGGCGACGCCCGGATCTACTACGAGGTGTATGGCCGGGGCCGGCCGTTGGTGCTGCTGCACGGGGGTCTGCTCGGCTCAACCTACGAGATGCGCCAGTTCATTGACAGCCTGTCACGAACCTACCAGGTAATTGCGGTTTCCACGCGCGGCCACGGCAAATCGGAGCTGGGCACGGCGCCGCTCACCTACGAGCAGCGGGCCAACGACGTGCTGGCCGTGCTGCGGGCCGTCACCCCCGACAGCGCCATCGTGCTGGGCTTCAGCGACGGAGGCTTTACGGGCTACAAGCTGGCCAGCCTCTACCCCGCGCGGGTGCGCAAGCTCATCACCATCGGAGCCAGCGAAGTGACGGCCGGCCAGCGGCAGTTCGATTTCAGCCCCCGGCAGGCATTAGCCCTGGATAGCGCCTACGTGCGCCAGCAGTTGACGCTGATGCCCCAGCCCCAGCGCCTGGGGGAGATGTTTGCCCAAGTGGTGAGCATGTACAACCACCTGACCGTGGACCGCGCCCTGCTGCAAACCATCCGGTGCCCGGTGCTGGTCATGGCCGGCGACCGGGACGAGGGCAACCCCGTGGAGCGGCTACTCCGCACAACCCAGGACCTGCACCGCAGCCAGCTGGCTATCATTCCCAACGCCTCGCACGGGGCGTTTCTCAGCAACTTCCCGGCCGTGTGGGCGGGTATCCAGCCTTTCCTTAAACCGTAATCCTATGCGCTTTTCCTTCATCAAATTCCTCGCGGCCCCGGCTGTACTGGTGGCTGCCAGCTCCCTGGCAGTTCAGGCCCAGGAGTATGTTTCGCTGACCACGGCCAAGCCCGTGCCGCTGGGCAAGGCGCCCAACCTGAAAGTGAAGCTGCTAAGCACCAGCGGGCAAACCAAAACCTACGTGCTGGTTTTCTCGAAAGGCGATGAAATCGTGTCGGGCCTGACGGAATTCGCCCAAAAGAATAACGTCAAGAGCGCGCACTACCAGGCCATCGGCGACGCTCTGTCGGCGCGGGTGGGCGTATTTGACTACGGCCGCAAAGCCTTCAAGGTCATCCCGTTTACGGAGCCCGTTGAGGTGACCTCGCTGACGGGTGACGTGGCCGTGCATGATGGTAAGCCGGTGGCCCACAGCCACATTAACGTGGCCACGTTCGATGGTCTCATTCACGGCGGCCACCTGTTCGAGCTGATCTGCGGCCCCACTATCGAGCTGATCCTGACGGTGGAGCCGACGCCGCTCTACAAAAAAGTCAACCCCGAGTTCGACGCCGCCCTCATCAACCTGGAGGCAACAAAATAACGCCCCTTATGCTATGAAAGCTGCCGTTTTATACCACCCCGGCGCCGCCGACCAGTTTCGGCTGGAAGAGCGGCCAGTGCCGGTGCCCGCCGCCGGGCAGGTGCTGCTGCGGGTGCGGGCCTTTGGACTGAACCGCTCGGAGTTGATGACCCGCAAGGGCCTGTCGCCGGGCGTGCAGTTTCCGCGCATCTTGGGCATTGAGTGTGTGGGCGAAGTGGTGCAGGACCCTTCGGGCCAGTACCAGCCCGGCCAGCGGGTGGCGGCCCTGATGGGCGGCCTGGGCCGCGACTATGACGGCAGCTACGCCGAGTACACCGTGGTGCCCAAGGCCATTCTCTACCCCTTCCGCAGCCAGCTGCCCTGGGCGCAGCTTGGGGCCATTCCCGAGCTGTTCCAGACGGTGTACGGCTCCTTGCACCTGGCCCTGAAAATCCAGGCTGGCCAGACGCTGCTGATTCGCGGCGGCACCTCGTCCATTGGGCTGCTGGCCGCGCAGCTCGCCCGTATAGACGGCCTCACGGTGCTGGCCACCACCCGTAATGCCGCGAAGTCCGATCTACTCATGGCCAATGGTGCCACCCACGTGCTGGTTGATGACGGCCAGCTACGCGAACAGGTGCGGGCCTTGTTTCCGCAGGGCGTAGACCGGGCGCTGGAGTTGGTGGGCGCCACCGCGCTGCGCGACACGCTCAACTGCCTGAAGCCCGGTGGGCTAGGCTGCATGACAGGCATGCTTTCCGAAAGCTGGTCCATTCCCGATTTTGCCCCCATGGAATTCATCCCCGCCACCGTGGGCCTGACCATCTACGACAGCGGCCAGGTAACGGCCCCGGCCTCCGCCCTACAAGCCTTTATCAACTCGGTTGAAACCGGCCAAGTCAAGCTGGGTATCGGCCGCACCTTCCCGCTCGACGACATCGTGGCCGCGCACCAGCTAATGGACAGCAATGCGGCCGGCGGCAAAATCGTCGTCACCACCTGATATTTCCCCCTTTTTTCTTACCCCAAAATTGATGAACACCCCCGAAAAAACAGCCCTGGTAACCGGCGCGAACAGCGGCATTGGCTTGGCCCTCACTCAAAAGCTGCTGGCCGAAGGCTACCGCGTTATTGGCACGTCCCGCTCGGGCCAGATTGCCGATTTCAGCCACCCCAACCTCACCGTTGTTACCCTCGACGTTACCAACGACGCCAGCATTGAGCAGGCGGTGGCTGCCATTGGTCATCTGGCCCCTAGTATTGACGTGCTGGTGAACAATGCCGGCGTGGGCTCCGACCTGGGCACCCTCGCGCCCGAGCGCCAACTCCTGCGCGACACCTTCGCCACTAACGTGGACGGCACCATCCTCTTTACCGAGCCCATGCTGCCGCTGGTGCGCGATGGCGGCCAGATTGTCTTCCTCTCCTCCAAGATGGGCCTGCCCGCTTTCGCCGGGCCCGATAGCCCGGCATACCGCGTTTCCAAAGCCGCCATTAACATGTACGCCGCCATCCTGGCCGAGCGCGTGGCCGAGCGCAACATTGCAGTGACGCCCATGCACCCCGGCTGGGTGCAGACGCGCATGGGCGGCAGCGGTGCTCCTTTCACGGTGGAAGAGTCGGCCGCCGGCCTTTTCCGCGGCATCAAGGCCCGCCCCGAAAGCGGCAAGTTCTGGAACGTGGAAACCGACAGCCTAGTGGCGTAGACAGTAGTGCAGCCGGGCATTAGACAGCTCACATGAAAAAACACCATGGCAGGGTTGGTCAGAAAGCAGATTCTGACCAACCCTGCCATGGTGTAGATGGGGACCTCTCAGAAAACGGAAAATATAGCACGCTAAGGAACTCACCGTTTCGCTGAACTGTAGGAGCCGTATCTGGCACTAACGCGAATTTGCTGGTTGTTTCGCTTTTATAAGGATGCTATTGACTCTAAATCCGTTCTCAAAGCAAAACGCTATCGCACGACGCATAGAGCCTGTTATATAGTCAGTGCAATTGGTGAAATCCGTGAATTCGACTGCTAGCGGTTTGATGTATTTATGCTCACTGGGATGTACGCCAAGCGTGATATGCTGCTTCGGGTCAACACCCCAGGAAACAATATCGCGGGTGGGAATAGGAATATGAATAGTGATGAGCTTTTGCTTTTCCAGTTTATAAGAAGGCATGCGTGTGCAGACACCAATAGTGGGCCTGTTGCCATAGACAGCACGATAAAGGACTTCCCAACCGGCCAGCGAGTCTATCGCGAAGTCTTGAAGTATGATATCTGCTTCCGCTTTAAGCAAAGCCATTATAGCATTATCACTGAAGTCATGATCAGGGAAATTGATCACATCAGACGAAGCTAAAACTCTTGATGTCATACGGGTTTTGGAACGTTGCTCCCTTCAAGGTAATCCTTACACGTGTAAGGTAGCTGTGGACTCCTTATACAATCCCCCTTCCATAAACCCTCCTTAAACTGAATTGCCGCGTTTAGGCCACCACCCTTTTCATGAACTAAGGCAGTGGATAAACTACAACTTTGTCTACGTAATAAAAGGGGACGAACAATTCCGTCTTCCAGCGCGGGGTTTGGGCAAACCGGCGGTCTACCACTTGTTGCCAGTCTGGATTGAAGCCAAGCAAGTGGCGTAGGAGCCCCTGCTCAATGGCTACATAGCCGTCAATGCTGTCGAAATCGCTGTTGGTTTTGATAACCGAGCCTCGCGCATGCACAAAAAGGAAGTACAGATTATCGTCAAGCTCATGCTCAGCAGTGGCTAGTTTGCCCCCTTCTACACGCGTAATCTCTGACCAAAAGGCGATACACTTGCCATTAGGCAAATGGATGCCGGATGTGTTGCAAACATAGTGGGGGCGGTGAACTAGAAAGCACATTTAAACAGACAGTGTGTGGTGAATCTAAGGCTCCTAAATTTGAACAAAGCGCGTTTAGGCCACGACCGTTTTTGTATACGTGGCTAAGCTGAGTACTGCGAGATACTGTACGTGTCGCCCGAGAAGGCCCTAAGCGTGTAGCCCCCCGGCCTTTGAGAAGGACTGTTTCCGAGGGTCCACGGTTCCGGATAGCCGTGCGCTGTTGAGCCGTTTAACCGCACTACGATACCATTTTCAAACCGCAGGACCAGATTGGTCTCATCGTCACACGCGATGTAGGTGAGGTACTTCAAGTTCACTTTGTTGAACAGCACCAGAACGCGTTCTTCCTCGGTCAAGCCCCAGCTTTCGTCCCACTCATAGTTCGAGGTGACTTCGGTGTCAATGTTCAAGAGGTGGTCTTCGCCGGCCTCATCTCGAAATTCCAGAAAGAAGAACTGGTGGGAAAGGCCAAAGCTTTCAACAAACGCCTTGTGCAGGACCTTATGAAGAAATGTATTGGCCTCTTGCGTTTTAGGGAGCATAAAGGTCGAGCAACAGCGGCGAATGTAAACTTACCCTCCTTACTCTGAACACAGCGCGTTTAGGCCATGACCGTTTTTGCAAACTGACTTTGCTAGCCTTTGTAATCTTCAAATTCCCATCGAAGGACCCGGCTGATCTTGCTTGCTAACTTTTCCCACGAGTCCTCTTCCAGCTTCTCCACATATTTGCGCACTAGGGCGACGGCTGCGGGAATGTTGTAATCGGTGGCTAAGATGGTGTGCCGCAGAAAAAGTGGGTGTGACGCAAGGCGTTCCAAGAAGGCAGGAGAGGCGACCTCTACTTCAAAGAAATCGGACCCTTCTTGGCCTTGTATGCCAATCTCGAACAACAACGTGAAGCCGAACACCTGCTGCGCCTCAGGTTCATAGGTGGACAGGTCTTCGTTCTCGGTGACCGAGTAGCCCCTTATTTCTGCTTTCATGACGACAAAAGTGGTGGGTTCAATGCAAACCGGCCTAAAACGCTCCTATTTTTGAGTGGCCCGTGTTCACCGATCTAACGATTTCATATACTGCTCTATGGGTTATAGTCTGCGCGCATTTATTGGATCCACTAATGCCTTACGCCCATTGGCCGCAGCCTACCCAGAAGCCGTACGCGTGCCGCTCGCACAGGGCCTTTGCCTGATTCCCATCACGGACGTGCTCTACGATGCCATCGTGAACGGAGTGACTTCGGCAGACATCGCGCCTTTCGATTTCATGCCCACGCAGTTGGAACAGCAGGTACGCTCACACATCGGCCTCGTGGCTGTCGGCTACGTCGAAGCCGACTATTTCGGGGGGCACGGCCAGCAAGCGGCTTTGTGCTGGCAGAACGGGCAGCGGCAGGTATGGGGGCCGAATCAGGGCGCCATCAATGCCCTGCTCGCACAGCTAGGTGTCGTCACCACGCGGGGGCAGCAGGACGCCTTTGAGGCAGTGGGCTTGAGACAACACCGGCACACCGAGGACTGGTTACCTGAATAACCGTTTTCGTGAACAAGTGGGGTGACTGTCTACTTTTGCCAGCTGTTTGCTCTCCCTGCCTTATCGTATCTCGTACATGTCGAAAGAACTACGGTCCCTGACCAAGGAAGAATGGAACACCTTCTTCCCCGTTGAACTGGTGGCGCACGATGCGGGGTGGAAAGACTTGTTTGAGCAGGAAAAGCAGCGCTTGCTGGCCGCCATCGGCCCCGAGACCCTGCTGGCCATTGAACACTTCGGCAGCTCGGCCATTGCGGCGATTAAGTCTAAGCCCTACATTGACGTGCTGGTGGCCATTCCATCGGAGCACCTGTTCAGTGCCGGCCTCATCCAGCAGTTCGAGGCCTTAGGCTATACCTATTTTAAGGTGCCGCAGCGCGAGAGCATTGACGCCTACATGTCGTTCGGCAAGGGCTACCGGGTAGGGGGCGTGAGCGAGCAGATTTATCACCTGCACGTCTGCCCGGCCAGCAACACGATGTGGAAGCAACTCGCGTTCCGTGACTACCTGAACGCGCACCCGGCCCGCGCCCGGCAGTACGAGCAGTTCAAGCTGGCACTGGCGGCACAATTTAAGCACGACCGCGGGGCCTATGTGTTGGGCAAGGCGGGCTTTATCGCCGATACCCTAGCTCTGGCCCAAGCGCCGGTGGTGCCGGAGCTCTTTCCCGTGTCGGCCTCGACGCTTGACGCCCACGCCCTGAGCCGCTTCGTGGCCGGGCGCTACGGCCTCAGCCCGAAAAGCACCTGTCGCCTGCTCAAGACGGGCATTAACCATACGTATTTGCTCGCCGATGACGAGCGCCGGTACGTGCTGCGGGTGTACAGCCACAACTGGCGCACCCGCGCCGAGGTGGAGGCCGAGCTGGCCCTGCTGCGGCACCTGCAGGAACAGGGGCTGCGCGTTTCCTACCCGCTAGCCGACAGTGTCGGAACATTCCTCCACGAAGTGGCTGCCCCGGAAGGCCCCCGCTACCTGGTGCTCTTCTCCTTTGCTGAGGGCGGCAAGGTGCGCTTCCTGACCCCGGCGGCCTGCACAGCACTTGGCGCTATGCTGGCCCAGCTGCACCAGCTCACCCGTGGACAGCCTCTTGCTCGCCCCACCTACACGCCCGAGCTGCTGCTCACGCAGGCCTACGCCTCGGCGCGCACCTTTTTTTCTGATGAACTGCCCGAGATGCAGTACCTGCTAGACACCAGCCAACAGATAGCGCGCGCGTTTGCGCAGGCGGGCCCTGCCGCACTGCCGACCGGCGCGGTGCACCTCGACTTCTGGTACGACAACATGGCCATCACCGACCAAGACGAGATGACGGTGTTTGACTTTGACTTTTGCGGCAACGGCCCGGCCGTGCTGGACGTGGCCTACTTCTGCCTACAGCTGTTCAATATCGAGGCGGACAAGCAGCAGTACGAGGACAAGGCGGCCCACTTTCTGGCCGGTTACGAGCGCGTGCGCACACTCTCGGTCGAAGAGCGGCAGCTTGTGCCGGCGGCTGGAGCGGCCGTGTGGCTCTTCTATCTGGGGGTGCAAGTGCAGCGCTTCGACTGGACGAACTTCTTCCTGAGCGCGAACTACCTGAAGGCGTACGTGGGCATGATGCGGGCCTGGCTGGCCTACCACGGGTGGCCGGTGCCGACAGAAGCTGCGCCTGTCAGCCGCGGCCCGAACGAGTAAAGCCTCCTTAAACCAAATTGCCGTGTTTATCCCTGGACCGTTTTGCTGAACAAGGGCGAATGACTGCATCAGCCAAGCCATCATCCCCGCGTGCCCTGGACGGTTGGTTCGTAAACCACTTTGCCCTGTGAGTAGCAAAGCGCCCCGAGCAAGTTGTCATATTCCTGCGTGTAGTACAGTGCGGCCAGCAGCTGGCCAACGAACGGCGTACCATCCGGCAGGTAGAGGCTCAAACTGGCAATCTGTTCGCCGCTCGCCTGCTCTATTGCTTCGAGTAGGGTGGGCATGCCCTGTATCACCTTGCCTTGTTCCAAGTTGTGGTGATGCCGCAATGACATGATGCGCAGCAGCCGAGCTTTCGGCTGCGTGGAGGCCCGAAAAACGAACGGGCCACCGGGTGCTTCGGCCAAGTGTTCTTGTAGGGCCGGAAGCCGTGCACGCGCGGCAACGAGGCGGCTCCTTTGTTCTTCTTCCGTCATGGTGCACAGGTTCTGAAAACGCGTCAAAATACGCTCCTCAAACTGAATTGCCTCGTTTAGGCCACCACCGTTTCGCTGAATTTGGCGGCGTAAACTAGAGGGGTGCTTAAGCTGCTATTTCTGTGACAGAGATTGCCCCTACATCAGCCACTAAGCAAGATGCCAAACGGCTATACCCAACCAAGGAAAGAAGATGCGTCCATTCGGCTGCCTTCTTACCATACGCCAAGTGATAGTTGGCCCGGGTCTGCTGCATGAGCTTGCCAAAGTCGGAAGCGGGCACATAAACCCCGTTTTCCACGGCAAGTACCTGCGATAAGTCTTCAAGGGCAAGAAAGCAGCTACGGTAGGCACGCTCACTACTGGCTAGAACGGAGCCGGCAAAGGCGAGGCAGTCCGTAGGCAGGGACAAGGCGACTTTCTGGTCGTTTTCGCCTAGAACGAGCACCAGTTGCAGGCGGCCCTCGGCGTAGGTATAGGACTCCAGCACGGAATCACCGCTGTTGCTCACCACGTCGGCAAAGGTCATCATCGTCAAAACAAAGGAACAACACCGGCAAGGCGTCGCTCATCGGAAGAAAATTAGTGAAAGGGCATAATTACGCTCCTTTGGGTAAACTACTGTAGAAGTTCGTGTGCATCCGCAAGCCCTACTTTTATCCCCGAAGGGGAGAAGCAACTGTTTTAAGGCGCAGTTGATGGGCTGACATTAAAAAAAGTTATTTTTAATGTTTTGACCAGGTGTTTAGGATACATTTGCGGTAGCACACGCCTGCTAACCTTATTTATTCTGCGTTTTAATGCCAGCTCATCCCCTGTACGCCATTAATCCCAGCCGGGACGTGCCCTGGAATGCCTTGCCGGAGCTGCCTCTTGCCCAGGAACTGTGGCGCACGCCCGAAGTGCTCGAGCAACTCGGCCATGCCCGCGAAGCCCTGGGGCGGTTGCACGGCCGCAGCGTGGCCATTCCCAACCAAGGGCTGCTGGTGAACTCCATCAGCTTGCAGGAAGCCAAGGCCTCCAGCGCGATTGAGAACATCTTCACCACCGACGACGAGTTGTACCGCGCCTTTAGCGAAACCGCCGCCGAGCAGGCCGAGGGGCCGGCCAAGGAGGTGCTGCGCTACCGCGAGGCGCTGTGGAGCGGCCACGCGTACCTGCAAACGCAAGCCGGCTTTACCCGCGACTACTTCGTGCGCATGTTTCGCGAAATCAAGCAGGTTGAGGAAGGCATCCGCCCCCCATTTTCTTCGACCATCATCCGCCAGGGCGGCAGCGGCTACAACGCCGGAAAGGCCGTCTACACCCCGCCCCGGGGCGCGGGCGTGGTGGAAGCCAAGCTAGACAACCTACTGGCCTTTGTTAACGACGACCACGCCTACCCACTGCACCCCTTGCTCAAAATGGCCATTGGGCACTTTCAGTTCGAAGCTATTCACCCATTCCGGGACGGCAACGGGCGCACGGGGCGCATTTTCAACATCCACTACCTGGTGCACAAAGGGCTGCTGGACTACCCGATTCTGTACCTGAGCCGCTACATCGTCGCCCACAAGGAGGCGTACTACGGGGCGCTGGCCGGCGTCTCGCAGCGCGGCGACTGGCAAGCCTGGCTGCTGTACATGCTCACAGCCGTGGAAGTCACGGCGAACCTGACCTTTGACAAAATCAACCGTATCCTGGCCGCCCGCGACGCCATCGGGGAAGTGGTCGCGGGCCAGAAAAACCTGCGCCGCCCCGACCAGTTGGTGCAGAAAATCTTTACCCAGCCCATTACCCGCGTCAAGCACCTGACCGAGGACCGGACCTATGCCGAGAACACGGCCCGCGATTACCTCAATAAGCTGGTGGAACTGCAGGTATTGGAAAAGCAGACCATTGGCGGCAATCATTACTACGTCAACCGCGAGTTGTACAGCATTCTGGAAGATTAGTATCCCAAGCCCTAATAGAAAATCGACCGTTTTCGTGAACAAGCGCCACTGCTCAAAACTGCCGGCCTCATAAGCTCAGCAACTCCTTAAATCGTACGGCCTGCCGGGTCGAGACATCGATGCGCCGGCCGCCGCGCACTTCCAGCAGCAGACCGCCTTTGTAGTAGGCATGGACCCGCTCAATGGTGGTCAGGTTGAGAATTTGCTGGCGGTTGACGCGGAAAAACAGGTCGGGCGGAAGCTTGTCTTCCAGCTGCTGCAACGACTTGTGGTGTAGCGGTGACTGCGTCCCGAAGTACACCCGCACGTAGTTGCCTACGGCTTCGAACATATCAATATCGGCCAGCCGCACAAAATAGCAGGCTTCGCCATCTTTGATAAACACCTGGCTCTGGGGCGTGAGCGGCGGCGCGGGTGGCGCGGGCGGGCCAGCGGCAGTATCGTCTTCTATCGGATGAGCAGCAGCGGCGGGCGGCAAAACGGGCGGCAGCAGGGTCTGCCGCACCCGGCGCAGGGCCTGGGCCAGCCGCTCCGGGTGCACGGGCTTGAGCACGTAGTCCAGGGCCGACACCTGAAAGGCACGGGTGGCATACTGGTCATAAGCGGTTACGAACACCACGTGTGGCACCTCGTCAAGGCTTTCCAGCAGGTCAAAGCCGGTTTCGCCGGGCAGCGAAATATCGAGCAGCAGCAAGTCGGGCCGTAGCTCCCGGATGAGGCGGCGCGCGGTGTCGGCATCGGCAGCCTCGCCGATGATGTCCACGTCGGGGTGGGCTTCTTTGAGCAAGTAGCGCATTTCCTGACGGGCCAGGTATTCGTCTTCGACGAGAAGGGCGCGGATGAGGGGAGAAGAGGTGGACATGGGAGTATAACATTTTAGCGGTCCTAATCGTCGCCCTGCGCGTGCTGCCTCACCCCCTCTCTGTGGGCGGGGGTGAGGCAGCACGCGCAGGGCGACTTCAACTAGCTGGCGATTCAAGCGATGAGTTTTACCCCCAGCACCGCTGCCGGCACGTTTAGCCGGGCCACCACGGTGCCCGCTGGCTGCTCCCGCAGCGTGAGGCGGGCGCCGTCACCATAGAGGGCCAGCAGGCGCTGACGGGTATTCACCAAACCCAGGCCGCCGGTTTGGCCGGGCAGGCAGGCAGGCAGCACGGCCGCTGGGTCAGGCAGGTGGCCGGGCTGACTGACTTCCAGGTGCAGGCACTCGGCGGCGGGGGCGTTGTTGTTCGGCTCGGCGGGCGCGGCCTGCGCCACGAGGCGCAGCAAGCCGCCGCCCGGCGTGGCGCTGATGCCGTGCTTGACGGCGTTTTCGATGAGCGTAAGCAGGGCGGCAGGTGGCACGGGCCAGGCCAGCAGGGCCTCTGGCACTTGCAGGTCGAGGCGCAGGCGTTCGGGGCCGAAGCGGGTTTGCTCCAGGGCCAGATAGTCCTGCACGGCGGCCAGCTCCTCGCCCAGCGGGATGAGTTGGCGCTGCTCATAGTTCAGGGTGTAGCGCAGCAAATCGGCGAGCTGCGTGACGGCGGTGCGGGCGCGGTGGGGGTCACTCAGGGTCAGGGCGCGCACCGAGTTCAGGGCATTGAACAGAAAGTGGGGGTTGATTTGAGACCGCAGCAAATCCAACTCGGCCTGGCGGCGTGCAGCAGCAGCGTGCAGCTCCCGCGCCTGGGCCTGGGCCAGCCACTCGCCCGCTACGAAAAAATGGTAGGCCAGCACCCACACAATCAGGTAGCGCCCGATGTCTATCACCCCAAACACGAAGCCGGCTACGCCACTCGTGTAAGGCCACTGCCATTTGCCGGCCAGCAGCGTAAAAGCAGCGGGCAGCAGCAGCTGCATACTCAGCGAGAGGCCCAGCAGGCCCAGCATCGCCACCACCGCCTGCCAAACCAGCGGCAGGCGCAGCACCCCGAAACGCAGCAGCAGCGTCCGGTAGCCATGGGTGAGCAGCAGCCCAAACACGACCGTCATGGTGAGCCAATTCAGCGTACTTGGCTGGTACTTTTTCAGCATGAAGGCCGCATGCACCTGCGTACCCCAGAACGCCTCCCAGCCCAGCAGTTGAAAAAACCAGTAATAGGGCTTGGCGCGGAAATAGTGTTGCATAAAAAAGGAGGAAAGCCGATGAGCAGGACGCTGCGAATACGGCCCCTGAAAAAGGCGCAGCCCCAAAGTAAGCAGTCAAAACTAGTCCAATAACCCGGGCCCCGGACCACGTTTTTCCACGAGCGCGGAAAAACGTGGTCCGGCGTGGCAGCAGCAAAACCACCTCCCTGGTGCTGAGCACCGCCGGCGCCCTGCTGCCGCCTCGCCCGGTGCCTGTTTCGCCGCACTCGTGTAAATAGCCTCGCACCCGAAGGTAGGCACCTCTCACTGTTGCCCAGGCTTCGCCGCGCTGGTGAGGACCTTGTCCACGCTCACCGCAATGGCCGATTGCAGGCCGTTCGGGGTGAGAGCCGCCATCAGGGTCATGTTCGGCCCACCGTGCAAGGGCGTGCTCTCGGCGTCTGCTTCCTGGCAGCCGTATGAACGGTCCCGTCGCGTAACTGCTTTGGCAAACCGATACGGTGCTACGGCTGTGGTCGCTGGTAGCGCAGATGGTACAGTCCCCAACTTGTGCCGATTGGCGTCGGCTGTTTGCGCGCGAACACCACATCAGCGTGGCTTCGACGGCGACCAACGGGTGTTTTGCCGCACTCGTGTAAAAGTGCGCGGTGCGGCCTACGGACGAGTGGCAGCTTTGTGGGACCAAGCGGGGAGCCGCCACCTTGCCGGCTTAAGCTCCGCTTGGTGCTTTATAGCTGTTTTTTAAAATCATTTTTGAAATGAAACACCTGCTCCTTCTCTGCTGCGGGCTGCTGCCCCTGCTGGCCCGGCTCCGTTTTCGCCTCGCTCGAAGAAGCCCGCCTGGAAGTAGCCCCTTGCCTCGATACGTGCTTCAACCTCGACCGCCGCCACTCCGCCCTCGGCTACCGCTCGCCTCATCAATTTGAACAGGAATTGCAATCCAACCTACCTTAGCTCACTGTCCGTTTTTACTGGACCACCCCAATCCAACTGGCCGATTTGCCAGAAGTGACCCACGGCCTCGATACCTTTTTTCTTCCACGATACCATCAACTGCGAATCCCCATGAAAACCCCATCCCTCTTCTTCTTTTTTGCTACCTTGAGCATACTCATGGCCTTGGCCGGAGCCTTCATGATGGGCCACTATTCTGGCAGCAACGACCCCTTGGCGAGGTTGGGTTCGCCGCTGTGCATTGGGGGCGCGGCCTTGCTCATGGCCTCTGTTGTGTTCAAAAAACAAAAGGGCAACCAAGACAGTCCGCGCTAAGGAGATAGATACGTGTTGCCCTTGGGGGGCTGCTCGACCTGGACATGACTAGTATTAGCATGCTGCTTGACTGGTCGCCGGATGGTCTGCTCCGACTTGCTAACGTGTTGGGCTGCTTGCTTTATGGTCAAAAAAAGCGCCGGTGTTTTCCATTGAGGTCGTGACTAGTCAGAAACCACGCGAACGCCTCTTTAACTACTGCCGCACTAGTCATTGACTAGTGCGGCATGGCGTCGGCTATGAGCCGTAACGCGGGCCCTTGTTCCTCGGGCCGGTCGATGAGCTGCGCGGTGTAGGTCGCCCCTGTCACGTCGCCCAAGCGGAGCTACGCCTTCACGAGGTCGGACAGGTAGTAGGACCGTTTGCGTAGACCAAGCGCACGTATTTCTGGGGGCTCTTCTAGCCAATTGGCGGTCGGCTTGCCTATCTTGGCTCACCGGCCATTTTTTATCCCTGCTTTTCCGTGGTGCTTCTGCTGCTGCTCGCCCGTGTAGTCCTCGGTCCACCCGGTTTCGGCCTGATAATGCTTCCCATCCTAGGCATGTTCGCGTTGGCCAAGAAAGCCTTGGAGTGGGTCGATGGCCCCAGCCCGCTCAAGCAAGTGACGGGCAAAGTCGTCCTGGCGGGGCTTGGGCTCGGCGTTCTGTATTTGATGGTTTCGTTTGTGCAAGCCCTCGTTGGGTAACGCTCGTCAGCGGCAACACCGGCGCCCTTTGAGCCAAGGCAAGCTACCCTTTACTGAACACTTGTCCATCGTGCTTCATTGTCTACTCTTTCTGGACAACTTCGCGCTGTGTAAAAATGATAGCACGCCGTACCTTTCGGTGCTGCGGCCTTACCGCTATATTCATCCCCTTCAGCTTTGTTTACCCTCATGCAGAACGCTTACTTCGCCGCTATCCTATGGACAAGCCTATTGGCGTCGCCCACTGCCGCTTCGTGCAGTTCGTGGCCGGTTTCGCCCAGTACTCACGTTAGTGTGCCTGTTATTACAGAAGCCCTGCAAGTAGACAATGGCAGCATTATGATCACCCGCGACGCGAATGAGGTGGTCGGGATGACGAAGGTGGGAGAGGTAGAAGGCCGTTCGCCACTAGGCGGTGGGGTGACCAGTGGGATGGGTGACAAACGGGCCATCAAAAAGCTGCGGGCTGCAGCCGCCAAACTAGGAGCAACTAAGGTGTTGATCGTCAATGAGGAATACCGGAATATGACGGTCCTGTATGGGGTTGCTTATAAGTAGCCGCTAGGGCTTTGTGAGCCCCTATTTCCCCAGGCCTGCCGTTTGGCCATGTCCGTTGCCATGAAAGATGTTGTGCTGAAAGATGTTGTGCTGATGAACCTGGGCCTGGTGGTCATCGGCGTCACCGTTATGTCCGCAATTGCGTCCCGGGAATCGGGCCCCAAAGACGTGTTCTTATTCTCCTTGTTGCCGCTACTCGGGTACCTCGTAGCGGTGAATTTGGCCCTGCTCGTCGTTTTCCTGCTGCTACCATCGCAGCGAAAAAGAGCGGGTGGCTACGCTGTATCTGCGCTCATGCTCGTTATCGGCGGAGTTCTGGCGCTGGTGTTCGGCTTTCTGACAATGGGCAAGAGTGGTGGCTAAGCCGGCGAATGGCCCCTAGCAGATCTTATGTAAACACAGTTCTCCGTAGTGATAGAAGGCCTATTCATCATCCTTTTCTGGCTCTTGGCGCTGCTCTTTATCGTAGCCCTGGGACTGGCGCAGTACGTGCTCATTCCCTGGGGCCTGCTGCGCGCTTTCTTCCGCAGTGAGTGGGCGCCACAAGTTCTAAAGGATGCCGTCGCCTGGACCTTGGGCATACTCGTCCTGCTGTTCGTCGGGTTCTTCGGCTGGAATTGGCACCGGCAGTGGCAGGCCCGTCAGCTAGCGGCCGTCCAGCAGCGCTGGCCCCATGTATCGCTCACCGCCCAACAGCCCGGCTTCTTGCCTTTCCCGCTGGGTCGAGGCCGTATCGAACAAGCCCGATACGACCAAGCACCGCTGCTGGTGGTAACAGGCGACTTAGTGGTGGAGGGTCGGCTGCGGGCGTATTTTACCGCCAGTCCCCGCGTGAAGTTCCTCAACGAGACCGACCTCGTGCGGGTGAGCACCGAAAAAGGAGACGCCACGATGGCCACGGGACAGTCGGTATATAATCCGAGCAGTCGCACCGTCAGCGGGTCGTTTCACTGCGTGTTGCCATCGGGCAAGCGACTCGCCATCTCGTTCCCGTCCACGCCGGTTGCCGTTCAATAAGCCAGAAGATTCTTGCAAGGACTTCTCGGACCATTTTACGCACGGTGTAACGTGTGGGGGCTCCGATCATGGCTGTCTGGTTAGACGGGGAAAGCAATTCCTCCTTTTGATTGCCAACCGTTTGGCTGGACACGCTACCAGAGTACGATCGGCTACAGCGTAGTTTTAGTAAACCTTGCCACTAGCTCCCGGGCATTGTACAATCCCCCGATACAGCCTTGTAGACTCTCTACCTTCGGCAACTCTTTAAAAACCACTTTTACCCATTGGTTAAGGGACTGCTGCTCTGCGTGGGTGAAGCGCTTTTTGTTTTTTAGGTAGTATTCAATTGCGGTCAACCGACTCGCCGGGTTTACAGCATGCATTAGTAGTACAATATCGGCCGTAGATAGCTGGTCTTGGAGGAGAATAAAGGCGCGTCTGTTTGGAAGAACAACCGGTGCCTCTCCCCCTGAATACCCGTACTCCAGCCCGGATTCGGGTGACATGTAGTCCGCAATGGTCGCAGGCGTAGTAGCAAGCGGGTACGATGGGCGGTAAGAGCCCAGGGCTTTCTGAAGCGAGGCGGGGTTGTAGTGGTAGGGGCGCACTTGCCCCGGCGTGGGCTTAAATACAGCAGAAAACTGGTTGACATATAAGTCCTTCACTGCATTCTCCGTCGGGAGCCAAGGCGCAATCGTGTAGCTAACCAAGGTATCGTGGTAATAGTAGCACCTAGCTTTAATGGTCATATAGCCTCCAGAGGCAGCGAAGTCCTTAGACTTCCATCCAAAACCGAGGTGGTGGGTACCTTCCAATCCTTTTGCAAAGTATTGCTGGACAACGGCCGGCTTTTGGTTGACCAGCGCGTTAACTGCTCGAATCAGCTCTTGGTCCAGTTTTACCCACTCGGGATTGCGGGCAGTCACTTCTTGATTTACGCTCAGCAGAAGCGACAGGGCTAACAAGGCAGGTTTCATAAGCAGAGGCTATAGGCTAACAGGGATTGAATTTACCTATTTTTCCTCCTTCGGTTGAACAAAATGCGTTTAAGCCACGACCCTTAAAGTAGACTCAATGGGCAGGAAGCGGAACTCGAGTAATCGGGTCGCCGCAGGGGTTTGGCGAAGGGCCTCTAATATGCGGAAGGCACCCTCTGTTGGCGGCCCTGCGCTTCCACCACGATGTGGGTGCCGTCCGCGGAGTAGGTGGCGCAGACGGGCAAGCGGCTGCGGTAATGGCGGACCACGGCCTGGCGGTCCAGCGACATCTCCACTACTCGGTACCGCCGGGGTTGCAAGTAGCCGTCGGTGATGCTGACGAACACGAGTTTATTGCCATGCACGCTGGAGCAGCGCGCAAAGTCCGCAAAGCCAAACGCGCTACTGGGGGAATACACGAAGTGCGGCGCATTCCGGTCCGCCACGGCATGCGTGGCCACCTCGCCGGCCCCCGACACCCACACCCGGTACGGTCCCACGTAGGCTAGGCGCCCGGGAATTTGCTGTACCCCGGGGCGGGCCACCGTGTCATACCCCGGGAGGCCGTGGGCCGCCGCATTCACATTGATGAACGCGGGCCGCAAGGGCAACGGGCCAGCGGATTGGGCCACGGCATCCCAGCACCACGCCAGACACATCCAGACAAAAAGCAGTTGCTTCATCTCATAAAATAACGCTCCTTACTCTGAACTCTCAAATTCTGCTACCTTCGTGACGGCCTATGCTGAGGCCCCTCCTCGCGCGCACTTCTTGCGGCTGCTCCCCGGCGCGCGCCCTTTTATTTTCTGGTAAACCCAACCCCCGTGAAAACAGTCTATTTTACGGATCGTAGCGGCGTGGAGCAGAACGCGCTACAGTCCCTCCTCGCCTTCGAGGAACAAGAATCCATCGGCCGAATCGCCGTATTCCCCGACATTCACTATTGCTCCGAACGGTCCATTCCGGTCGGGGTGGCCTTTCAAACCACCGAGGTTTTTTACCCGCTGGTCACCGGCAAAGACATGGGCTGCGGCGTGGCCTACCTGCGCATTCCCCGCCAGGACGTGCTGCGCCCCTTCGACAAAGCCAAGCACTACCGTGCCTTTGAGCGGGAGGTCCACGGCATGACCGACGAAGGCTTGGGCGGCGGAAACCATTTTCTGTCGCTCGAGGCCTCGCAGGAGTACTTGTACCTCGTCGTGCACACCGGCAGCCGCAACCTAGGCGTCTACATGTACCAGCAGAATTGTGCCCTGTTGCAGGAGCACAACCCAGGTCGGGACTGGCTGCCGAGGGACGTAGCCACCCCCGACTACGTCCGCGAGTACAACCGCGTGCTGGCCTACGCGGCGAGCCGTCGCCGGGAGTTTGTGTACAAAACGTACGACTTTCTGCTCCGCAACCGGTACGTAGCGGCCGGTTCGCCGGCGTTGGCGGACAGCTGCCACAACCTGCTGGAGTTTACGGCCGACGGGGTGATCCACCGCAAGGGCAGCACGCAGCTGGTGGGCGATGCCGAGGTCGTGATCCCCTTGTCCATGAGCCGGGGGTCGCTCATCGTTAAGCCCAACCGCTGGGACCCCGCGGGGGCGGAGGCGCTGTGGAGCTGCGCGCACGGGGCCGGCCGCCGGTACAGCCGCACCGACACGCTCAAGCACTGGCACTCGCTCAAGAAAACGGACAAGGACGCCTACCGCCGCCAGTTTTCGGAACTGCTCAACCGCCACGGCGACTTCGACAGCAGCATCCTGCAGGAGTTCGACTTTGCCTACAAGGACTCCGCGATGTTGCTGGCCAGCCAGCCGTACCTCCTCCGCTGCGACGAGACCCAGCCCTTGGTGACCGTGAAATTTACCGGGGTGTAACCGCCGGTCTTGCCGCAAAGCCGTTTCCTGCTCCTGTGGGATTATATAACAAACGCCCCCGCTGCCGTCCGGCAACGGGGGCGTTTGTTATATAATCCAGGCGGCAAGGTAAAGGCCGGGTTTACCCGCCGGCTGCCCGACCGAACCCATTGGGAACGCCCTTCCCCCTGTGTTGCCGGGACCCTTGGTGAGTTTACGAAACTCATCCCCTCGGCGCATTTCGTAAACGTTGAATCGTAGACGAGTTTCTTAAACTCGACTATGGCCGCAAGGAGCCCTTGCAGCTACAGGAGGGGCTCCGGCTGCTGCTCGGCTTGGGGTTCAAGGAAAGGAGCGTTACTTTAAAACCATGAGCAACGATGGTCAAATACTCGTTCGAGATTATATAGACGCTGCCTTGGCATTTCGGGCCGCTCACGATTTGATGTGGGAGCCTGCTATTTTCGTGGATGCCGCCATGCTAGACCCTTCGCGACCGTTAAAAGAGGGCTGGGGAGGCGACTGGGCGTCCTGGAAGCCCATTGCCAGTACTGTCACCGAGGCAGATATCCACGAGTTGGAAGCTGCCATCGGCCACTCTTTCCCGGCGCTGTATGTCGAATTTCTACGTTACCGCCACTTCTTAGACTTGGATGACGTCACGGGCGTCTCGTTCATCCTGCACGACCCCAAAGAGTGGAAGGCCGGCTTACTGGACCATTACTTCTTTTTACAGGAACCGGGCACCCTCCGGCAGCAAGGCTATATTCAATTCGCGTACGACCTCGAATTGCAGCCGATTTGCTTTGATTTTAACCACTGTACCCCGGACGGACAGGATTGCGCCGTGGTTCGCGTCTTAGATATGTATCAAGACCCGGCACCTACGCAGCTGCTATATGGCTCTTTTTTAGACCTTATGCTGGCCTTGCGCGCCGCACAAGAGCAACGTGACGCACTCGCTGGTTAAGCCAGTCCATTAACAAAGTGAGTTCACGAAAATGGTAGTACCGTAAACGAGCTCCGCTAAATGAGTGATTATTCGTAGAACCGGGCTGCTCGCAGGATGTCAGCAAAGATTTGCCAAGGCACATTTTCTGGAACAGGTTGGCCAGTGTTCCTGTAGTACCCATTCATGTCAGCTGTCCAAGCTTGCATCGCTTCGAGATAATCGGACAGGTTGCCGTTTTCCCACCGACTACCGTGTCCGCGAAAGTCTTCCTGAAGCAATTCCAGAAAGTCCAAAAATGCCTGATGTGTTGTTATTGGCGGTAAGGTACTGACTTTGTCTGGCATGGAACTAGGCAAATATTAGAAGGAAAGGTAGAGGTCATTTGAGTCATTCACCTAAACGGTGGTGGCCTAAACGCAGCAATTCAGTTTAAGGAGCGGTAAACTTGATAAATGATTCACTTACAGATGGCCTTGACGGGTTTAGCACACATGACCCCCATTGGGCTGACGCTCCTTCTATCGGAAAATACCCCCATAGCTCTTGCTGGTTTGCTCTTTCTAGCTCCAGTAGTACTGGCTCTGTGTTCACCCCTCTATTGGATGACGAAGCCAAACTCATCCCAGAAGTCTAAAGTATTTGCCTTCGCGCTGGCCATGCTACCAATTTGGCTCAGCAGCGAATTTAGTAAAGAACTTGGGGGGTGGGTAAACGTGCTTTTCTACCTACCTATCGTCATGATAACTATTAATCTATCACGTAACGCACCAAGCGATAAAGAGGAAGGTAAAAACTAGTACGTAAGCTGTCTATCTAAACAGGGTCTTGAAGACTTCTGAAGGAAGTCTGGCCCTTCTTACATGAAGGGCCAGGCTTCCAACGTGGGGTGGGTCTGCAGCTGCTGCGCTGTGGCCAGCGAACAACCCAGCGCCAGCTCTTGGTCCTCCCCCTGATAGAGGCACCACGCCCGGTCCGCGGCAAACGTGTACGTGGGCCAGCGGCGCTCTTGCTGGTACAAATCGACCACGTTCCCAGCTTGCCCCTGCTCCAGCCAGTCGGTGGGCATGTCCTGTGCGTCCCAGCGGTAATTGCCCTCGCCCACCGAGCCAAAAAAGTACGTGTCCGTTTGGGGGCCGAGCACGGCGATCAGTTGCTGCGCGAATGCCACTTCCAAGGCCAAGCTGCTGCCCAGGTGCGGGGGCCAGCCGCCGTCGGCGCGGGAGATGGCTTCGTTACCAAACGCGGGGGTATAGGCCACGCCCAGTTCCGCCGCCACTTGACGGTAGGTGATGGGGGTTAACCGGTCCGGGGCAGGCTGGCCCCCAACGATGCCGTATGTGGTCCAAAACGTAGCACGGGCGTTGAGCTGCTCCACCGTGCGGGCCTTGAACGAATAGGTTGCTACCGGAACGGAGCGATCAATGCCCAGCGGAGGCAACAGCTTTAAGTACGCCGCAAAGCCCAAGGGCAGTCCCGAAACGGCGGGCACGTCGCTGGCCAATGGCAACCAGTCGAGCGGAGAAAGGTCGGAGACAGTGCATCTACTCATAAGCTGGAACAACGACAAAAAGCAAGTACAACGGCCCGTGAAAGTAGGTAGCGTTGTTCAGGAAAACGGTCGTGGCTGTTGCAGAAGTCAAGGGGGTAGTATAATAACCGTATATGCAAACGCTAGGGGGCCTATAAAAGCCCCTTCGGGAGTCTTTGAAGTTTGGTTCAGCTCGCTGAATCCTCACTCGGCAGACCTGCAGCAAGACTTCTGCAACAGCCACGGTGGTTCAAACAAGGTAGGAGCTTTATATGCTAACCCCGCCACGGCTGTGCTGCTGGTCGGCCTGACGCACGCGCTGCTGGGCCACTTGGCGCTGCGCTTCCTGCTCCAGTCACAAGGCAAGTTTTTTTTGCCTAAAACACCTCACTATCATTGGCTTGTGTGGAACAAAGCACCTAAAAAGCTTTAGTTTTCAACTCGAAGAGTGGGCCAAATAGTAAGCTGGCGTTGGTATCAGTTGTAGTCTTTCGCCGGCAGGTTTTCAACTGCGTGAAAAAGGGTAGCTAAGGAGCTTCCTGGCAGTAAGACTTTAGTGGCACCACCTTGAGTCAAACTCAGGGCTACGATAGCTGTCGAGTCGGCATTAAGTGCACCACTTGTCGTAAGCACTTGCTTCTGGTAAGGAGCTATCGGATATGTAATTAGGCCATGCATACGGTCCAGGCGTGCCACCCGTCCAGTAGGCGTATAAGTAGTGAAGGTATTGGCCTCCCCATTCCTCCAGATGCTTAAGCTATCGAGGCGACCCGCGTGTACTTCGGGCGTGTCGTCAAGAAAGGGATTTACCTCGCTTTGGCGTGTATCTACCTGATACCACTTGCCCTGGTGTCTAGTGAACCGCCGTAGGGGATGACGCAGGAAGCCCCGGCCTTGATAGGCTGCGGAGTCTATGCGCCACGTTTGTTGCAGTTGAGAATCATGCGCGCTTGTCAGCTGCACAGAATCCAAGGGATAGCGCACGGTCACGACCAGCGTATCGGGTGTGTTATTAGCTACCACCCATTCGAGTAAATCGACGTGCGTTCGCTGAGGCGGCGTGCAACTACTCAGCGCCAGCAATCCGAGTGTTGGAACAACCCTGTGCCAGAAAAACCGAACAGATAGGTGGCAAATCATTAACAAGGTGCGTGTAGAGAGTATCTACCTAATGTAGCAGTGCCGTATAGTTAATGCACTAAGGGCGAAAATGTCACCTTGGCTTTTGCACAAACTACAAATGACCCTGCAAAAGCGATGGCCGCGCTTATAACATTTTCTGAAGGGTAGAAATGGGAAAGGGGTACTGGGCAGAATGGCAAAGCCGTTTCCGCTACGGCAGCGCTTGGTAGCCCACCTTGCCCCCGCGGTACCCAAAGACCAAGCGCTGGGCTTGTCCAAAGCACGCAGCGCTTTGCGACGTCCGGGCGCCGCCGTACGCCATCGGTTCCTCCCCGCTCGGCGTCTCCCGCAGCACGCGATAGGTGCCGGCCAGGGTCAGCACTGCCCCGGGCCCCTCGGGGGCCGCGTCCGCGGCAAAGCGGTACACGGCCCGGGTCACCGCACCGCCCTTGGGGAACTCGTATGTGCGCGGGGCCGTGGCGAAGCGGACGTCGGAGAGAGAGCGTGTCCACGGCGTACCCCTGTTTTCGGGCAACCGCCGCCAGCCGGGCAAGGGCCGCGGCCGGGGTCTCCCGGGTATGCAGCCGGACCGCCCCGGCTCCTGGGAAAGGCCGCGGCTGCTCTAGCCCCATCGGGGCGGCAACGGCGAGGGTGCTGAGGGAAAGCAACGAGCGGGCAGCGAAGGCGTTCATCCCGCCAACTTACCACGGAATGGCCAGTCCTGCGCGTGCGGCAGGGATGGAATGGGGCGGCACCTAGCTGCGCAGCTGGTTGCGCACCGGCCGTTCAGTTTAAGGAGGGATTAAGGATTGATTTTATAAGCAACGAGTTCCCAGGTGCCAATTCGGGTGTAGACCTTACGGGTGTAGCCCACGCCGCGGGCGAGGTGAAAGCGCCGCAGGAAATTGATGCCGCTGGTGGTAGAATCGATAAATGCCGTCCCGAAGTGCAGGCTGTGTGGAAACCGCCCAGCGGGCACTGTTACAGGCACGGTGTCCAGTAAGGTGGGCCCCAAGCGGGAAAGCATCGTGCCCGGCGGCGGCAGTGGATAAACCAGAATGAGCCCGGTCGAGTAGATATTGCCTGCCTCGTTGCTCTGCTGGACGCCCCATTCGTTGCCGCTGCCTTGGCAGAAGAGGCTTTCTCCTCCCGCAAAATTTTGCAGCGAGCTATACCCGCGAAAAAACGTGCGGTTGGAGTGCGTGAAGTGGGCTTCGTATAAGGTCACGCAGGTAGGCAGCCCATACGTCGCTTGGCCGGGCTTGAACACGCGGGTTTGAGTTCCGCCCCGGACGGTATCAAAAACGGCCGGTACACTACCCCGCTGCTTATACACCCAATAGCTGCCAGGAGGAAACGACCAGTAATCCAAAAACTCCTGCGGGGCCTTCTCTACCTGGTCGCAGTCGTGTACCACGTCCTGTTTTTTGCAAGCGCCTAACCAAGCGGATAGCGTCAAAAAGCAGACAACCAGGATGTGCTTTTTCATACAGGAAGAGCAAACATGAGGATAAAAGAGGCCGGCATTCCCGCCCGCACGGTACAAGAAAAGGGTGGGGCCGTAAACCCGCTCCGTTCAAATAAAGGAGCATAATTATTCAGTGATTCCTAGTCCATCGAACATAAAAAACTGCATCACCAGGGCCAGCGCTAGCCAGCAGGCGTACTGCACCAACATCAGTACGTCGGCCACAACGCCAACGCGGGTGGTGCGGTCCAGGCGCCGCGTGTGCCACACGTACGAGCCAACGATGCTCAGCAACACCCACACCCAGCTTAACCGGCAGATGATTATCAATATGGAGTAATAAACTCTATATGAGTAAAGCACCGGCAGTCCCGGCAGCCCGGCCAAGTATTCCGTGTAGAGTTCAAAGTCACTGGCCAAAAACAGGGCCAGCAACCCACAGAAGGTGACAAACCCGATTAGCAGCGACCGAAGTACCGGCATGTCCTAGCATCCACTGGTATGAAATGACAATATTTTTTGAACGCGTTATTCCCTAGTGGCCCTCGGCTCAGCAAGCGCCAAGCCCAGCTTAGTCCATGAACGGACGTTTATTCGGATCGAATGGCTCCGGCATAAAAAACCATATGCGCAGCGCCAGCAGCAGCAGCAAGGCATAGAGCAACCACATCAGGATTTCGGACACGGTGCCTGCCACCGTCTTGCGGTCCAAGTGCCGCGTGTGCCACACATACGAGCCGCCAATGCTGAGTGCCACCCATGCCAAAGCTATCTGGTACTTTACCCGAGTGCCCTCAATAGTCAGTCCCAAGCCGCTCCAATACAGCCACACCGTTATCCCGATGGCCACGACCCCGATAAGTAATGACCGGATAAGCTGTCCGAACAAAAAAGAACGCATGCAAATTGGTATAGTCGGTTTGAGCAATCCTTTTGAACAACAAATCCCCTCCTTGACCGATAGCTCCGAACCGCCACTGGTAGTTTACAAAAATGGTGGCAAGGTAAACGCGGCAATTCAGTTTAAGGAGCGATTGTGCTGGCCTATGCAGAGGTGGCCAGCCGAGTGCATCAAGGATAGTGTCCTGACCTAGGCACCGTATCTCCGGGCACATGCACCCCTCGGTAAAACAGCGTTCCGGCAACGCGGGCGAATTCCGGGTTCGGCAAAAAGCGTACTTCCCTCCGCCGCCCCAAGGAGAAGAAATAACGTTGGCCCGGATAGGGCACCCAGGGGTCAGTGTAGATAAAATGGCGGTCTTGCCAGTAGTTGGACGTGCCCGGTACCCGCCGAAACGTAGCGATGTCAACCCCCTTCTTCAAGCTGACCGGGCTGAGCCAGTCGAAGTACACGAACTCCTCGTAATTGTAGGGCGGGTCCTGGCTGATGTCTTCATGCACCTCCCGGTACGGCAGACGGATGAAGACCCTGCCCGTCGGGTCGCGGAAGAGCGTACTATCCTCCAAGCCGATGGGCGTTAACGAGTGTTCGAAACTTGTGTATTCTGATTCGCAAGCCCCACAGAGCAGGGCAGTGCTACCTGCAAGAAGGAGGAAAACGCAGACTTTCATACCATACAAGAAATGATGCACCCCAACTTCTACGCCCCCTTGGCCATTCTATTTTAACGGTGGTGGCCTAAACGCGGTAATTCAGTTTAAGGAGCGTTATTTTTCCAGTTGTTCCACAGGTTGCCGAACACTCACTATTCGCAACCCCTGCGTTGGGCTTACGGCTACTTCTGCCTCTACAAAAATGTCAGAATCCGGAATACCCAAGCGCGTAGAAAAGAGGAATTGCCCCTGCCGGTGCGCTAAGAAAGTGGTGCGCGAAAGCGCCCATTCCTGCACCGCACCTAACTGTTTGGCAACGGGGTGGCCCACAAATAGCCCCTTCGTCAGCCGCTGGTGCAGCCACGGCTTATTGCCCCGGAACACGAACAGCTCGCTCTGGTAATTGTGGGAGACATCCTGCGCGGGGCCGCTGTCCTCCACGATGGGGTTGACCACGGCGCTATCGTTCAAACACGTGGTCACCACCTGCACCCGGTACCGCTCCGGTCCGGGCAACGAGGTGTTGCGCCGGTCCACCGCAGAATCCACGGGCCAATAGGTGCGACGTGACGCAGGCGTAGCCGCCGGGCGCTGAACGGTACCCAACTGCTCCGATGGGGCCTGGTCCTGGGAGGTGCAGCCCGAAGCGGTTATCAATGCCAACAGGCCGATGACAAGTAGTTTCATGCAGCAAGAAAGCCACTGCTGGCAAGTGTTCAGGCAAACGGTATTGTCCTGAACCCGGCAATTGAGTTTAAGAAGCATTACTTTACAGTGGCTTCGCTCCAGTGGATTTCATCGTTTCGTTCGTGAATGTTCTATGCTTTTTCTGCTCCTAAACTGTGAGTTGCCTATAACAAGGATACAAACCTTGCTCGGGCGCCTGTTTGCCATCGACGCAGGGAAGGTGATGGATGTTTTGTCGGTCTCATCCACTGAGCTATACTACGATCTTCACTTACTTGCCCAATCGAAAACGCCTCGCAGTGCTGCTCTCGCCTCCAGCTTTTTCGTGGAGTTGGGCGTCTATCCGCATGGGCAACTGGAAGCTATTTACGACAGCCAGGAGGCATTCGCCCGCGCGTTCTCTCGGGAAAGCCAGTTGCCCGTTCTCGTGAGTGGCGATAATATGCCAGACCCCTACACCTGGTTGCTGTTCGAAGCAGAATTGGTCTATGAGGTGAAAGAATGGCCGGAAGACGAAGAGACTCAGGCCATCACCGTGTTCCCCGCGAACAAAAAGCTGTTACCTCCCGGTTGAAATGGGCCATTGTATTTGGGCTGTCTTTGGCCAAAACGTGTTTAGCGAAAGGGTGGGTCGGTGAACACGGGCCGTTCAAAAATAGGAGGCGGTAAGGTACTTGTTTGGGCGGCGCATTAGGGGGATGCTGGCGCAAGGGGGGCTTGGCCGCGGTAGGTAAGCCATATGTCTTGATTGCCACGCATGGTCCAATAAGTCAAGCCTCGCAGGCGCAACTGCTGGTCGACCTCCACGCCGACTAGGTGCGGCAGGTGCGTCGACGAGGCCGGGGTTGCTACTCGATAGCGATAAAGCGTGTCAGCACTGCTGGGGTCTATTGTCCAGGCAATCAATGCTGACTTTAGGTGGAAGTGGCAGGTTTGGTAGGGCACCCTTCGGACGGTGCCAAGCGTGTCGCTCAGGTCCAGCAAGGGACTCTCCACTGCCTCACACGGGATGCGGCCGTTCGTCGTAAGGGAGACGAGTTGGGGCACGTACCGGAGTTGGCGCCCGGCGCGGCGCACCAGCATGTCAAGGATGATCCGTTTAGCGTCCTGAGGGGTATAGGTTGGGCTTTTGCGCCGGCCCCGGACGATGCGCACCCGCTCATAAGACGTCGCCAGTTCCGGCTCAGACGGAGTGGACAAGAGTACCGAGAAATACGGATTACCGCCCGCGCCCGTCCGTTGGAACACGAAGCGGCGGACGAGTTCGGGCGGCCCTTGTGGGTCGGGAGACACTGGCCGGGTCGGCCCAGCCAACAACACGCAACACAAGGCGAAGGATTTCGAAAGCATCAGGCAGGAGCAGAAGTGATCCGTAATAATAATCACTGAGCGGGCTGGGAGGAGCTACCTAACGGCTTGTCCGCGCAAACGGTGGTGGCCTAAACGCGGCAATTCAGTTTAAGGAGGGTTACTTTCGAGTATGGGCGCTAAACATGTATGCTTCGATTGCCACAAAGCAGTTAATGTGCCTTATGGCGCCACTGGTCCAGTACGATGCACGGACTGTGGGGCTGAATTAGTAGTATTGCCCCACCGCTTTCGTCCGCCTAAAAAACGCGAAGAGGACAAATGGGCAGCCGCTCGTTACTTGGTAGAGCACGGCTATTGTTACGAACACCTCGCCCCGGGTCATTTTCCGGAATGGGCCACCACCAAGTTTGGAAACTATGTGCAGTACCCAGAAAATTTAAGAGAAGCGAAGGAGTTTGTGGAGAAATATGGGGCGCTCGCACCCAGAATGAGGTGAAGTGCTTGCGTTCATTTTAACGGTTCCAAAAGTAAGAGTGTGTTCCACAGCGCATTCATTACTTGGCTGTTCATTACCCAAATGCAATCCGTCTCATTTATTTCAACGAATTCAAATGGTGCCCTTTTACCAAGCCGTAAGGCATTTTTCCGTAAAATAGTCAACAAGTCTGCGATGGCGATTGCTCCTGCCGCGCCAGCAGGGGTTGCATAATAGACGTGCTCCTGCCCGATGACCGTATAGACGCCGTCCGCTCGTTGGATGCCGACCAAGGCGTCTCGATTGGTCTGGTTCAGGTGCTGAACGAGCGGTGATTGTTCGTCCACGTAACAGGTGCCGGAAAGCTGGTCCAGCCCGTTCCGCCTAATTCTCGCTTTTAGATTACCTCGTTTCACTGGTCTTCTGATTGAGCCGAACGGGCCAAATAGTTCACTGCGGAAAGTCGAAGAAGAAGGGCCACTCGGGGGCAAAACAAGGTGCAGTTTTCTTGGTGCCCCCGTTCAAGATAACGGTCCTAAGGCAAACGCGCTTCGTTTAGTTTTAGGAGTGTTAAATTAAGCACTGTTGCCTTGGCTATTTTCTGTCTTGGCAAATCGTTTTCTTATGGGTAATCCTATCAGCCATAGCAGCATTGGCGGCATGGCCGGCAGCAAAAGGACCCAGCAGAAATCAGCCGCATTATGGCGGATGATGTCCCCTACCGCGGTCGTTTTTATTTGTCCGGTGAAGACAAAAATCATGTCAACGACCGCCTCAAACCCATTTCCCTTTATCAAAGAAAATGGAAAGGAACGGTCGGATGATTCTCCGATGGAGGAACAAAGAAGGGTAAGCACCAACCCCAGCAACCAGATTCTCGTCAGCCAGCGGGGCCATGCACGCAACATTCCGGTTGCGAGGTGAAGTGCGCCCACGGGCACCAGTAGTATAATAAGTATAAGTAGTAACCAGCCAGGGGCGTACATACAGACGATGCTGAAAGGGGAGGCTTCTCTAGCGGACAGTCAAAAGAAGGAAACCGAGCACTTAAGCTACTGGAGAAAACGGCAGTAGCACCGGAATCACTCGCTCGGGGTACAGCGAAACGGTGGCAAAGTAAACGCGCTCCGTCCAGTTGAAAGAGCATTTATACCTATCTATCGGCCCTTCTCCTTATTCTGCCAGTAGCGGGCAATCAGGTCGTGGTAACGTCCCGCGAAGTCGTCTTGGTCGTTACGGATGAATTCCTCGGTCACGCGCCTAATGCCGGGGTACAAGGGGTCAAAGTCTTGTGCGTTTAGCCGGGCATCAAACCAGGGCCGAAGCGGGCTCATGTCCATCAGGGCCACCATGGCCCAGTACCGCACCGGTGCTTCCGCGTCTTCCAGCAATCCCGCCAGCAGGGCCAGTACCGGGCCGGCTTGGGTGTACACGTTCGTGTTCTTGCCAGAGCGTGCACGTACGCCACCCGGTGGTCCGTGTTCGGGGCGTGGGCAATGGCTTCGCAGAGCGCTGGCACCGCAGCCGGGCCGGTCATACTCAGGGCCCACCGGGCGCGGTCGGCCACGGTGAAGTCGTGGTCGACGAGCTGGCGCAGCAACACGGGCACCAGGCGTGCGGCATCGGCGAGCAGCAGGGCAGGGAACTGTTTAACCAGCGCATCGAGGCAGAAAAACGCGATGGTGTTGTCGGTCGTGCCCGCCAGCGTCTCCACGACCACGGCGTACGCGGCGGGATTACCAGCCGCCTGCGCCAAGGTGGCAAATGCTTGCGACCGCGCTTCGCCGTCCGCATGGGCCACTTGGTAGAGTAAATCAGCAGCAATCATCGGTTAAACGAATATAAGAGCGGCACACGCGAACAGGCTGATACGCTTGCTTACAAGATGCGCTAGTTCAGCAAAACGGTGCTGCTGCAAACGCGCCCCTTCTAGTGAGAGGAGCAAAGAAGCAAACGCGAAAACAAAACGAACTTAGCTTCTCATCCCGCAAAACAAGAAAGCACATGAGCCCCAGCGACCTCCGCACCATGCAGCAGTTTGTCGACTACGCCCTGGAATCATGGCACCAAGGCGGACTAATGCGTTGGGCTGATTCAGACATGCCGGTAGAAATGCGCGACGAAACACGGCCGATTGTGGATGACTCAATTCCCTGGAAACCAATACCCAGCACCGTGTCCGCAGGTGACCTGGAGGCGTTGGAGGAACGCATTGAATTGCAGTACCCCGCCTTGTATAAGGAATTTCTGCGCTACCAGCACTTCTACGAATTCTGGCCGGAGCAACAAATCAACTTCTTTCCCCACGTCATTGCGCAGTGGAAAGACCGGTTACTTGCCGGTTACTTCCAGTCGTGGGAACCCGCCAAGCTCATTGGGCAGAGATATATCTACTTTGCGGATTACTCGGATTGGGGCATCCTGTGCTTTGACACCAACAACCAGCGGCCGGAAGACAACGACTGTCCAATCGTGTTGATTGACCACGAGTTGCTCTATGACGAGCCGCTGCCAATGACTATTCTCTATGCTTCTTTCGCGGACCTGATGCGTAGTTTGCGCGCCGTACAAGAAAATCCTCGCCAACTGGAAGAATAGTAGTGGTACATGGCGGCTACCAGCAGTAGTAGCTCACGGGCTTCGCTGTCGTAGTTCAGCAAAAGGGTGAGTTCCTTAGCGTGCTATAGTTTCCGTTTTCTGAGAGCACCCCTAGATGAACTGTCGCATTATGCATCCATCTTAAGATAGGCTAGTGCTTCACTATGGAGTAGGGTATGCGTTGAGAGTACTATTACCTCAGAAAATTTTAACACCAAAAAAGGGGCCGATGATTACCGAGGAATTGCCCCCGACTAACATGAGGTGGGCTAGCTAAAACGGACAGCGCGAAGTCTTAACTTCGGTTGCCCATGACTGATAAATCAAATCCTGACGGCTGGGCCGCCACCCGGAAGAACTACCCGCCGGCTTTTAAGGCCGGGTGTGTGCACCAAGTAGCGGCTAGTGCCGCCAGGCTCCGTTTTCGCCTTCCTGGCAGAAGCCGAGCGTACGGCCATCCTAGCTGAGATGCTCTACCAGGAGCAGCAACGGGACGGCAACGAGATTGTCCAACCCCTGCGCATTTCCACCGTCACGCGCTACACCTGCCCGCGCCTACGGGGCGTGGTCATCCACAGGCATCGGAAAGCCTCAGCAGGCAAGCCGACTGCTCAAGTCATGTCCCACCCCGTCAGTCAACTCCCGTAACGGGCTACGTATTCTATTTGCTGAGAGGACCGAAGCCCGGGCCCACCACCTGCGCCTGGGCTTTGCCGCCATGAACCCCGACGAATTAACCCAAAGCGTGGCGGTGCTCCAGCAGGCGCTCCGCCAGCCAAGCCGATCCGCATAAACGGCTCTAGTCCATAAAAGTGGTCCCAAAGTCGCATTCGATTGGCAACGGCGGCCGACGCTCACCTTGGCAAGCTCGTTGTAACGAAGCTTTTGTACTGTTCGGTACCAGACTTTTTTCGGCTCGGGGTCTTTGAATTCTTTTTCCCCTACCTCCATCATAGTGTTCAGCGCCAGAATCAGCAAGTTTGCTTGTTTCACAGCCTGTTCAAGTTCGGTACTGCGCTGCTCCAAGACCTGCCTGTTCTGCTTTTGCGTGGTCGTCATGGCAGGTAAGCATACCCGTTTGGATTTTGCGCTGGTACAGACTCACCCAGTCCCGCAGTGTGTAGCTGATGGGAATAGCCAAATCGGCCATAACTTGGCTAGGCTCCTCGCCGCCAAAGAAGCATACGAAACACGGCCGTTTCTCGGAATTGCTCGCTATACTCAAAGCGAGCCAGTACATCCTGAATGTGGTCTTGTATAAGGACAGTTTTAAGGGTGAAAAACTGTCAACTTATTTCAGGAAAAGACACATGTTGCAGCGTGCTGGTTTTGGTGTCCCGTTCTAGTTGCTGCATTACCTGCCGCAGGTTTGCATCAATGATGTCAAGCAGGGGTTGCAGGGCTGCTACATCGAAGAGGCCGGAGTACTTTTCCAGATGATCCACGGGTTCCAGCACCTGCTTCATGTGCAGATGCATAAGGCTGGGCTTGATCTTATGCGCTCCGGCTTGTAAGCGGGTCAGACTACCATCGGCCATGGCAGCGTGCAGCTCCTGCAGGATGGCCGTACTGCTTTGCAGGAAAGTGCGCAGCATAAAATCGATGAATTGCTGGTCGCCCCGGGCGGTTTCGTGCAGCAGCGTCAAATCGTAGAGCTTACTGGCGGCTTGCTCTTCGTTGTGATTACGTTCCGTCCAGTTGTACACCATTTTCAGCAGATCCTGCTCCTGAAATGGCTTGGCCAGGTAATCGTTCATGCCGGCACTCAGACACTTCTGCTGCTCGCCGCGGATGGCGTTGGCCGTGAGCGCCACAATGGGCGTGGTAAGGCCTAGTTCCTGCCGCAGAAACTCGGTGGTTTCAAAACCGTTCATCACCGGCATCTGCACGTCCATCAGAATCAAATCGAAGGGCGTGGGGGCCTGGCGCACCAGCTCAACGGCTACGGCTCCGTTCTCGGCCTCCGTGACTTCCACGCTGGCCTGGGTCAGGAATGACTTGGCCAACAGGCGGTTAAAGTCGTTGTCTTCGACCAGCAGTACGCGTCGGCCTTTGATGCCGGCCTGAATGGCTTTGGCCCCGAACGACAACTGCTTGCTGGGCATATCGGTGACCGCGCCAACGGGCAGGCGCAACGTGAAGCTGATGACAGTGCCCTGGTTTTTTTCGCTCTCAATGCGCAATTCCCCGCCCATGAGTCCCACCAGCCGCCGGCAGATGCTCAGGCCCAGGCCCGTACCGCCAAACTTGCGCGTCACGGAGGAATCTTCCTGGCTGAACTCGTTGAAAATCCGGTTCAGGTATTCCGGCGTAATTCCAATGCCCGTGTCACTAACGGTAAACTCCACTACCACGTCCTGCTCCGTGAAATCGGTCAGCTCGCAGCTCACAGTTACTTGGCCCTTCTCCGTGAACTTAATGGCATTGCCGGCCAGGTTCAGCAGCACCTGCGTGATGCGGTACGGGTCGCCGATGAGCACATCGGGGATGCCGGCTTTTACCCACGTTACGAAATTAAGTCCCCTTTCCTCGGCCTTGTACTGCAGGGTTTTCTCAATTTGCTCGCATACTGCCTGAATACTGAAGCCGATGTGTTCGAGTGTGAGCTTGCCCGCGTCAATCTTGGTCAGATCCAGCACATCGTTGATGATGACCAGCAGGTTTTCGGCCGAGGTGCTGATGGCATTCAGGTAGTTGTCCTGGTTTTTGGAAAGCGGGGTTTTGGCCAGCAGCTGGCTCATACCCAGGATGGCATTCATGGGCGTGCGAATTTCGTGGCTCATGTTGGCCAGAAACAGCTCCTTGGCCTTCGATGACTCCTCGGCCTGCTTTTTGGCCTCGCGCAGGTTGTTTTCCAGTAGTTTCTGGTGCGTGATGTCCATAAAAATTCCAGTGGTCCCTACCACGGTGCTGTGCTCGTCGTAGAGCGGTGCCCCGCCGATGAGCATCCACTTCATCACGCCGTTTTTGGTGGTTACCTGCGCTTCATATACATCCGAAATGCCCCGGAGGCGCTCCAGCTGCTTGTTGCGCAGCAGGTCGTTATCCTTTGCGGCGCGGATCAGGGAGAAAATGGACATGCCCAGCATCTCCGCCTCTTCGTAGCCGACCAGCTCACAGAAACTGTCGTTTACGTAGCGGACATGGTGGTCCAGGTCCACTTCCACCAAGCCCAGGCTCATGTTTTCGATGATGGCTTGGTATTTCTGTTCGCGCCGCTTCAGAATGTAGTCATCCTTTTCCTGCTGCGTGATGTCTTGAAAGGTCCAGAGGTGGCCGATATTCTCCTGGTGGTGATAAATGGGCTGGGAACGGCGCTGAAAAATCCGCTCGTCGGCCAGGTATAGCGTTTCGCTACCCTGCCAGCGCTGCCGAAATAGGTCGCGCAGACAGCTGCCAATGGGCGCGGGGTGCTGGGCCGCCAGCAGCGAGCGTTCCAGGCAGGTGGAGAGGTCAAATCCAATCAGCTCCTCCGGGGAGCAGCCCAACTGGTAGAGCTGGCAGAACTCTTCGTTGGTCAGCAGCACCCGCGCGTGCTCATCTACCAGCAGGATGGCATCGTTGAGGCTGGCAATGACGTTGCGCAGGCGCAGGGAGGAAAAGGCCAGCTCCGCTTCCGTGTTTTTCTGGCGGGTAATATCCGTAACGATGCCCGACAGCAGAGCGGGCGTGTTCTCAGCCGTCAGTTGGGTAACTACCCCCCGGCACAGCAGGTGCTTGTAGCTGCCATCGTGGCCCAGCATCCGGAATTCCAGCAGCCACACGGGCGCCTGCTCCTGCTGATGACTAGCCCATGTAGCCCGGATCTGCTTCAAATCGTGCGGGTGTACTCGGGCCAGCCAGGCCTGGTGGTCGTTGGGCAACTCCGTTTCGGCGTAGCCGAGCAGCTGGCGGAACGAGACCGAAAACGTCGGCTGGCCGGTACGCATATCATACTCCCACAGCCCGTCGCCGATCAGGCGAAACGCCTCCTGCCAGCGCTCCTCGGTGGTAAGCAGTTGCTGCTGGCTTTGCTGCAGGGCCGTAATATCCTCCATAATGCCGGTGTACACCAACCCCTGCGCATCCTGGCTCGAAAGCACGGAGTGGCCCCGCCACCAGCGCAACGGCTGGCCCGGCACCACCATACGGCCCTCAAACTGCCAGGGATGACGCCGTTGGTTGGCTTCGTGCACGGAGTTGCGCCACCGCTCCTGATCATCGGGGTGGATAAAGTCGCCCAGACGGTCCGCATCGGCCAGCGGAATGCCGAACAGATCGTGCAGTCGGGGACTCACGTACTTGAAGCAGAAAGAGCCGTCGAAATTTTCCCGCCACTGATACAACACCACGGGTACCTGCCCGGCTACGCTCTCAAACCGCCACTCGCTCAGGTGCAGGGCCTGCTGCAATTGCTGCTGCTGCTGCTCCAGGTGGAGCACCTGGGCCTGCAGGCGGTCGATTTCCGCCTGTTGGCGGGCAGCGTACGGGGAGAATTCCATACTGGTGACAAGGAAAAGGTGGAGAAGTGGAATCGATAGAAAGCCGGGTTACAGTTCGCCGTCCTGCACCATTTTGTAAATGGTGGATTTGCCGATATCAAGCTTACGGGCCACCAGGGGCACGTTGTGGTCGTATTTGTCGAGGTGGTGGCGGATGATGTGCCGGCTGTACTCGCGCAGGGTGCGCTGCTCCGAAAGCAGGCCCAAGTCGGCGCCGCTGGTAGCGGGCGTGAACAGCAGGTCGCGGGGCAGAATCTCCTGGCCGTTGCAGAGGGCGGCGGCCAGCTCCATGATGGTTTTGAGCTCCCGCACGTTGCCGGGGTAGCTATGGGCCAGCAGGCGCACCTGCGTTTCCTCCGCGAGGGCCGGCACCGGGCGGCCCTGCTCCTGACAGAACTCCTCCAGAAAGTGCTTGGCCAGAAACAGAATGTCGCTGCCCCGCTCGCGTAAGGGCGGCAGTTCAATGGGCAGCCCGATGACGCGGTAGTACAGGTCTTCCCGGAAGGCCTGCTTCTTGACTTCCTCCGCCAGGTTTTTGTGCGTCGCCGTAATCAGGCGCACGTTCAGCTTGATGCGCTCATTGCCGCCCACGCGTTGTAGCTCCCGCTCCTGCAGTACCCGCAGCAGCTTGGCCTGCATGGGCAGGCTCAGCTCCCCGATTTCATCCAGAAACAGCGTGCCGCCGTTGGCCTCCTCGAACTTGCCGATTTTGCGGCCGATGGCCCCGGTAAAGGCGCCTTTTTCGTGGCCAAACAGCTCCGATTCCAGCAGCTCGGTGGGAATGGCGGCCATGTTCACGGCCACAAAAGGCTTCTTGCTGCGTTCCGATTTCAGATGCACAGCCTTGGCTACCAGTTCCTTGCCCGTGCCGGTTTCACCCGTCACCGACACGTTTACGGGCGTCTGGGCGGCGCGCTCCATCAGGTGAAAGGTGCGCTGGATGGCCGGGCTGTTGCCCTTCAGCAGCCGGTTGAAATCGTACTTTTCCTGCAGTTGTGTCTGCAGTTGCTGCACCTGCTGGCGCAGGCGGCTGGTTTCCCGAATCTTGAGCACCGCGTTCCAGAGCAGGTCCTTGGTGTACTCGTCTTTCACCAGGTAATCGGAAGCGCCCATGCGCAGCAGCTCTACGGCCGTAGTAATCTTGCTCTGGGCACTGATAACGATGATGGGCAGTTCCGGCTGCCGCTCCCGGACGCGGCGCAGCAATTCCCGGCCTTCCATATCGGGCAGACCAAAATCGATGGTTACCACGTCGGGGAGAGTGTGCAGATTATGTAGCAGCTCCTGGCCGGAAGTATACAGCGTGACTTGGTAATCGGGGTTGAGCGACAAATGATACTGCAGCAACTGCCCGTACCACGGGTCATCTTCTACTATCACAATGGAAAAAGGTAGAGGTGTACTCATCAGCAGAAAAATGAAATGACGCAACGGAGCAACCCGGCCACTGCTGCCAATGGCGGCAGCCGGGACGGGGAACGAATTCGGGAAAAGCAACGGGGTAGCTGCCTAAACTGGCAGGAGGCGCTATCAGACTAGCGGCAAAATCAGTGCTCGGCGTGCTGCATCAGCCCTCATCAGGGCCAGTGGATGCCAGCGCACAAACAGTACTACTCATAGTTATTACACTCGTGTACGGACGTTTAAATAAATAGCACCTAAGAAAGAAGAGGATACCAGCGCGGCACCGGACTAATAGAGTACAAAGATACGTGCAGGATGCACCCAAAGGCAAAGAAAATGCCCCAACTCATCCGGTATCCACTAGTGAGCAGGCGCTACTTTATCAAAATGAAACTGTCATCTCCCTAATGTATTGCCCAATAATAAGAATGGCTTATCCTTTCCCGGGATTATTGCTTGTTTATTCTCGCAATGAAAAAATCAGAATATTTTAATACCATCATTATTCTGGCGCTACGGTTGAGCAGTTGCTTCTATTCCTCCTCATAAAATGGCGTGAGTACCTGATAATGAGCCAGCTGATGCTGCAATAGCTCCTTAGTGCCGAGCTGGCTGATGCGCGGGGCCAGGTTGGTGCTGGGCTGCTCGGAACACACTTTCTGAATGAGGTAGCTGTATTTGCGGGCCACCACTTCCCAGCGGTACCGACGGTGCGCAATTTCGCGCATGTTCTGGGCCAGGGTTTGCCAAGCATCCGGGGTGGTGCCGGTAAGGTGGGCGCGTAGCTCCTCGGCGCTGCCGAAGTAGCGGGCTTTGTGCTCGGTGGTGGCTTTGTTGAACGACACGTGGAAAGCCAGCACGGGCAGACCCAGGTGCATGGCTTCCACCAGGGAGGGGTTGGTGCCGCCGGCGCTATGGCCATGCACGTACACGTGGCAGTTGCTGCGCAGCACGTCCAGGGTGGCCTGGTCGTAGATGGGGTCGAGCAGGTGCAGGTGGTCGTAGTACTGGTAGCGGGCCCGCAGCTGGCGGCCAAACTCACTGTTGTTCCAGTTGCCCACCAGCACAAAAGGATAGGCGGGCAGCTCGGCAAACACGCTCAGAATCAGCCCCACGTTGTTTTCAGGCTCGATGCGGCACACCTTGAAGGCGTAGGGCTCCTGCAGAAACGGGTACTGCCGCTGGTAGGCGGGCGTGACGGGCTGGGGCTGGGCATGGTCGCCGCCGTACTCAATAACGCGGCTGCGGGTACTGTAGGCGCGGGCCGTGTAGTTCTGAATGGCGTCGTTGTCGGAAATATCGGCGTGGCTGAAGCGCACGGCCAGGTATTCGGCGAAGCGCAAGTACCACTTGGCGGGCTTGCTCCACTTGGCCCGCCGCCACTCAATACCATCAATGGAAATGATGATGCGCTTGCGGGTAAACAGCTTCACGAAGGGCAGCAGAATCCCGCCCGGCACCCCCAGAATCAGGAGCACATCGGCAAAGAACAGCGCGTGCAGAATGGAGAGGCAGTCGTAGAGGATACTCTGGAAGCCGTTGGCCTCCAGCGGCAAGTAGCGCAGGCGGGCGCCCTGGTAGTGCGTCTGGCGCTGCTCCTTGGGGTATTTTTTGCCGCTGCAGTACACGGTCAGCTCGTGCTCGGCGTGCAGGTACTTGACCAGGTAGGCCGTAAGGGTTTCGAAGCCGCCGTAGCAGGCCGGCAGCCCCACCGTGCCGATAACGGCTACTTTCTGAGATTTCATGGATTGGGAGGATGTAATACGAGGATGGGAAGAATGGTGCCGATGGGCCGGTGTAGAGACGCAATAGGTGGCGTCTCGTCGGGGCTGATGTTGTTGGGTCCGACAGCTGCGGGCCGTTCAATGACGAGACGCCACCTATTGCGTCTCTATACCATTCAGGCGGCTTGGCAGGTGGCGTAGGCGGGGGCAGCCAGCACCGGGGCATCAGCCGCGGCAAAGCACTGCTGCACCTGCCGGGCAAAGGCTTCTGGGGCGAAGGCGGCGGCACGCTGCCGGGCGGCGGCGGAAAGGCGGGCGTAGGTGGCCGGGTGGCGGTGCAGCAGCTCCAGCACCTGCACCAGCCGGGGCAAATCCTGTCCGTTGATGGCAAAGCCGGTCTGGCCCACCACGTTCACCTCGGCCACGCCGCCCACCGGGGGCACCACCACAGGCCGGCCGTAGCTCAGGGCCTCCAGCACCGTCATCCCGAAGGTTTCGACCCACTCTGTGGGGCGCGAGAGGTTGAGCACTACGGCCGCCCGCTGGTAGAAGGGATGCATGTTGCCAGTGGTGGAAAACAGCGCGAGGTTGGCCGGGGCCGGATGCGCAAGCCGGTAGGCCTGCACGGTGGGCGCGTCGGCATTCAGCACCAGCTCGAAGCGCATGTCGGGCAAGGCGGCGGCCAAAGCGTAGAACTCGGGCACGCCCTTGTAGTCCTTCAGCGAACAGGCCATGAGCACCGTGAACGGGACAGCAGCCGGCGCGGCCTGAGCCGCCTGCCGCACAAAAGCCGGGCTCAGGGCGTTGTAGATGACCTGCTGCCGGTGCACCCGCAGCCCCAGCGTTTTCCGCACGTACTCCGATACGAACAGCACCTCGTGGGCCGTGCGGTTCACCACCGCGCACAGCAGCCGCTTGAGCAGCGCCGGCCGGATGGACACTTCGTGCACGTGGTACACCACCCGCGCGCCCCGGCACCGGCCGGCCAGCGCCGCCCCGAAAGGCAGCAGCGAGTTCACGTACACCACCGAGCCGGGCCGGGCCAGCCGCAGGACCTTCCAGAACACCACCAGCTGCACCCAGCCAAAGCGCAGCAGCGTGTGCCATACGCTGGCCGACCACCGATAGGGCAGCGCGTGGGTGCGCACGCCGGGCAGGTGACTGAGGTGGCCCGCCGGGCCGGGCGTGGCCGTGAGCAGCTCGAGGCGGTGGCCCGCCTGGTGCAGGGCGGCCAAAGACTGGCGCAGCACCAGCGGGCTGCCGCTCCGGTCGTTAAGCAAATGAACGGCGATGATGTGGCTCATGAGGCAAGGACGTGGGTGTAAATGGCCCGCAGCTGCTCGCCGCGGCGGTTCCAGGTATGGTGGGCGGCTACGTGGCGGCGGGCCAGGGTGGCCTCGGCGGCGCGTAGCTCGGGGGTGCGCAGCAAAGCCGTGAGGCGGGCAGCAAACTCGTCGGCGTTGCGGGTGAAGGAGCCGTAGCGCACCTTCAGGCCCGAGGCCGGAGGCACCAGCTCGCCGGGGCCGGCGTTGGCGTAGCACAGCACCGGCACGCCGTAGCTCAGGGCCTCGGGCACCACCATGCCCGCGCCTTCGTGCGAGGGGAAGAAGAACACCGACGCCTGGGCGTAGCTGGCCAGCACCTGCTCGCGCGGCAGCCAGGCCTGGTGCCGCGCGCAGTGCTCCAGGCCGTGGCGCCGGAGCAGCTGGTGCAGCCGCTCTTCCTCAGGCCCGCTCCCGATGAGCTGCAGCCGGCAACGGCTTTGCTCCTCCGGGCCCAGACCGCGGTAGAAGCGGGCAAAGGCGGTAATCACCATGTCAAAGCCTTTCAGCGGCACCATGCGGCCGGCAATCATCACCACAAACTCGTCGGCCGGAGTTGCTGGAGTATGGTGAAGACGCGGCAGCTCCACGGCCACGGCGGGCACCAAAGAGGACTGCTGGCCGCTGAGGCCCAGCACCGGGGCCACCGTGGAATTCACGCAGAGCACGTGGCCGGCGCGGCGGCGCGTGAGCCGCAGAAACGGGTCGAAGCGCCAGAAGCCGCGCTTCATCGTCCAGAGCAGCCGGTCGCGCAGGTAGGCGCGGCGGCCGTGGCGGGTGAGGTGGTTATGGGGAATGGCCGGGTGGTGCCCCACTGGCCCCCACACCAGCGGCCGGCCCAGCAGCCACAGAAACGAGGGCGTCCAGTCGCTGTGAAAGTTGAGGCTGTGCACCACGTCCACCGCCGGGCGGCGCCAGCACAGCCACAACGCCAGACTCAGCTGCCACATATAAAAGTAGAGCACCGACAGCAGCGGCCCCTTCTTCCACCACCGGCACCAGGCCGGCAAATCGAAGTAGCGGAACTCGATGCGGGCGGCCCGGGCGGCCAGCTCGGGGTGGGCCAGCAGGTAGCGCTCAATATCGGGGCGGTTGTTGCGGCGCGTGACGGCCACCACCTGCTGGTGGCGGGCAGCCTGCAGCAGGAAGTTCCAGCCAGTGGCATCCTCCGAGCCTTTGTAGGGATTCACGGCGTAGGCCGTAATGAGTACACGTGTTTCCATTTAGGCGGGTTCGGGCTGAAGGTGAGCGGCGCGCACTGGGCGGGCCACCCGGGAGCTGATGACGCGGGCCGGCACGCCGGCGGCCACGCAGTTGTCGGGCAGGGAGCGGGTGACCACGGCCCCGGCGGCCACCACGCAGCCCGCCCCGATGCTCACCCCGTCGAGCACCGTAACCTTGCTGCCAATCCAGCAGCCGGCCCCGATGTGGATGCCCCGCTGGGTGGTGCCCTGCAGCCGGATGGCCGTCTGCACGTCGGCGTGCACGTGGTTTTCGGGGTGGCAGCTGAAGTACTGGCCGATGATGCAGTCATCCTCAATGCGCAGCCCGCCGCCGCCGCCCAGGTAGGCAAACTCCCCGATGCCCACCCGGCTGCCGATGAAGATGTACTGGCCCGGCGCCTGCAGGGAGGTGGACACAATCACCTGGCTGAAGGCCCCGATGCTGACGTGGTTGCCCAGCTGCAGGCCCCCGGTAGAAAGGCCGCTGAACCGCACCTGCTCGCCCACCTTCAGCCACTGCCCAAACCGGATGCTGCCCAGGTACTCAAACTGCACGCCGCGGCCCAGCATGGCCCCGTGGGGGTTGCGGCCGCGCAGCCACAGCAGTTGCCCGCGCAGCAACGCCCGGGCCGTGCGCCAGCCAAAGCCGGCCACCCCGCTCAGCCCCACGGCCGGGTGGATGGAAAAATCGGGGTTGCGGAGGCGCACCAGCCGCGTGAATAACTGTCTCATTGGATTTCCTGCCGGATATAGGTGCTGATGGTGGATAGCGTAGCGTCCAGGTCGTGGTTGCGGATGGGGATGTAGCGCGAGTGGCGGTAGCGGCTGCCCAGCTGCCGGAACAGGTCCTGGTACTTGCGGGTGAGCAGGGTGATGTCGGCGGCGGGCATTTCCTGCTTGCGACGTAGAATCTCGGCCGCGTCGGCGTAGAGGAAGAAGTTGAGCCGGGGCTTATGCACGAAGCGGTACAGAGAGCGGGTCAGCCCCTCGGGCAGGCGCAGGTTGCTGCGGCGGCTGTCGTTGATGAAGTCGAAGTAGTACCGGTCGTAGAGCACGATGTGGCCCCGGCGGGTGTGCTGCAGCCACACCACGGCCTGGCCCACCACGTAATCGAGGTAGTAGTAAGCGAAGCGCACCAGCGAGGACAACTGGCTCTGGTTCTGGCCCTGGTGGGGCAGGCTCTGCACGGCGCGCTGCTCGGCCCCGGTCTTGCCGTACTTCCAGGCGCTGAGAATAGGCAGCACCGAGGGCCGGTGCCGAATCACGACCACGCGCTTGCGCCACTGCTTTTCCAGCCCGTGCCGCACGTGCTCAATCACCGTTGATTTGCCGGCTCCATCTACCCCGCTGAAGGTAATGAGCATGCCCTGGGGCCGGAAGTGCGAGGCCAGCGTGTGCCAGCCGTAGGCCAGAGCCCGCCGCCCGCGCTGCAGCCACCCATTGCCGGGCTGCCGCTGCACGGCCCGCTGCAGCGCCGGCAGCAGGGCCGCATCAAACTCCGCCGCCTCAGCCAGGGAGCCAAAAGATAGTCCATAGTCGCGGCGCAGGTTGTCGAGCAAAGCGCGCTGCTGCTCGGCGGGCTGCTGCTCGAAGTGCCAGAGGTGGCCGGCGGGCACAGAGCTGTCGTTCAGCCAGTAGAACAGCCAGGTGTAGGCGAAATCGTGGGCCAGGGAGGGCACCGGCACACCGGGGGCCACGGTGCGCGCCTCGGCCAGCACGGCCGGGGCCGCCAGCAGCCGCAGGGTTTTGCGCTCCACCTCGTGCAGCAGGTCCACGGCCAGAAACGTGTCGTCGTGCAGGTGGCAATCCACCGACAGCATGTGGGCCTGAGTACGCACGGTGGCGGCGCGCACCAGCGGGTGGCGGCGCAGGAACCGGGCGGTGGCCCGGGCCGCGGCGCGGGGCAGCAAAGCGTCCACGTCGGAGGTGGGGCGCAGCTCGTAGGCATCGGCGGCGCGCAGCTTCAGCACCACCCCGCCCCGGCCGGGCAGGGCATCGAGCAGCTCGGCCAGCACCAGCCGGCGGTGGGGCTCGGTGGCGGCCAGCTCCAGGTTCACGAGGCCCAGCCAGCCGGCCAGCAGCCACTGCACCTGGGTGTGCCACTCCGCCTGCGCGTGGTAGAGCAGCAGGCCGCTGCTTATCTGGTGCAGCAGGTACAGGTGCCAGGCCAGCCGCACCTCCGCCCCCGACAACCCCGGGTCTATCTGGGCGGCCAGGGCCAGCGCCCGGTCGCGGATGAGGGCCGGGGCCAGCCGCTCCACCAGCAGCCCCTGCTGCACTTGGAAGTGGAACAGATCGTAGAGCACCGGGGCCTGCTCGGTGGCAAACTCCAGGTCGTAAAGGGCCAGGTGGCCGGGGGTGGCGTCGTCGTGACCGGGGGCTACCCAGCAGTTCCAGGGCGTGAAGTCGCCGTGGGCGAAGCCGAAGCCTAACTGCTGCTGGGGGCTGAGGCCAGCCAGCAGCGTAGCCAGGTGGCGGCGCAACCCCACGGGCAGGCGGGTGTCGGGCAGGTTCAGCAGATCGGCCACCTGGTGGTGCACGGTGTGCCAGAACCCGGTGGCCGCCAGGGGCAGGCGGCGGGCGGCGGCGGCCGTGGCGCACAGGTAGGCGCGGTGCGGCAGCTCCAGGGTGGCGCTGCGGGTGGCGCGGACGGGCTGCACATCCGTCTGCACCAGCAGGCCGGGGGCGCTGGCCAGCAGCTGGGGCAGCGGCACGGCCCGCAAGGCGGCGGGCCGGGGGCGGGCCAGCACGGCGGCCTCGCGGGCTATTTTGGCTTCGGCCTCGGGGCCCAGCGCCAGCTTGGCGAATACGCGGCGGCCCTGGGCATCGGGGGCGCAGCACACAGCTTTGCGGTTGGGGCCGGGCGTACCGGTGAACAGGGCAAACGAGCCGGGCAGCCAACCGGGCCGGGCCACAGCCTCATAGCGGCCGGGCAGCACCGGAAACAGCAGCCCCTGCAAGCGGCAGGTAAAGGCCAGCCGCACGGCGCGGCTGAAGAGGCGGGCTTTCCAGGTAGTGGCGTTGTAGAAAGCCAGAAACAGCGGCTGCCGCTCCCCAGCCGGCCACACCCAGCGCAGGGAGCCATCGGGGTTGCGGATGCCGCGCAGCTGCAGCTCGCCATCAGGCCGGGCCGCGAAACCAAGCCGTCCGAGCAGCCCGGTCAGCAAGTCAGAATCAGAAGAAGTAAATATTTGGCGCATGCCAGCCCCGCTGCCAAGTCAGTGCCAGCCTGCGTTTTATTTTCAATAGACTAAAAAACAGTGACTTATACCACAAGCCCGCTCTCCACTAGTCCACTGTCTGGAGTACACTCTAGAATCTGGAGCCGGTTCTCGGACGTGGGCCCCAAACCCCGGCTTGCTTTGCTTCTCTCTAGTTGCGGGGTAAATGGAGTCCGCCCCGCCCGGGCGTCAGCAGAGCCGGGCACCGCGGGCGGTTTGCACCTGCGCAACGCGCCCTCCCATTAGCCAAACGCCGTCCCCACCCCGGGAGTAAATCCGGGACGGGGACGGCTTACTACTTGCGCGGAAGGCCGCTACAGCGGCCGGTGGCTGGCCCACCAGCGCTGGGCCCGCTCGCTAAACGAATCGAGTTTACGCTGGCTGGGTAGGCGGCGGGGACGGAAATAGTCGCGGCCGGTGCCGGCGGCGGGGTTGGCGTCGCGGCGGAGGCGGGCGGTGTGGCGGCGCAGGGCAGTGTGGCGGCGCAGGGCGGGCGGCGTGCGCAGACTGGTGGCGGCGGCTACTTCCGGCACTTCACGGATGAGGGTGCGGGCGTGGGCCCCGCCGGGCACGGCGTGCTGCACTACCAGACACAGGCTGGTCAGTAGACCCAGCCGCAGAGCATACATCAGCTTTTGCATGAGTTGTGGAGAAAGGTAAACAGGGAAGAGTTGAGCAGAAACAGGCGACGGAACCAGTCTTACCGGGCCACCAAAGCGGCCACGCGCGGCCCCGGGCCGGTGCCAGGCCGGCGCAGCGGCACGCGGGGCAGTTGCCCCGGCCGGACCGGGGCTACCCGCTGCTGCGCCAGCGGCGCAGCCAGGGTCAGCCGGGCCGCGTTGTGCTTGCCCAGCACCAGCAGCAGCAGCATGAGCAGACAGATGGAGAAGTGCTTCATAGCATATCAGGGTTAAGAAAAACAAGAAGAAAAGGCAGTCAGAAAAGCCCCGAAGGCCGCGGCGAAGCTGGCCCCATCGTGTCGGACTCAGGCGGTACCGGACCGGTGGCGCAGCCACTGGCAGGCCGCACCTTCCTCGGCAAAAACGCGCAGCCAGGCGGGCTCCGGAGCCAAGACCGGGTCGGTGCGGGACGTAGGCAGACTCAGCACAGCCAGGGTCAGCGGCTCGGGGCCCAGCCAGCGAGCCGCCAGCGGGTAGAGCGTGTCGGTGAGCCAGCTGGTCTGGTGTGAGCAGAGCGGGTCGCGCCGCCGCATATCCAGCAGCCAGCGGGCGGCGTGGTGCCGGCGGGCCGTTTCCAGGCTGTGCAGGCACACTTTACGCAGTTGCGGCGGCCCGCCCGGCTGCTGGCAGCGCACCACCAGGATGCCCAGGTCGGGGCGGTAAAGGATGGAGTAATCGTCCGTCATAAGCAGGGAGCAGGAAGAGGAGAAAGCCAGAGAAAGGCGCCCGGAATTTGCCGACCGCAGCACGCGGGCCGTACCTGAAGCGCGGCTCCGCCAGCCGGCCCGGCAGCGCGTCAGGCCAAAGCGGCAGTTGTGGACCCGGGACGGGTTCAATGGAGCGGCCGGGTGCGCGACTACCCGAACTGGTTGCTGGCGAATGCGGGCCGCCTAGTTAGCCGGCCGTGGGCAGCAACGCCAGTTCGGGGCGGCGCAGGCGCAGCACCCGGCGCTCGGGAGCCGTCAGGCGGGAGTTGAAGCGCAGGCAGGTCAGGAAGATGAGCAGCTGGTAGAACAGGATGCCGAAGTTGGACTGCCCGAAAATCCCGAACTCGGTGAAGGAGTTGATCAGCAGCGGAATCAGCAGCCCCACGAACAGCAGTCGGGCCTGCTTATCGGGGCTTTGCAGGGCCCCGCGCACCAGCAGCAGCAGCTGAGCCAGCACCACACCGAAGCCCACCATACCTAGGTTCAGCAGCACCTGAATGAAGGTGTTGTGCGTCATTTGGGCGGCGTAGGTATGGGTGCTCTGGAAATACTCGCCGTAGGCAATGCGCATAAAGCCGTAGCCCAGCAGTGGCTCGCGGGGCAGGCCCTCGGTGAGCAGGGCCTGCCAGAACGGGAGGCGGCCGGTGAGGCTGAGCACTTCCTCCAGCCCGCCCTGCTTCACTACCAGCCCGGCCAGCAGCGGCAGGCTGGCCCCTACCCCGCCCAGGGCCAGCAGCTGCCAGCGGCGGCCGGCTTGGCGCAGGTGGAAGAACAGCACCAGCCCGAAGCCCGCCAGCGAGGAGCGGGAGCCGGTGAGTACCAGGGCCACCACCAGCGGCAACAGCTGCAGCAGCGTCAGGCGCGGGCGGTGGCCCTGGTAGAAGTTAAAGCCCAGGCAGGAGGCCCCCACCACGCACAGCATTCCCAGCTCGTTGGGGTTCATCATAAAGCCGCCCAGCCGGGCCTCCTCGCCGCCGTGGGTGAGGCGGTAAAACGTATCGGGCGCCACCACGGCCCCCACCAGGAAGCCCAGCACCAGCCAGCAGCAGGCGTTGCCCACCACCCGGGCAAAATGGATGTTGCTGCCCGCGTAGAACGTATCCAGCAGCACAAAGCACTGCGCGTAGAAGTAGGCGAACACCAGGGTTTCCATCACCATCAGCAGCTGCAGCAGGGAGTAGCCGGGGTTGCCCGACCACAGCAGTGAGGCCAGGCCCAGCAGCAGGTAGGCCCCGTAGAGCAGCACGGCCAAGCTGTGCTGCCACCGCCAGGCGGCCACCGCCCCGCGCCGCTGCAGCCACTGGCTCACGCCGGCGGCGGCCAGCGTCATGGCCAGGCGGGAGCCGATTTTGAGGACGCGCGTCAGGCCCACGTCCTCGCTCCAGGTGAAGAAGCCGGCCAGCTTGATGAGCAGAATCAGGGTGAGCAGCACCTGCACGGTACGCAGCAGCCGGTGGTGGTTGGAGGATGTAGAGGTTTTAAGCATAGTAGGCGCGGCGGTACATGCGCTGATACTCGTGGAGCAGGGTGGGCCAGTAGAAGGCCGTGGTAACCATGGCGTGGCAGCGCTGGGCGAGCTGGCGGCGGGGCACATTCAGCCACTGGCGGCGCAGCCGGTCGAGGCCCTCGGTCAGCAGCTCGGGGTCGGCGGTGGGCAGCACCAGGCCACAATCGAAGTCGCGGATGTAGGAGCCGAAATTGGTGGCCTCCGTTACCAGACAAGGCACGCCCAGGGTGGCTGCTTCCAGCACGGCCGTGGGCAGGCCCTCGTAGTGCGAGGGGTGGGCAAACACATCCAGCTGCGACAACAACCCCATCTTCTCATCCCCGAACCGGCTGCCCAGTAGCTTGATTTTGCCTTTGGGGGCCTCAGCCGCCCATTGCTCCACCCGCTTGCGGTCGGGCCCGTCGCCGATAATCCAGAGCTCCACGCCGGGTGTGCGGCGGGCAAACTCGGCAAAGCCCTTGATCAGGCAGCTCAGGCCCTTGTGCCGCTCATCGAGGCGGCCGCAGAAGCCCACGCGGAAGATGCCCCGGGGCTCGTCGCGGTCCGGCAGGTTCAGGGGCGCGGGAATCTCGAAGCCGTAGGGCAGCAGGCAGGTGCGTACCTCGTTGGGCAGCTGCTGCAGGCCGCGCACCTCGCTGTGGCCCAGGCACTGCACCTGGGCGGCGTGGGTGAGCAGAAACCGCTCGTAGAGCTGCATGTAGAGGCGCTTCATCAGCCGGCTTTTGTGCATGGCCGCCGCGCTGTAGCTGCCGTGGGGCGTAAGCACGTAGCAGAGGTTGAGCTCAGTGAGCTTGCGGGCCAGCGTGTGGTACACCGGAATAAAGCCCCCGTGCAGGTGAATCACCGTCTTGTCCTCGATGGTTTCCAGAGCCGCTACTAGCTCCTCATCGAGCTGAAACGGACTGCGGCAGGCCCGGAACAGGGAGGTGGCAAACTCGCGGGGCGGGTAGTTTACTTCCCGGTCGTGGGTGATGCCCCACACCTCCACGTTCCAGCCGGCGCGGTACTGCTGGGTGGCCAGGGCATGTACCACCTTGTTCACGCCGTTCATGCGCTCGGGGTTGGCTTTGCCCAAAATCAGGTGAATAATGCGGATATCGGGCTCCAGCTCGGTGGGCGCGTCGGCCGCCTGCGGGAGGATCAGGAATTCGGGAATACTAACCATGAGGGTGTTGAAAAGAAGGTCGGCGGGATAAAATCAGACTCCAGTACAGGCCCAGCACCAGCTGAGCCCCAATCCAGCCCACTACCACGCCCGTGGCCTGGTAGTGCGTGAGCAGCCAGCGGGCACTGAGCACCGAGAAGCCGATGCTGAGCGCGTAGCCCACGAAGTAGGGCCGGGCACTGGGCAGCAGCCGCACCGTGAGGCGCAGCGGGTACACCAGCAGAATGACCACGTACAGCAGGCAGCACCAGCGCAGCACGCTGCTGTGGGCCGCCTCCGCCGACTGCACCCAGCGTACCAGCGGGTCGGCCAGCAGGGCCAGGGCCAGCAGCGGGCCGGCAGCCAGCCCCAGCATGAGGCGGGTGAGGCGGGCGCGCTGCCGCCGGAACTCGGCCTCGCTGCGGCGCAGGCTCAGGCTCAGGCGGGGCAGCACGTAGTTTTCGGCCGCCTGCAAACCCACGTTGAACACGCCCATGATAGTTTGGGCGAGTCGCAGAATGCCCAGCGTGGCCAGCGGCGTGCTCAGCCCCGCCAGCACCAGCAGCACATTGCCCGACAACCATTGCAGAGCCGCCGTGGGCAGCAGCCAGCGGGCCTGTTGCCAGTGTTGGCGGGCGAAGGTGGTCCAGCCGGGGCCGGCACTCCGGTCCCGGAGCAGGGCCGGCAGCCCCAGCGCCAGGGCCGGCAGCGTGGTCAACCCCATCACCCAGAACACGGCCGCCAGCGTGGCGGACCGGCCAGCGGCCACCCAGGCCAGCAGCGCCAGCAGCTGCCCTCCGCACGATACGGCATCGGTGAGCAGGGCCAGCGGCACCCGGTCTTCGGCCAGCAGCAGCTTGCGCACCGTATCCTGCAGGATGGCAGTAGCCAGGTACACCAGGAAGGCTACCAGCACGGCCCCGGCCTGGGGCCGCAGCAGCAGCGCAGCCCCGGTGGCGAGACCGGCCGCCGCCACCCCAAAGCCGCCCTGCATACCCAGCAGCGCCCGGCGGTAGGCGGCGCGGTTGGTCGCCGGCACCGTGGCCAGCACCACCTGCATGGGCTGGGTGATGAGTGCCCCCTGCGCCGCCAGCAGCAGCAGCAGCCCCATCTGCCAGGCACTGAACTCCCCGAAGGTGCTCAGCCCCAGCATCCGGGCTACAAACAGATTGGTCAGGAACGTGGTACCGCTCACGGTGGCCTGGTCGGCTACCACCCAGTAGCGGGCGGGCAGTACCTGCCAGACGCTACGCCGTAGCGGGAGCGCCAGCGCGAACTTCACCACGACGGGTTGCGGGGGCGGCCACGGCCAGGCGCGGCCACAGGCAGGCCAGGAAGCCGGGGCGGTAGTTTTCGCGGTTCAGGCAGCACTGCACGTTGGGCAGGTTATACTCGTCCATGAGCTGCTCCAGCTCGGAGAGGCGCGTGAGGGGCGTGCGCAGGCTGTCCACCACTACCAGGTTCACATCGGCCCCGGCCATCACGGCCAGGCTGTGGCTGTCGGCGTCCAGGGGCAGGTTGCGGATGAGCATCACTTCGTTGGGCAGGGCCTCGGGGTTGAGCGACGCGCGGTCGTGGAGGGTGATGCTGCGGCAGCGGCGGCCGTGCTCGGCGAGGGCCGTCGAGAAGTGGCGGAAGAAGAAGGCCTGGCCCTCGGTGCCACTGAAGTCCGACACTACTACTTTGGTGCCTTCGCGCAGCAGCCCTTTCAGCTCCAGGCGCGTTACCAGCTGGCGGAAGTAGGCCAGCTGCATGGCGGGCTCGGGCAGCAGCGGCAGCGCGGCGGCCAGCGGCAGGCGGGTGTTGCGCTGCAGCCGCAGCGTGTCCTGGGGCGTGGCGCGGGCCGTATCCAGCACGTACACCAGCACTACCCCGGCAATCAGGCCCAGGAAGCCGGCCACCGTGAAAATCAGCACGGGGTTGGGAGCAATGGGCTCCTGGGGCACCAGGCCGGTGGCAATGATGCGGTGCGAGGAGCTGGGCGCGGCGCGGGCAATCTGGGCCTCGGTTTCCTTCTCGTGCAGGAAGGTGTAGAGCTTCTCGTTCAGCTGCAGGTTACGCTCCAGAATGGCCAGGTTTTTCTCGCGGCCGGGCAGGCCGGTGAACACCTGCTCAGCCTGACCGATGGCCTGGTCCAGCTGCTGCCGCTTCACGGCCAGCGTATTGCGGGTGCTGCGGATGCTTTCCAGCAGATGCCCGTTCAGGTCGGCCAGCTTGCGGTCCAGCGACTGCACCTGCTCATCCTCGGGCGTGAAGCGCAGCAGCAGGTCGCGGCGCTCGGCCTGCAAGTCCTTCATCTTGCGCACGATGTCGCTGGAGGCGTTGTCGTTGAAGGCAGCGAAGCTCGGGGCCAGGTCCAGCACGTTGCGGTGCCCGGCCTGCATCTGGCGGTACACGTCCTCGGCGGCCGACAGGCTCATTTCGAGGTTGGCGCGCTGCACCTTCAGCTCGGCTACTTTGTGCAGATCGGTATCGGTCTGCTGCCCGATGTTGACGATGCGCTTGGTGTCGCGGTAGCCGGCCAGCGAGTTTTCGGAGCCGGCCAGGTTCCGGCCCACCGTCTGCAGCTGCTTGTTGATGAGGTCCACGGTGGTGTTGGCCACCTTGTACTTGGTTTCGAGGTAGTCCTCCATGTACACCTGCGACAACGCATTCACCAGGTCGGCGGCCTTTTCGGGCACGGCACTGCGGTACGTGATGCGCAGCACGGGCGTTTCCTTATCCACGCTGGTGATATCGAGGCGGCTGAGGATGGCGTCCTGCAGGCGGGCCGGCGAGTGGTGCACTACTTCGTAAGTATCCAGCAGCGGGAACTCGGAGCGGCCGGCCAGCAACGGCAGGTTTTTTTCCACCACCACGTCGCCCTCGCTCAGGTGCAGCAGGCTGTTGAATTCGCCCTGCACGGTTTCGCCGCTGGGGCTGGTTAGCTCCACGCTCTGGGGCGAGAGCACCGTGAGGCGGAACGGCGCATCTTCCCAGCGGTGGGTGCGCAGCTGCATGTGCACGCTGATGGGGTTGTCGTGGTACAGCTCGGTTTTGCGCAACTGACCCAGCCGGTACACGGTGGTACCCAGCTCCAGGCGGGCCAGGGCCTTATCCAGCAGCAGCGGCGACTTCAGCAGCTCCACTTCGGCGGCGGTGCGGTTATCGGGCGAAAACACATCCTGGGTTTTGAGCAGGGTGGTGTTCACCACACCCTCATTGCCCTCGGCCAGCTTGATTTTGGCCGTGCTTTCGTAGAGCGGGGTGGCGTAGCGCAGGTACAGGCCGGCCAGGGCCAGGGCCGCCACCGTGCAGAGGGCAATCAGGGGCAGGCCGCGCCACACGGGGCGCAGAAGGCGCAGGTTTTGTTGTAGTTCGTTCATCAGATAGAGAGGAAAAGACGAGTGATTACGATGATGGCGCTCAGGCCCGAGGCAATGGCCAGAATCCCGCCCGATTTGCGTTCAAACTCCTTGGATGATTTAGCCGGCACGTACACCACGTCGCCGGGCAGGATGAGCGTGTTGCTCTGCACGTAGAGGTCCATGCGGGTCAGATCGAACAGATTTTCCTCCACCTTGCTGCCCTGCTGGCGCAGCACCTTCACGTAGCGCTTATCGGCGTAGTTGTTGAAGTCGCCGGCCCGGCCCAGCACCTGTACCAGGGTGGTGCGGTCCTTATCAAGCACCAGCTTACCGGGGGCATTCACCTCGCCCAGCACGGTCACTTCCTTGTTGAGTACCTGCACCGTTACCAGCGGGTTTACAATGGATTTGCCGAAGCGGGCTTTCAGGGTTTCCTCGGCCTCGGGCACCGTAAGGCTGCCCACGGACACTTTGCCCAACTTGGGCACGGTCACCTCGCCGTTGTTGTCTACCAGCAGGTATTTGCCATCCAGCTCGGTGCTGGGCTGGGCGCTGTACACCGAGCCCACGCTCAGCTCGTCATGGTCCCACACGCTGAGCGTGAGCCGGTCGTCGGGGCGCAGACGGTACTGGTAGTCGAGCGGGGCCGACAGCGGCGGCTGGGTTGGGCGGCTGCTACGGCCAGCGGCCTGGAACAGGTTCTGGGTGCAGCTGCTGAGCAGGCTCAGGGTCAGCAGCAAGGAGAAGAACTGAAACAGCGAGAAGAAGCGGTTGCTCCGGGCGGGCTTGCGCTGGTTCAGCCGCTCGCGCACCAGCATAATCTTCTCCAGCACCGAGTTGAGCTTGGTGCGCTGGGTTTCGTTTTTTACGATGTAGTCGAAGGCCCCGAACTTGAGCGACTCCACGGCCACTTCCACCTGCTGCTGCCCGCTCACGAACACCACGAAAATATCGGGGTTGAAGCGCTTGATGGCCTTGAGCGCGTCCATCCCCGACACGCTGCCCATCATCTGGTCCAGGAAAATAATATCGGGCTCCTCAGTGAGGCTGTTGAGACAGTCGGAGCCGTTGTCGAAGGTCTGGATATCGTGGTAACCCTGGCTGCGGATGGCTTGCTCCATCAGCTTGAGGCAGAACAGGTCGTCGTCGACGAGGAAAATCTTGGGTTGATCTGGGTGCATAGCGGTACGTTTGGCCTACCAGAGGCGAGGAGCGTGCCACCCTATGAATTGATATCTAAGATGCTTTATATCAGCTTTTTAAAATAATTTACTAAAAAAGAAAGGCTCTATTTCCTGGAGTGAAATCCAGAAAATAGAGCCTGCTAGGACCGTTTGTGGCCGGCTAGTAGGATGCGGCCGGTAGGAAAGGTTCCACGAAGCTCAGCAACTGATGCACGAGCATGGGGCGCGTGGGGGCCACCTGAGTCAGGAAAGTGGGAAGTTGCTGAAAGTCCACGCACACCATCGGCAGGCCTTTGGGGGCTAGATTGGTGTCAGCCAAGCCTACGTACCAGCTAGTGAAGCTCCTTCTCGACCACGGGCCTTCCACGAGCACCTCGCAGGAATGGTTGCGGCGGTCGTGCACGATGCGCTGGTAAATATCCAGGACCTGCTGCCTGGAGCCTTCCAGCAGTTGAGCGAAGCGGCCATTGGGCGTGTACAGCAGCAGGCCCGTGATACCTACTGACTGATTGATAAGGCTTGACTGCTGCAACAGCCGGGGCAGCTCTTCACTCGTGAAGGCCTCACTGGCGCAGCTGTGGTACAGGAGATGGTAAAGTGGCATTACACAGGAAAGATAATGCAAATGATTTCAAAAACCAGATTGCGCTGATCAGCAACTTCTTGCGAAAAAATTGGCATCCTTCGCCCACACGCTTGGGCCTGATAGCGAAGGGAGCTTACGACGGAACAGCTACTAACGGTTTTTCGATTCCGATATTTTTTATAGCCTCAAAAAAAGTCATTTTTTTGAGCTGGGGCAGCGGGCGCGGCAACGCAAAAAACCGCCTGGTTATCCAGGCGGTTTCGGTGGTCGTGTGTAGCGGGGAGGGGTTATTGCAGGTCGTGGGGGGTAGTAACCGGGAACCGGAACCGGCCCACGAACACCTGAGGCGTCACCTCGGAAGCTGGTTCCGGAAGGCTGAACGTACCTCCTACCAGGGCTTCCCCGTTGGGGGCCAGCACTAGGGCGGTGCCTTCATCGGCCCCCTGCGAGCCCAGCGCCTGCACATTCAGCCACTTGCCTTCGGTGGTCAGGCGGGCCAGAAAGACATCAAGGCCACCCTTGCCGGCCAGGACAGTGCCGGGGCAGGTGGCAGCCGGGCTGCTACTGCCCACCACGTACAGCGTACCAAGGGCCGAGAGGGCCAAGTCACGGCCAGCCTCCAGGGCCGGGCCTTGCACACTGGTAACCCACTGCCACTGGCCGGCTGCGCTCAGGCGGGCCACGTAGGTATCATCGCCCCCATGGCTGGTAACCTGATGGGGGCCAAACGCCGTCGGCCCGCTGCAGGAGCCCGTCACGTAAATCCGGTCCTGCTCATCTAAGGCTAAGGCGTTGCCATACGTGGTGCTCTCACTGCGCGCACCCGTAGCCCACTGCCAGGCACCGGCCCCGTTCAGCTTGGCCACGAAGGCATTGTGCGTGCCCTGGCTGACGAGCGGGTGGGTGCCGAACTGCCCGGTGCCGCCCACGTAGCCGGTCACCACAATAGCGCCCTGCGTATCCACCACCATGCGCCGGACGGCGCCCTGCTCCGTGGCCCCGAGTTGGGTTGCCCAACTCCAGGAGCCGCCTTCGCCCAGCCGGGCCACGAACCCATCATTGCCCGCCGTCGCGTGCAACCGATGGGAGCCGAAAGTGGCCTCTCCCTGAAAGCGCCCCCCAAGCAGCACGTTGTGCTGCTTGTCGATGGTCAGGGCCAGCGCTTCATCCTGCTCAGGGCCGCCGGCTGTGAGTACGCCGCGCCACTCGCCCTGCGGGGTAAGGGCGGCCACAAACACATCCTGGCCGCCGTTACTCGTTACCTGCCGACCACCAAAGGTGGCCTGCCCACCAAATGAGCCCGCAACTAATAGGTTACCGTCGTTATCCAGGGTCAGGTCGGTGGCACCGTCATTTTCCGCACCACCGGCGGCCACGGCCCAGGCCCACTGCCCGCCGGCCGTCAGCTTGGCCACAAACGTGTCGCTGCGCCCCTGGCTGACCAGCCGCGTAGTACCAAACCGAATCTGCCCCGTAAACCGGCCGGTCATGTACACACTGCCCGCCACGTCGGTGGTCAGGCGTTGCAGCACGGCCGAGCGGGTTTCGGCGCTTTGCACCAGCCATTGCCAAGGTGCCTGCTGGGCCTGGGCCGCTCCGCCGCTGCCCACTGCTGCCAGTAGCAGTCCAACGGCGCGTACTTGGCGGCCCAGGCCCCGATTGGTCGTGCAGCTACGCTCAGGGAGCAGGGAGGCGGGTTGTTGAATCCGGAGGAAATGTGGCACCATACTGTTGTTCTTTTGGAGAAAGAAAGCCTCTTCGTAGAGTACACTCTTTGCTGCCAATACAGCGCCATGATATTATATGGTTGAATATCAATCATATAAGATACAGAACAATCTCATCAGGTATCTATTTTGTGGAGTGACAGTCCGTTTCATAGACAATTGCTCCACAAAGTCCCATTTGCTTTGGTTACAGGCGGGGCCTGGAACAACTGCTGGTTCAGGGACAAGCAGCTCCAGCACACAGGCACATTCTGCACCAGCTGTTTGCAGGCAGCTGCTGCTCTTGCTCGCCAGCGTAAGGAATCTGCCCGTTTTGCCTATATAACACGGCGTAAGCGAACTGGTGGATGCTTTCCAGCTTGTCCAACTGGTCGTCAATGCGCCCAGCGCAGGTCCTGGTCGTCCATGTAGCGCAGCAGGAACTCGGTGCGCACGGTTCGCCCCAACTCGCGCAGCGCCAGATGGAGCGGGTGGTGCCGGGAATAGGAATTGAGGCGCTTGAGCACAGAGGCTGAGGGTGAGCCGCAGGATGGTTTCCCGCACTCCCCGGTTCAGGGGCTTGCCCAGCCGCGGGGCGTACGCGGCCAAGTCGGATACGTCCAGGCCGGCGAAGGCCACAGCTGCTGATCCTGAAACGACTGGTTGCGCGGGGCAAAGGCCACTTAAATCAGGTACGTCACGGCGAAGGCGACTTCGGTAAAAGCCGTGGGTATCGGTGCTGTGCATGGTCAATTCCACCAGGTCGTTAGGCAGCAGGCCATCGACCAGATAGGGGGTTTTCCGGGTAGCAGAAGTGAAGATCATCGAATAAAACAGCCGGTGCCGGTTATCGAGAAAGCCGTAGGACATCAGGCCCTTATCATGCCCGAAGTACTATTTGTTCCTGCGTTTCGGCCTGTTACAGCAGGAATTGAGTTTACTGGTGCGTCATGCGTTCACCGGGTGGGATGTGAGGCTGTTCGTCGGATTAGGCGAAGTGTTTGTCATCGGCAGCGACTTTCGCCACAAGTCGTTCCTGCTTCTGCTGCTGGTTCGCACGGTGCTCTACCCCATGGTAGCGGCCCTTTGGCTGCCGGTGGCAGCGGGCTCAAAATATTTGGGCTGTACTTGTCGAGGACCAAAATTCCGACCTGATTAACTCGCCGCTCTATGTCGTTTGCTTTCCCGCTGCTAGCCTGACTCATTGCCATGCAGTAACTGCATGTGTAGCCTATAGTCGTTAAATGCGGCTTTTGAATTGTTTTTTCACCTAAGGCTAAAAGGGTGAAAGCATCGAAAAGTGGGGAGAAGCCAAGCCACGTTCTCGTGCGTGGTACTTCTACCAGAAGTTGAACCAGTAGCTGCTAGTAACACATTCTTGCTTACGGGTAAACACCGGGCGGCTGCCGGAGCTTGATAGTGGAACTAAATTGACAGTCAATTGTATATTCGCTGTCACTCTCCATGTGTGTTAACTAGCAAGCAGTGTGAAGTCCGCTACTCTACCAGATCATGCTTCCCGGCCGGATGCGGCCTTGCTCGAGGCAATGAATGCGGGCGATGAAGCAGCTTTTGCGGAACTGTATAAGCGCTACAGTTATCAGCTGTTTAATGTGGCGTACGGCAAGCTCAAAAACCGGGAGACAGCCGAGGAACTGGTACAGGATTTGTTCGAAACCTTGTGGAGCAAACGCACTGATGTCCACATCCAGCAGCTGAGTCCCTACCTGTTTTCGGCCCTGCGCTATCGCATTATCAACTACATCAAGTCCGAGAAAGTCCGGACGAGCTACGAGCTTTTCTGCCGTCTCCACCACACCGACGCCGACCCGGGTACGGAAGCAACCGTAGCGCTGAATGATCTGAATGAGGCGCTGGCGGCGGGTATGCAGCACCTTTCTGAAAAAGCTCAGGAGGTTTTTCGCCTAAGCCGGCTGGAGCAGTACACCATACCCGAAATATCGGTGCGCGTAAACTTATCTGAGAAGACGGTGGAATACCACCTTCGGAAGTCGCTCAAACTAATGCGGCTCTACTTGCGCAATTTCCTGCTACTATGGCCCATCTGGTTTTTTATCAAGTAGTTAAATTATTTATAATAAGCCTTTTACTATCAAATAAGAAGGAATCGCATCACGCGGATAAAAAATAATTACGGCTGGGTTGAGGGTAATCGGCGACTTGGGTGACTTCCTAAGTAGCAACCCGTCAAACCCTTTCCCCGTGACAGAACCGGAATTTCATAAGCTCCTGCAACGCTACTTGAGCGGGCAGTGTACGGCGGAGGAAAAGGTACTGGTCGAGCACTGGTACGACCAGCTTGAGCAGGCGGAGGGGCAAGAGGTGCGCGCCCAACATCAGGCGGATGTAGAACAAGCCATCTGGGCGCGGCTGATGACCCATCGGCTCCCTGCCACACCCGAGCCCCGGGTGGTGGTGCTGTGGCCAGCACCGTTGCGCTGGGCCGCCGCCCTGGCCTTGCTGGCAGTCAGCATTGGCTTGCTGCTGCTGGCTACCACACGTTTGCCGGCCCCCGCCCGCCTGACTGCAGTTGCTTCGGCGAATGGCTGGATACGGCAAACCAACCCGACCCGGCAGGTACAGCACTTGCTGCTGCCCGATAGCAGCCACATCAGCCTGCACCCGGGCAGTAGCCTGCGCTACCGTACGGCCCTGGCGGGCCCCCGGCGGGAAGTGTACCTAGAAGGCGAAGCCTTCTTTCAGGTCAGCAAAAATCCCAAACGGCCCTTTCTGGTGTTTACCAAGCAGGTGCTCACCACGGTGCTCGGCACCAGCTTCCGCGTGAAAGCCTACGCGGGCGGCCAGCAAGCCTCGGTGGCGGTGCAGGAAGGCAAGGTGGCCGTTCAGGCGCGGGAGGGTGCGCAGCTGGAAGCTTCGCCCGCGCACCCGGCGGCCCAGGGCGTGCTGCTGCTGCCCAACCAGCAGGTGGTGTATTCGGCCGCCCGGCGGCGCCTGCAGAAGGAACTGGTGGACCGGCCGGTAGTCCTGGTGCCCCAATCCTTCGAGTTTGAGGCGCGGCCCGTGGCCGAAGTGCTGGGGGCGCTGGAAAAAGCCTATGGGGTGGCCATCATCTATGATAAGGCCAAACTGGCTAACTGCACCGTCAGCATCACTTTCTACGACGAGCCCCTGTTTGAAAAGCTGGGTCTGCTGTGCAAGTCGCTGGGGGCTTACTACACACTCTCCGACGCCGACATCCTGATTCACAGCGAAGGCTGCCAAAGCCAGCTAGGCAGCTAGGCAGCTAATACCCGGTTCCCACCGGTGCTTACAAGAATCGCCATCTGTTTACATATCAGCTATTTATCTCTATCATCTATTTACTCAATCGATTGCGCAGCTCCGCTCCTCTCCTACCCGTGCTTTTTTTCGAATTCCCACAACATATTTCCCCATCCATGAAAAAAGCTGTACACTTCCCACCGCCTGCCTGGCCCGCAGCCAAGGCCCTGTTGCTGCAAACGGCCCTGGTGTGCCTGCCAGCCCTGGCGGCAGGCGCGCATCCCGTTACTGCAAGCGCCGCTAACCACCTGCTCCTGGCCCAGGGAGTACTCGAGCAGAAGATTACCCTGCGGGTAGAAGCCCAAACAATTAAGGCAACGCTGAATCAGATTGCCCGGCAGGCCAACATTCGGTTTGTGTACAGCCAGCAGCTGGTGGGTGCCGACCGCAAGGTGACCATCAACGCCCAGGATGCGCCGCTGCTGGCCGTGCTGGATGAAGTGTTGGCGCCGCTCAAAATTCAGTACGAAGTAGCCAACAAGCGCGTGGTGTTGCAGGCGGCTTCCCGGGCGGGAGCGACCACGGCTGCCGGTAGACCAGACGTGCCCATCTCCGGGCGGGTAGTGGATGCCAAAGGAGATGGTATCCCGGGCGTAACCGTCATTGTAAAGGGAACGGCCATCGGTACGGGCACGGGCCCGGATGGCAGCTTCACGCTGCAAGCCCCCGAAAACAGCGTGCTGGTATTCAGCTTTGTGGGCTACACCCGCCAGGAAGTGCCCGTAAGCGGGGCCACGACCTCTCTGAGCGTGACGCTGGCCGAAGACAAGCAGGCCCTGAGCGAAGTAGTAGTTATCGGCTACGGCACAGCGCGCAAAAGCGACCTGACCGGCTCTGTGGCCTCCGTGAGTGGCGCCCAGCTGACCCAGGTGGCCACTTCCGACCCGGTGCAGGCGCTGCAAGGCCGCGTGGCCGGTGTGGAAGTGACGTCCAACAGCGGCCAGCCTGGTTCGGGCACGCGCATCCGGGTGCGGGGCGTGGGCACCATCAACAACAGCGACCCGCTGTACGTGGTGGACGGCATCCAGACCAGCGACATCGGCTTTCTACTGCCGGCCGATATTGAGTCGACGGAGATTTTGAAGGATGCTTCGGCGACGGCCATCTACGGCTCGCGCGGGGCCAACGGCGTGGTGCTCATCACCACCAAGCACGGTAAGGCGGGCGCCACGCAGTTCAACCTGTCGGGCTATACGGGCTTCCAGCAGGTCCGGCGCACGCTGCCCCTGACCACGGCGGCCCAATACGCAACGCTCGTGCTGGAAGCCTTCACCAATGCCGGCCGGCCCCTGCCCGAATACGCCCCACAACTGCAAGAAGCCATTGCGACCAACGCCGAAGGTGTTGATTACCAAGACCTGGTGACGCAGAAAGGCCTGATTACTAATTATAGCTTGTCTGCCTCGGGCGGCACCGAGCAGAACCGCTACCTGGTAAGCGGCAGCTACTTTCAGCAGGACGGCATCATTAAGAATTCCGGCTTCAAGAAGTTCGTGATTCGGGTGAACGACGATATTGTCCTCACCAAACGCATTAAGGCGGGCGTAGCGGCCACCTTCACCAACAACAACCAGACGGGCAGCGGTGATGGGCAGGGAGGCTCGCAGCCTTACCTGGTGCTGCAATACGCCCTGCAGACGAACCCGGTTCTTAACCCGTTCGGCCCCAATGGCACCTACAACGAGGACAACATCACGCGCAATGCGCTGAACGTACCGCGCTACCTCGACGAGCAAAAACTGAACAAGGTGCAGAACAATAACCTGTTTAGCAGTAGCTATATTGATGTGGCCCTGTTCAAGGGGCTCTCATTCCGCTCCACGTTTGGCATCAACTACTTCAACAACCACCCCAAAGTATATCAGCCCCAGTACTACATTGGGCCGGTAGACCAGCGGGCCCAGAGCGCGCTGATTGAGACGCGCAGCGAGAACGTTTCGTGGGTGTGGTCGAACTACGCCAACTACACCAAAACCTTCGCCGACAACAGCTCCTTCTCGGCTACCCTGGGCCAGGAGGCGCAACGCGGCTACGGCAACGGCATTTCCATCACGGCCTTCAACGTGCCGGCCGATGTCTCGCTGCAATACGCATCGGCCTCGCGCAGCACCGGCAACGTGGTGCGCAGCAGCCAGTACGACGGCAGCTTAGCCTCGTACTTCGGTCGGGCCAACTACAATTTCCGTGACCGTTACCTCGTAACAGGTACCCTACGCCTGGATCAGACCTCGAAATTCCTGGGGGCGGTGCGCAACGGGTATTTTCCGTCGGTAGGCGCGGCCTGGAACATCTCCAACGAGCAGTTTCTAAAGGATGTGAGCTACTTATCGGCGCTGAAGCTGCGGGCCAGCTACGGCCAGGTGGGCAACCAGAACGCCGCCCCCAACTACGGTTATGCCTCGGTGGCCACCAACAACCAGACCTACTCCTTTAACGGAGTCCCCGCGCCGGGCCTGGCCATCAGCCAGATCAACAACCCGGACCTGAAGTGGGAAACGGCCATTACTACCGACGTGGGCCTGGATGCCGAGCTGTTCGACAGCCGACTGACGTTTACGGCCGACTACTTTGAGCGCCGCACCCAGGACATGATTGCCCTGCTGCCGGTGCCCGACTACGTGGGCCAGGCTCCTGCTCCTGCCAACGTGGGCGCCCTGCGCAACCGTGGCCTGGAGCTGGCCCTGAACTACCGCAACGAGATAGGCAAGCTGCAGTACAACGTGGGGCTTAACTTCACCAAAATCAACAACGTAGTGACCAGCCTGGGCGGTGGCAACCCCATTGCCAGCGGCAACGTGCTCCCGCAAATCAACAATACCACGCTCACCGACGTGGGCCGCGAAATTGCGTTCTTCTACGGCTTACAGGCCCAGGGTGTATTTCGTAGCCAGAACGAAATTGACACCTACCGAAACGCGGCCGGAGACCTGGTACAGCCTGGGGCCCAACCTGGTGACGTGCGCTACCAGGACACCAACGGCGACGGCGTGATTACGGCCGCCGACTACACGTACCTGGGTAGCGGCACCCCCGACTTTACCTACGGCGGCTCGCTGGGCCTGAACTACGCGGGCTTCGACTTCAAGGTGTTGCTCTACGGGGTGCAAGGCGCCGAAGCCCTGAACGGGGCGGGCTTTAACCTGAACAAATCGGCTGACTTTGTGGGCGTGTGGAGCAACTTCTACGCCAGCCGCATGGACCGCTGGACGCCCAGCAACCCCAACAGCGACCAGCCCCGCGTAACCTCGACCGACACCAACGGCAATGACCGCATGAGCAGCCGCTACGTGGAAGACGCCAGCTACCTGCGGGCCCGCAACATGGAGCTGGGCTACACGCTGCCCCAGGGTTTGCTGGGCAAGGCCAAGTTGACCGGTGCCCGCGTGTTCGTCTCGGTGGACAACGTGTTTACCATCACCAAGTACACGGGCTACGACCCCGAAATATCGACTGCGGCGTTCTACAACAGCCCCCTGGCTTACGGCGTCGACTACGGCAACTACCCGCAGGCGCGCACCTACCGGCTGGGCTTCAACGTGCAGTTCTAATCTACTACTTCTAATCCCATCCTGTATGAAACCTACCCGCGCCGCCGTATTGCTCGGCCTGCTACTAACTTCCGCTCTCACGCAGAGCTGCAAAGACTTTCTGGAGAAAGAGCCCCTGGGCACCACTACCCAGGACAACCTGTTCCGGGACCCGACCAACGCCGTACAGGCCGTTAACGCCGTGTACGACGTGGCCGCCTGGGACCAGGGACCCAAGTGGGGCGACCCCACCGGCCAGTACGTGGCCCAGACCTACGAATGGATGTTCGGGGATCTGATGACCGATGATGCCGAAAAAGGTGGCAGCTCGGCCAGCGACTTCCTGTCCCTGATTGAGCTTAAAACCTGGAACATTCCGCCCTCTAATCCGCCCGTGACCACGCTGTGGGTGCACAGCTTCACGGGCATTGCCCGGGCTAATACGGTGATTAATAACATCGACGCGGGCACCATCGACGCGGGCCTGAAGGCGCGCCTGAAGGGTGAGGCGCTGTTTCTGCGGGCCTATTTCTACTTCAATCTGGTAAAGGGCTTTGGGGGCGTGCCGCTGTTTGAAAAAGCCGTGACGCCCACCGAAGCGCCCAACGTGACGCGCGCCACCATTGCCCAGACGTACGCCTTCATTGAGAAAGATCTGGAAGCTGCCGCGACCCTGCTGCCCGAGAAAAGCGCCTACGCCGGCGCCGATAACGGCCGGGCCACCAAGGGCGCGGCCAACGGGTACCTGGCCCGCGTCATCATGTACCAGCTGGGCACCGTGAACGGCAATAACCACACCTGGCAGCAAGTGTATGACCTGACGAGCACCGTCATCAGCTCCGGCCAATACAGCCTGCTGCCTAACTACGCGGCTATTCACCAGGAAATCGGCGAGAACAGCAGCGAGTCGCTGTTCGAAATTCAGTTTGCTACCTCCAACGACGGCTACGGTCCTATTTCGGTAGGCACCACCAGCAACATTTTTCAGAATAACCGCAAGACGTTTGGCTACGGCTTCAACAACCCCACGCAAAACCTGGTGGATGAGTTTGAGCCCAATGACCCGCGCCGCGAAGTCACGATTATCAAGAACAACGACATCGTGCTGGGCATCCTCAACCCCGTCGACATCACGCAGAATGCCACGGGCTATTTTAACCGCAAGGCCGCCATTATAGCGCCCAACGCCCCGGAATCAGGCCCGCAGAACATCCGCAAGCTGCGCTACGCCGACATCCTGCTGATGAAGGCCGAAGCCGCGGCCCGGCTCAGCAGATCCGGCGAAGCGGTGGCGCTGGTCAACCAGGTGCGGCAGCGGGCCCGCAGCTCCACCCGGCCACCGGGTACCACGCTGGGCTCCTTGGCCTACGAGCCGGCCAACACCCCCGCCGGCACCTTGCCTGACCTGTCCGGCGGCCTATCGGGCCAGGCCTTGCTGGATGCCATCTGGCACGAGCGCCGGGTAGAGTTCGGGGAAGAGTCGCTCCGGCTGTGGGATTTAATTCGGACGGGGCGTTACATGGGCATTCTGCCGGCGGCCGTCCGGGCGCGGGCCCTGTCGCACGTTGCCACCGAGACGTCCGTGAATCCGACGCCCTTGTTGCCCATTTCCCTCAACGATGCCCAAACCTGGAAGCTGGCGCAGAACCCGGGGTACTAGCCGGCCGCTCATTTTCCTGACTTCCGGCAGGGATTTCTAGCCGCTTCGAGGGTGCTGGCTCATTGCTTTCCACAAGGCAGTGAGCCAGTTTTATTGTATGCCCATAATTAGCCGCAGAACGCACTTAAAGTCATGAAAAACAGGTTCCCGATGCTGCTGAGCCTCGTCTTGCTGGGCATCAGCACCGCGGCGGCTCAAAAGACCCCGCCGGAAGCTCCGAGGGGCTTCGACCAGCCCACTGCCGGCAGTGCCACCGGCCGCATAGACAGCCTTAGCTACCCCTCCAAAACCGTGGGCACGGTGCGCAAAGCGCTGGTCTACACGCCGCCCGGGTATTCTACAAGAAAGAAGTACCCCGTCCTGTATCTGTTGCACGGCATCGGTGGTGATGAAAAGGAATGGCTCAAGGGCGGCCGTCCGCAGGTGATTCTGGATAACCTGTACGCGGCGGGTAAGCTCCGGCCCATGCTGGTGGTGATGCCCAACGGCCGGGCCATGCAAGACGACCGCGCCGTGGGTAACATCTACGGGCCGGATAAAGTGGCCGCCTTCGCCACCTTCGAGAAAGACCTGCTGACCGACCTCATTCCCTTCATCGATAAAACGTATCCGACTCTGCCCACTCGGGAAAACCGGGCCCTGGCCGGGCTGTCGATGGGCGGGGGACAGTCCCTGAATTTCGGGCTGGGCAACCTGAATACCTTTGCCTGGGTGGGCGGGTTTTCTTCGGCTCCCAACACCAAACCGCCCGAGCAGCTGGTGCCCGACGTAGCCAAGGCTAAAAAACAGCTCAGGCTGCTCTGGATTTCGTGCGGCGACCAGGACGGCCTGCTGCCCGTCAGCCAGCGCACCCACGAGTACCTCTACGAACACCGCGTGCCGCACGTATACTACCTGGAGGCGGGCGGGCACGATTTCAAGGTCTGGAAAAACGGCCTCTATCTGTTCTCGCAGTTTCTGTTCAAACCCGTGGACGTGGCGGCGCTGCCCACGTACACCGTGCTGGGCACGCCGGCCGCCACCAACGTGCGCAACGCCAACTACCCCCAGATACGCCCGGATAATCGCGCCGTATTTCGTCTGAAAGCCCCCGGCGTGGGGCAGGTGCAGTTGGATCTGGGCCGGAAGTACGACCTGGTAAAAGACAGCAGCGGCACCTGGACGGTGACGACCGACACCCTGAGCCGCGGCCTGCACTACTACTCGCTGGTACTCGACGGCCTGCCCGTCGCCGACCCGGCCAGCGCCACCTTCTACGGGATGGGCCGCATGGCCAGCGGCATTGAAATTCCCGGCCGCGAAACGCGCTTTTACGCTCTGCAGGACGTGCCCCACGGCGAGGTGCGGCTGAAGCGGTTCTTCTCCAAGGTCACCAATTCGTGGCGGCAGTGCTACGTGTACACGCCGCCGGGCTACGAGGCTAGTACCGCCAACTATCCGGTGCTGTACCTGCTGCACGGCGGGGCGAAGACGAAACAGGCTGGGCCCGGCAAGGCAAAGCCGATCTGATCCTGGACAACCTGCTTGCCGCCAAACAGGCCAAACCCATGCTCGTGGTGATGCTCGACGGCAACCTGGGCGGCCCCGGCAGCCCGGCGGGCTCCAGCGAGAATGCGCTGAAGCGCTTTGAAGACGAGCTCAAACAAACGGTGATTCCGGTGGTGGAAAGCAGCTACCGGGTGGCAAAGGGAGCCCAGAACCGGGCGCTGGCGGGCTTGTCGATGGGCGGCTTGCAAACGCTGTACGCCGGTTTGCGCAATACCGATCTGTTTGCCTCGCTGGGCGTGTTCAGCTCGGGCTTTTTTGCCAACACCCCTGCGCTGTCCGACCCGCAGTACGCCTTTATGAAAGCCCATGCCGGCCCCATCAACACCAACCTGAAGCAGTTGTGGCTCTCGACGGGCGGGCCGGCCGACATCGCCTACGCCAACAACAAAGTAATGCGGGCCAGACTCGATGAGCTGGGCATCCGGTACGTGTATAGCGAGTATCCCGGCGGCCACACTTGGCCCGTGTGGCGGCACGATTTGTACCGGTTTGCCCAGGGGCTGTTTTAAGCGCCCGGCTTCTCCTGCCAACCACCCCTTTTCACAGCTTACTACCATGAAGAATAGGTTTTTCCTCCTACTCGTATTCCTGCTCATCGCGTTGGCAACTACCGATTTGCGAGCGCAGAATCCTATTATCCGTGACGTATTCACGGCCGACCCGGCCCCGCTGGTGTACCGTGACACGCTGTTTCTGTATACCAGCCACGACACAGCGTCGGTGCAGGAAACCAACTACAAAATGCCGGACTGGCGCATCTACTCCACCACCGATATGGTGCACTGGAAGGACTACGGCACCCGCCTCTCGCCCCGCCTCTTTGCCTGGGCTACCGGCGACGCCTACGCGGCACAGTGCGTGTACCACAAGGGCAAGTTCTACTGGTTTATATCTACGTTTCACCAGAAGGATGATAATAGTCAGGGCGGGGCGGCCATCGGCGTGGCCGTCTCGGACCGGCCTACCGGCCCGTTCACAGATGCCATTGGCAAAGCACTCATCACAAACGAGATGACCAAGGACCTGCCGCACGCCTGGGATGACATTGACCCCACCGTTTTTGTGGACGACGACCAGCAGGTGTACCTGTACTGGGGCAACGGTAGCTGCCGGTGGGTGAGGCTCAAGGATAGTATGACGGCGCTGGCCGGCCCCATTACCACCTTCACCCCCCAAAACTACATCGAAGGCCCGTGGGTGTACAAGCGCCGGAAGCTCTACTACCTCGTGTACGCCAGCGCCGGCACCAAGCCCGAAATGATTGAGTACTGCACGGCTCCCAGCGCCACCGGGCCGTGGACGTACCGTGGTATCATCCAGCAAAATGTACTCAACAGCTTCACCACGCACCCTGGCATCATCGACTACAAGGGCCAGAGCTATTTCTTCTACCACAATGGCGCGCTGCCCACCGGTGGCAGCTACCGGCGCTCCATCTGCGTGGATGACTTGCGCTACAACCCGGATGGGACCATTCAGCCCATCGTGCAGACCACCACGGGCGTAGCACCCATCAAATAGAAAAGCATTAGAAAGTATGGGGCAGTGGACAAGCAACCCTCCAGGTGCCGATGATGCCGGCTAGCGCCTTCCTGCGTGAATAGCTTCTAAGCGAACCCGCCGGCCAATCGGGTTGGCCCGTCGGCGGCAATTCCCGCAGTTGCCCTTCTGCCCACTAGTAGGGCTTGACGCTGCGGCTGCGCACGGCTCAGGGACAGCACGTGCACCGCCTGACGCACTAAGCATCGCCTCTGCCAGGCCGCCCCCGGTAAGTTGCCCCACTGTCGCGGGCCGGCCAGCCGCCCTAGCAAAGCAGCAGCGAAAGCAGGCCCTACTTCTGCGCGAGCCGCCCATCGCCGGCATCCGTGTTCGGCCAGCACTGAACCCCTCATCTACAGCAGGGCAGCGGGGTTATCAGCCGGAGGCATCGCCCGTTCTCATTAGCTCATAACGGGTCCCAGGGCATCGTAAATGACCACTTTCTCCCAGTAAGCCGCGTAGTGTTGCCGAAACGCGTCGTGAATCGGGTGCTGCTGATAGTCTGCTTCTTGTTCTGCATTGTCGAACAGGCAGAGCCAGGAGTACGCGTAGGTGCGTTCAATTACCTCGCGGCTTGTCTGGGCTGGGGTGCCGATATGCGCCAACTTGATGGACGGGATGCGAGCCAGCTTCTGCAGTCCTTCCAGCAGCATGGCCTTGTCTGCCGCGCTGGCGCCGGCGGGCATGTAAAACAACACGTGGTGTACAAACAGGGCGGGTGAGGCAGAGGTATTCATACGGCTATGGTCGCGGTAAAAAGAACAAGGACGAGGCAAGATGGGCAGGAACTTTCAAGGAGGATAAGATCTGGCTGCAACATAAGATCTGGCTGCAACGCTTTTTTAGCACTCATTCATCGTTGTACGAGCCAGTCTTCCTTAAATCGTGCCATGCCTGCCAAAGGGGTTTACATGCCCCTATGCACGCCTCTTTTCCGGGCAGCTCCCGGCTTACTTGAGCGTTTGATACAGCCCCGGAAACTCCGTTTTTAGCAGGTTAATGGCGGCACCACCGAGATTATCGAATACCTTGTTGCCAGCCTCAAAGTCCCGCAGCAGCGGGTGAGTCACCTTCATGAGCTTGGCGATGCGCACTTCGTCGTCACCGATGAAGGCCAGCACGTGCTGAATCTGGGCAACCGTCATCCGGAGCTTCTGCAAGCGGGTCACAATGCGCTGCTGCAACGTGGGCAGCTCAGCGGTCAGGGCGAGGCTCATCTGCTTTTCCCCGGTCCGGGTTCTGGCGCCGGTGCCGTTTCGCACAGCCTGCTCGGGCAGCCCCTCCTCCCCTAGCTGGGCCAGGGGCTTGGGAATGGTGAAGCGTACGCTCTTAACCTTCTTGCCCTCCTTGACGGGCTGGTAGCTGACTACCCAGCCCAGAGAGTGCAGCTCCCGCAGGGCGGGCTCCAGCACGTACCGCTTAAAGTCGTAGAAAAGCGTGTAGGTGACATCGTTGTCATCGCCCAGCACCTGCTTGCGCAGCGTTTCAAAGTCCACTTCCCACAGGCCTACGTCATCCCAGGACTTGAGCAGCCAGTACAACCGGTGGGCATGGGCGGACTTGAGCGTGAGCAGGGTCTCAATCTCCACATGGGTGTACTGCTCCGCCAGCTGTAGCAGGAAGGGTTTGATTTCCGGGGCGAAGTTGCCCGTCAGAAACCCCGAGCCCTCGTTCAGATCAATGTAGCTGATGATGGAATAGGCGGTAAAGCGCTTTTTGTTGCCGGTCTGCGCCTCTATGCTGACGACCTTGGACATGAGGCTTTTGCAGGCGTCGCGGATGGTTTCGTACACGCTTCCCCCCTTCTTCTGCGTCATTACCCGGCTCAGGGGAATGGAGATACCGGGCAGCTCCGTCTGGTCCTGGTGAATACACCCGAGCGCCAGGGCGAAGATGCGCGCCTCCACGTGCGTCAGCTTCAGGGGTGCTCGTACTAGGGCATTGGCCTGGTAAGCGCGGGGATAGAGGGCAGCAGACGAAGCAGGCACTATAGGCATAGACGAAGCGGGCCAGAGAGAGAGGGTACGAAGATAGCCGGATCGGCGTGAAAACCTACCAAATCTCACGCAAAAGGCCATAGAGTGCCATTTTTCACGTAGATGCGGTTGGCCCTACTGTTGAGTGCCATTTCTCACGTAGATGGGATTGGCCGGCCTCCTAGTGCCACTTTTCACGCAGGTGGTGCCATTTCTCACGTAGATGGTGCCATCTGTCACGCAATTGGGTGCCATTTCTCACGTAGATGGTGCCGTTTTTCACGCCGAATGGTGCCGTTTTTCACGTAGCAGAGTGCCGTTTTTCACGTAGATATCAGAGTTTATAATCTGGTAGTCAATCTGTTACGCCTCCCTGAATATAGAATAGTAAAGAATAGCTTAAGAAGACGGAAGAGGTTCTGGCTTTTTTTTGGGATAAAAATTGCCTGGACGGCAGGAACTCAGCACGGGCCGGCAATCCACTGGTGGTTCTGCTGCGCATGGCAAGGCCGGAAAACGAAATGGAGCCGGCACCACCGAACCCGCTGAGGCGAAGGCGGATATCTTTCTGGGCAATTGCGTGAAAAATGGCACTCCCGGCCCGGTATAGGCCCGCTACACAGCGCAGGAACTTATCTACGTGAAAAATGGCACCCTGGCGAGTTGCATCACTCCCGCTGCCAGAGCCGGGTGAGTGCCATGCTTCTAGATCCGGTCATCTGCGCCTGCTATGGGCCAGGGTACCGGAGTCTTTGCTTTTTGCCTTACGGGCGGGCAGCCCCTCCCCTCCCCTACCGCCCAAAAAGAAAAGCAGCCCCGCAAGAGGCTGCCTTTACTGACTCTGCTACCTGGTACACTTACTTGGCGGGCGGCAGCTTGCCGGTCTTGCGCAGGTGCGCGTCGTAGTGCCGGTGGGCCGCTTCCAGATAATTCTTGATGTTGGTAGGCGTATCCGGGCCTGGCGTGGCCAGCAGCAGGCTCATCTTAATCTCCTGCACTACGGATTTGGCGATTTGCACCGTGTGCAGCGGCACTTCGGCCTCCGGAGCGGGAGCAGCGGCCGCGGCGGGCTTACGCCCCCGGGAGGAGGCCCGTACAGGTGCCGCGGACGCCGGGGCTGAAGCAGCGGCGTCCGGTGCTGCTACTTCTACTGGAGCGGGCGCCGGGGCCGGAGTCGCCACTGCGGCCGGCGCCGCGATGGGCTCCACCGGGGTGGGCGGCGCGGTGGCCGTGCGGGTGGCCTCCCCTCCCATCCCGGCCCGGGCCTGCTGGCGGGCTTCTTCGGGCACTTCAATGCGGCGGCGCGGGGTGATTTGTGGTTTCTCGAAGCCCATTATTTCGCGGAGGAGGAAACGGTGGATACTGATGTAGCGGCTGTGGCGCGGCGGTCGGGCAGGCCTAGGCGCTCGATGAGCTCCTCGCAGACCCGGCGGATTTCGTCGCTGGTGTCCTTGGTGCCGCCCGCGTAGCGCGCCCAGGCCGGGTTAAGCAGGCTGTAGAGCGTGGAGGCCCGGGTGTAGGCCTTGCGGTGGCCCAGGTAGGAGTTGAAGCGGGAAAGTCCCAGCCCGTCGATGTACTCGTCCATCTCTTTTTCCTCCCGCTGCCCCGCCACGCGCTTGGTGGGCAGGCCGTAGTACTGAAAGTCAATCTGCGCGTCGTCGGCTGCCTTCTTGATGGCTTCCAGGATGGTCATGAACTCGGCCGTGGAGGCCCGGTCCAGGTAATCTGACACCAGAGGCACAATCACCGCGTCGCAGGCCGTGAGGGCGTTGAACACGTCGTCGCCGTCGGCGCGGCCTGGCACGTCGATGATAATCAGGTCGTAGGTGTGCTCGGGGTTGTCAATGAAGTCGAAGATCCGGCTGAGCTGCCAGGGGTACACGTCGTAGGGGTACTGGGCGTCGGGGTTGGCTTCGCGCAGCTTGGCAAAGTTGGCGGCGTCCACCTGCTCGCGGGTCTTAACGATGCTCTGCTGGTAGTCGCAGTCCAGGACGGCGATGCGCAGGCCGTACTCGGTGGCCAGCGGGGCGGCCAGCACGAGGGCCAGGGTGGATTTACCGGAGCCCCCCTTCTGGGTGGCAAAGCTGATAACCTTGGACATAGTTGGTGTGGGGGTGAGGGCGTGAATGGCTGCTGGGAATAGGGACCAGCCGAACGGTGAGCCAAAAGTAATAGAAAACCAGAAATACAGAACCTCACTTTTGCTGAAAACCAGAAATGTTACTACGCAAAAACATAGAAAAACAATTCTGTTTATCAGTTATTAAACATAGATACAAAACAACAGAAAAACATAAATGCAGAAAACTACTACAACAGAAAAACAGAAAATTAGTCTTGTAGAAATATAATACTATGTAAATGTAAAATTGTATAACTGTATAAATGTGTGAATACGAAAATGCAGAAATACAGAAATGCAAAAATATAGAACTACAAAGTTGCAGAAACGTGAATCTGCAAGCAACGCTATTGGTAGTGTCTTGTCTAGTAACAGAAATACAGAAGAACAGAATTGTATAAAAGTAGAAATAAAAAGCTTGGCTTGCGTATCTGGTATGCTTGAAGACCTGTAGAAAAGCAAACCTGTAGAAACACAGAAATGTAGAAGGGTACTACCACCATCGCTGTGCTGCTTCGAGTGTAGCTTGCCTATAGCAACAGAAATACAGCATTGCAGAACTACAGGAAGCCGGTGCCGAAACAAAGCCCTGCTGGTGGCTCTGGAAGAGCATTTCGAAGGCGGAAAAGCCCTGACCTGACGCCAAATCAGTAGGTGTGGCAAGTTGCCAAAACCACAGTCTGCTGGCCCAATCCACCTGCCAATAGAGCCCGAATGAACAGGACAGTAAGGGAAAAAGCACCTGATGCTAACACAGAGGCATAAAGCCGTGTACTAGCTTCTTACTAACTTTTTGCTAGCCATAGAATAGTCTCAGCAAGAAGAATGATCCAATCCTAAGGCTAATGGCTTAGTCTTGAGTGATTTATAGATCAGTAGAGCTGATTTGCGGGCCACGGCAAGATAAGTGGTTGATTATAAGCATAAAACATGACCCACAAAGCTGCTAAACCGGACAGAACACAATGAGCACGGAGCTACGCAAGCGGGTCACCCTGGACAACAACGCCCACCGGAAAGCCGAGGCGGCCGCGGCAGAAGTCGGTGCCAGCCTGGGCGTGTACGCCAGCGCGGCGGTGGAATACTTTGCTACCCGGGGCCTGGACCCCCGCGAGACGGAGGCCCGGGAGGGGCAACTCATCATGCAACAGATAAAGAAGCTCGGGGACCGGGTATTCGGGTTACTGCAGGAGCAGGAGCGCACATTGCTCACGGCCATGCTGGAGGAGATGCTGCGCACCCGCATCACGCTGGAACGGGTGTTGCGCCTGAATGAGATGCTGGTGGGCAACCTCAACGCGCAACTCGAAACGCGCAGTGAAGCGCAGCTGCAACGGCAGCAGCAGGCCCTGCAGCTGCTACGGCAACGCAACGAGGAAGCTGTGGAAAAACAGGTAAAAGAAGCCTTGGAAGCAGCCCAAAAAGTAGGACCGCGCACGCGCAGCAACCCGGCTGAAGCGGCAGCAGAGCAGGGGCCGCAGGGTAGATAAGCACCCACGATACGCACGTAAACTACCCGTCTCCTTCTCGGACGTACGTTAAATTAATCCCAAAACACACGGCAAAGCCGCGTATACCAACACCGGCAGCAGCGCGCAGACGCTCCAATACCTGCAGCACGAAGCGGTAGGGGAGGGGCGGCCGGCCACGTTCTTCAGCGGTGATGCGGACGCATTGAGCGCCGCGCAAGTGCAGCAGGCTATTAACACCAACGTGAAAGGCCTGCAGGCCGGCGAGGCCAAATTTTACTCTCTGGTGCTGAGCCCGAGCGAGCAGGAACTGGCCCACATCAGCAGCGACCCGGAGAAGCTCAGGGCCTACACCCGGCAAGTGATGCAGCAGTACGCGCAGAATTTTGCCTTGCCCGGCGGCCGGCAGCTAAGCAGCCAGGACATCGTCTGGAGCGCCGTGCTGCACCAGGACCGTACCCACCGGGGCACCGACCCGGAAGTTGTGGCCGGCACGGCCAAAGTAGGGGAGAAGCGGGCGTGCCGACAGGCCCACGTGCACGTCATCGTCAGCGCCCGCGACGCCGAGCAGAAGCTAACTCTCAACCCCGGCGGGCGCCGGCAGTGGTTTGACTTGATGCGCTGGCAGGCCGCGGCGGGCCGGCAGTTTGAGCAGCAATTTGGCCACGTGGCCCAGGCGCACGAGAAGCTAAGGCCCAAAGGTACCCGGCAGCGGGACCCCAGCTACGACGCGAGCCGGCTGGAAAAGATTGCCAGGCGCGTGGCGCGCATCAACCTGCTGGTGCCCCGCGAGCAGCACCTAGCGCCAGACACGGTGCAGAGCATTGCGTTGGCCCGGCAGTTTGACAAGACCTTTTACCGCATGCTGACCCGGGTTGAGGAGCGGGCCCGTGATGGCCGCCCCATCGACAACGCTTTGCAGTTACTGCGCATGGGCCGCGAGCAGGCCGCTGCCCCGCAGCGTCAGGCCATTACCGCCCTGCACGCGGTGCAGCATCTGGTACGCCGTGCCCGGCAGGCCACCCAGGACGAGCGCACTGAGCACGTGGCCGAGAAGCCTGGCCGCCGCGGCGCGGAGCTGGACATCGAGATGTGAGCCCTACCCGCAACCCAATCCCTTTCCCTTATCCTCTATGACCAGTTTACTCCCTCGGCCGGTAGCCCAGTACCACTCCATCGGTCTGCTGCTGCTGACCCTGCTGGCCGGCGAATGGTACGTGCTGCAGCACCAGGCCGGGCAGGCTCCCAAGCTAGCGCCCGGCCAACGCCTGGCGGCCCGAATGGCCGTCATCAACCAGCAACGCGCCGAGGCCCGCCGCGCGCGGCAGCAGCAGCAGGCAACGCCGGTGGTCGGCAGGCCAGCCGCCGGGCTGGCCACGGCCACGAGCCGGGCCGGCGACCGAGTGGTGAGTAGGGGAGGGGCAGCCGCACTGCGCGTGGCTACTGCCGGGCAGGGGTTCAAAGGCAGGCTGCTGGTCAAGGCGGCCGGCTCTATGACGCGGCTGGCCTCTTGCTGCGGGCAGTGGTGCTGCTCGCGGCCGGGGTGCTGGTGTTCGTGCTGCCGGCACCCGCGCGCAAGCCCGGCGGTCCGGTCCGGCGCAAGCCGCTGCGGCCCGAGGCTGTGCGTGTGGTCGTGGCCAGCTGCGCGGGGCTGTTTCTGCTCAGCGCCTACGTACTGCTCACTATGGCTTCCTACCAGCCGGGCTTTATTCAGGTGGGCTACCCCGTTGCAGTAGCTGTGGCGCTGGCCAGTGGCTTTGTGGTGGGCCTGCTGCGGGCCGCGACCAAGTGTCCGGCGTTTGGGCTGCGGGTGGATCGTAAGAAGCTGGCAACCCCGGACGGGTTTAACCTGCCCACGGAAGGGGGTGGTTGGGTGAACGTACCCAATCCCTACCGCGGCGTGCTGGTGCTGGGCGGCGCCGGGGCAGGTAAGACTTACTTCATCGGGGAACCGGTTGTTGAGCAGCTGGCGGCCAAGAACTTTACCGAGCTCATCTACGACTTCAAGCTTCCGGTGCTGGCCGAGGTGGCCCAGAAAGCACTGGAACTGGCCGGACGCCGGCAGAGTCCGCCGCGGCCGCTGCCCAGCGGGGAGCCCGAGCCAGCGGTGGTGCTGCACGTGATCAACTTCCGCGACCTGCAGCGCAGCGAGCGGGTGAACCCGCTGCGGGCCGAGGACCTGCCGGTGGTGGCGTTTGCCGAAGAGTACTCCCGGGTCATCAACAACCTCAATCCGCAGAGCATCCGCAAGATGGAGTTCTTCGACATCAGCGCCGTGGCTTACCTGACGGGCATCATCTGGTTTTACAAAAAGCACTTTCCCCGCTACTGCACCATTCCCCACGTGGTGGCTACGGCCATCCACAAGGACTTCAAGCACGTGCTGAGCATGCTGGAAACCGACCCCGAGTGCGCCGGCATGGTGCGCAGTATCGTGAGGGCCGTCGAGCAGCGGGCCGAGAAGCAGGTAGCGGCCGTGGTGGGTACGCTGCAGGTAATTCTCAACCGCATCAACTCCCCCGAAATCGTCTGGGTGCTCACGCCCGACGAGGCGAAAGGGGAGGGGGTTCTCGCTTAATCTGAACGACCCAAAAGAGCCGGCGCTGTTATGCATCGGCAACGACCCGACGCTGAAGGAAACCTTCTCGCCAGTAGTCAGCTGCATCATCACCGTAGCCATCAAGCTCATGAACCAGCAGCACAAGCACCGCAGCTACGTACTGCTCGACGAGGGCGCCACGGTGTACGTGCCGGGGCTGGAACTGCTGCCGGCCACTGCGCGCAGCAACCAGGTGGTCACCATCTACATGACCCAGGATTTGGCGCAAATGACCGACGCGTATGGGCCTGAAAAGATGAAGGTGATGGTCTCTAACCTGAACAACCAGTTTTTTGGCAAGGTCAACTCGCTCGACACGGCTAAGTTCATCTCCGAGCTCGTGGGCCGGGAAGATAAGCTCATCCACAGCACCAGCGCCGGCAAGAGCCAGGGCGGGGGCGGCGGGCGCGGCAGCCACAGCTCCAACCTGAGCACCAGCTACCAGGAGCGCAGCCTAGTGCGGGTGCAGGACGCCATCGGCCTGCAGCAGGGCGAGTTTATCGGGCAGACCGTGGAAACCGAGCGCACCTTCTTCCAGGGCGTCATCTCCCGGGCCGATGCTACCCAGGAGCGCTTTCCGCTGCACCCGGTGGCCACGTTTGGAACCGGCGAAGAGGACGGCGGCGCCGCGTTGTCGGCCGTGGTGCAGGAAAACTACCGGCGGGTGCAGCAGCAGATCAAAGAAACCGTGGCCCTGCAGGTAAACACGCTAGCCGGAGGACTCGAAGGCGACCGGTAAGGAGTCCACCCGGGCTACTCACCCAGGCTACTGACGTGGGCCGAACTGGCTGCCAACCGGCCCGCGCTGCCGGGTAGCTACTTTCCCAAACGGGTTATACCAGCGCAGGCGTGGAAGGCCAGGCAAACAAGCCAGTGGTACTAACCCCGGTGGGTGTGCCCCTGGTGCCGCGTTCATTGGTCAGAAACGTGGTCGAGCAGACGGCGGTGATAGTTGATTTGGCCCAGGTGGTAGGTTAGGTGCGTGGCCAAGTGGATGAGCAGGTACTCGGTAGAGGTCTTGTGCTCGAGTACCAGCAGGGGGTATTCTGCCGGCAAGGAGGCCGCCGGCAGGCTGGCCAGGGTGGCGGTAACCATCTCGCTTGTCTGATCGATGCGCAGCAGCAGCTCTGCCCGGGGCACGTGACGCAGCGAAAACTCCAACTCCCGCTCCCGCACGTAGCCGGTGCGACCGAGCTGCTGGCCGATGTAGGTGTTCAGGTTACCCAACAGGTGCAGGCACAGGTTGCCCGCGGAATTAGGGATGGCTCCGGCAGTCAGCCACAGCCGGTGCTCCTGGTTATAGAGTTCAATCTCCCGGCGCAGGCGCGCCAAATCCCGGCGGAACAAAGCAATCAAGGTTTCAGTGCTCATGCGGCTCCAAGTAAAATGTACCGGCCAGGACAAGTACGGCCTCCCCGTAAATATGCACGCCGTCAGCCAGCAGCTCGGTACGCATATGGCCGGTGCGCAGGGACGACTGGAAAGCCCGCAGGTGAGGCTTTCCCAGCTTATCGGCCCAATACTTGGTCAAAAAGGTATGCACCCCGCCCGTGACCGGGTCTTCGTTGGTACCGGCCCAGGGCCAGAAGTAACGGTAGTGAAAGTCGTACGCGGGCGTGTCGCCCGGAGCCGTGACCAATACGCCGTTGATACCGTCGTAGGCGCGGAGTAACGCTTCAAAGTCCGGTTGCAGCTCAGCCAAGGCTGCGGCGCTGGCGATTTCGAGGAGGATGATTTTGTTGCGCTGGCTGTAGCGGGCAGCAAGGCATGTGGCGAGTCCCAGCGCTTGCAGCACCGCCGCGGGCACCGGTAATGCTTCAGTTGGGTAGACTGGAAAGCGCATACGGATGCTGTCTTCTGCCTGCTCGCACGGCAGTTCTATGCCGGCGTGGTTAACAAACAGCGCCTGCCGCCGGCCGGTCGTTTCAAACAGGACTTTCGCCGCCGCCAGGGTAGCGTGCCCGCACAGGGGAATTTCCTGCTTGGGCGTGAAGAATCGGATACGATAGCCGGACCCGGTAGCAGCGGGACGGAGGAAAGCGGTTTCGGAAAAGCCAATCTCCCGGGCAACCTGCTGCATGGTAGCCGCGCTCAGCTCATGCGCGGGCAGGCAGACGGCGGCCGGATTCCCTGCGAACCGCGTGGTGGTGAAGGAGTCGACGAAGTAGGTCTGCATAAAGCAACGCGGCCGCCAGTGGATGTTTCGGTAAAAAAGTGCTCCTGCCCCGCGCCCCTCCGGGGCCCGGGATGAATACTTAACGCGGGTACGCGGTTGGTGTGCGCGGTGGCGTCGAAGATAATACATCCGGGCCGGGAAGGATAAAATATGAAACCAGCCCTGGGAAGACGCTTGGCCTTGGTTGAAAATTTGGTACAAAGGGTAAACGAACGGTCACTCGGGAGGGAGTGTCAACGCGTCCAGCTACGATGAGGTAGAAGCCGGCAAAGTGCGCCTTGCCGGCCCCGCCAGTTGGTGGCCGTTAGGCCGGTGGAAACGGGGCCCGAAAGTGGAACCTACCGCATCCTGCTGGCCTCCCCTTGTTGACCCGTTCGGCCCGCTCCTCGAGGCTGCCACTTAGTTCTTCGCTTGGTATTCTTCTCTAATCCAGCGAGTGGCTCGCGGCACTACTTCGGCTGGCTTGAGCGGCTCGTCGGGGGCGATGGAGTGGCCATACCGTACCAGGCGGCGGTCAGCGAACACGGCAGTTGTCAGCAGGAGAACGGACCCATCGGACAAGTCAAAGCGGCTTCTGCCGGTCGATACCCCGCACGTGCCCGCCCCAAAGCTTCTCGTGTGCTTTCGGGCTTTGAAGGCGACCGCAACGGCCTCGCCCGAGCTGGCCGTTAGGGTATCGGTCAGCACGGCCACTACCGGATCGCCCCCCTCACCGCGACCGAGCTGCGCGAGCGGTTCCGCTTTCTGGTCTCGATCCAGGTGCAGGAAGGCGGCACTACCAAGTACCGCCCTAATTGGGTGGCTACCCACCACGAACGGCCCGCGCAGCGGTTCACGTGTGAATGACAGCTCAACGCCCGCTCGTTAGCGGGGATTACCCTTGCTCGATGTCCAGTTGCTGCAGCAAACCCTCCCGGATGGTGTACAGGTGCTTTACCGGGCCCTCGAAAAGCAGGTTTCCCTGTTTATCCCGTACGACTTGGTGCACGGCTACCTCCAGGCGACCGTCGGCCAGCTCGCGTATGCGCGTTGGCTCGACGTGTGGATCCAGCTCCTGCCACTGGCGCTGCCAGTATTGTCGCACCTCTTCGTGGCCCGTGGCGTAATCGCCTTCCCAGGCCCTGGACCAGCGCACCTGCGGATGGAGCGTGGCCAGGACCGCCGGCAGGTTGCGCGCGTTGAATGCCGCGTACGCTGCGGTAATGAGGTCTTCATTAGGGTTCATGGGGTGAGGGAGTTAGGTGTCGTAGTTTATTGGATTCGGTGCAAGTAGCACCAGTTGCTGACAAAGGTGGTAAGCGCAGGAGTCGATAGGTTGGGGTAGACAGCCGGCGAAACCCTGCCTGGCTCAGTAGCAACCCGGGTAAAATATTCCCTCCTTCAGGTCGGAGGGCAGCTAGCCCGGACCAGCCAGTAGGTTCGCCGGCCGGGGGGGGTACGGGGCGGTTTGGGGGCGCACGCAGAGTCAGGGGGGGAGGGCACTGCGGATCGGATGGAGGTAGGTTAGGGCGCAGTCGGCGGTTGTGACCGAATCGTTGCGCAAGCCAAAGCCTCCCGCTGCCACCAGCGTAGCACGACCAGGTCGGTAGGCCGGCCCACCTGCGCTTTCTGCCGCAGGATGGCCGCGGGTGTCAGCAGCGGCAGCCCGTGGTGCCACTGGCATTCGGCCCGGAAGTCCGGCCAGCTCAGAAAGTCGTTTTCGTAGGCACAGTCCAGCACAGCCCCGGCCCGCCGGGCCCGCAGGTAGTATTTGCCCGTCAGGTCAGCCGCTCGCAGTGGCAGCACGAGGGGCTGCTCCCAGAGCGTGACGTGCCAGCCATCGGCTTGTAGCAAAGTCGTCAGGTGGCTGAGTGCCATGGGGTCGGGCGGCAGCAGCAGGTCACAGTCGGCTACCAGGTGGCGGGGCAGGGTGGGGCACTGCTGGCGCAGGGCAAAGGTACCCAGTACGCCAAACGGTACGCCAGCCGCTACCAGCTGGTGCAGCGTGCGCCGATACAACCGCTCGTGGGCCGCCGTCATAGCCGTGCCGGGACGGGAGCGGCCACCCGGCTCAGCACCCGGCTGTCGGGGTCCCAGTCGCCGGAAAGGGTGCCGTCGGAGTGCAGAATCAGCTTCTGCAGCACGCCGCTTGCGTTGGCAGCCTGCAGGGCCGGGTAGCTGGAGGTTTCAAAAATGACCTCGGTGTCCTGCCAGCGGTAGTGCTCATTGTAATAGTAGTAACCGAAGGTGCTGCCCGCGTACTGCCAGCCGGAGCGTGGCGTTTCCAGGGTGGGCACAACGGCCGCCAGCAGCGGCTCGATGGGCACGCGTTGCGCCTCAATCCACTCGGTGAAGACATTGGGCAGGTAGCTGCCCTCCAGCCGGCTGAGCTCCCGGAACACCACCTGCCGCACGCCCAGCCCGGCGGCCCAGGTCAGGTAGCGCTCCACGTCGGGCAGGGTCGCGATGCCCAGTTGGGTGAGGATGCAGGAATTCTTGACGGGCAGGTGCTGATGAAGCCAGCGCACGGTGCTGGCGTACACGGCGTTGTGGCGCATGGGCTGGTTACGGTTGAAGCGCATAATCTGCTGGTTCACCGCCTCGTCGTCGTGGCAGCGCGAGAGCTCCAGGCGGTCCAGGCCAAAGTCCTGCAGGCCCAGACCCAGGTCGGGGCTATTCACGAAGCCGCTGCCGTTGGTGTAGAGTACTTTCTCGTCGAATATCCCGCCCTCGTGTTCCACCTGGGTGAGGCAGGCCAGCAGCTCACGCAGCCACTGCGGCTCGGCCGTGGCTTCGAGGCCCGACAAGCTCAGGCCCAGCGGCCAGCCCTGAAACGGGTGTAGCACCGTCCGCAGGCGGTCGAAGTAAGCCGGGTAGTCGTCAATCAGGCGCCGGGCCGTGAGCTGGTGTCCATCGTAGCGCTGCAGCTCCTCGGAGCAAAACGCGCAGTGGGCTGTGCAGCGCACCGCGTTGGCAAAGGGCGTAAAGGTGAGGCCCGGCCGCAGCCACCACTCCTGCCCGAAGGCGGGCATCAGCACCGGCGCCACCGGCTCATACAGCCGCCACGCCTGCTGCCGGAAATTCATTAGCTCGGCCGACGAAGCCGCTACCCGAAACTGGTTTCGTTGAGATAAAGCCATGCACAATCGTGGTTAAGCCGGGCCTGAAAACAGGCCAAGGTACGTGGTTTGCCCAATTGCCGGCCGTCGCTACAGCTGCTGGCCAGCCTGTGCTTTCTTCCTGTTTGTGCTGGAACGCGTTAGCGTGATAGCAAGGGGACCTCTCAGAAAACGGAATATATAGCACGTTAAGGAGTCTGACCGATCTGCTACAAAGCTTAATAAACGACGCGGTCAGGCGGGCGGCTAGCCGTCGCTGGTCGCCCCCACTATTGCCGAGTACTTCGTTTCGCCTATACTACGTTTCAGATTGGGGACCAGATTAAGTATTAAGGACTTTGAGGGCACGGTAGAGGACATTCAAACCCGGGCCACGGCCATTAAAACCTACGATGGCCGCCGCGTCATCATTCCCAACGCGGAGCTGTTCACCAACGTCGTGACCGTAAATACGGCCTACGACAAGCGCCGTCTGCAGTACGACGTGGGAATCGGCTACGGCGACGACATTTCCCGGGCCCGCTGGTGGGTGAACCCGCCGCGCCAGGCCGACGTGCTCGATGCCCAGGACCGACAAGCTTTCCGAAAACGGCATCGACCTGCCTTTTCCGACCCGGCAAATCCTGTTTCACGACCAGACCGAAGCCACCGACGGCCACCGCCGCCAGCAGCGCGAAGGCTGGCCCGCCGGCCCGGACGACGTGCCCCTGGCCCGCACCGCTGCCCTCACTAGGCCGCCCGCCGCTCCTGGTGCTTCGCTAAGCTAGCTGCGGAAGCAGCTGCGCCAGCCGCTCGCGCACCTGGTCTTTTTCGTAGGCGGTGGCCAGGGTACGCTGGGCGGCTTCGCCCACCAGCTCGGCTTGCTGACGCAGGGCCAGCCGGCGCTCCGGCAGCTGGGTGCGCTGCCCCACGGTGGCCAGCGACTTGAGCAGGCGCAGGTACACACCCACGTTGCCGTCGGCGCTGCTGCGAATCTGGTCGAAGGCGCTGGCAGCAAACTGCCCGAACGTGGGGCGCACGGCCACCACCCGCACTTGGTCCTCGTCGTCGGCGGCGCGCAAGGGGCCGGGCAGACGACGGCTGGCCAACAGGGCCAGCAGCGCCCCCAGGTGGTCGATGCAGATAATGGCCGTGGTGGTGTCGTTGATGCCGGGCGAGAGGGCCTTGAGGGCAATGTCTACTATCTGGCGCAGGCCAAAGCCCGCGTCCTGCTCGATGGTGCGCTGGCCGCCGCAGCCAAACAGGTCATTCACCTGAATCGTCAGGTCCGCCGGCTGGGCTACCGGCCGGCCTTCGTAGCTGGCCACCGCCGCCAGCACCTCGCCCCGCGCCACAAACCCGCCGATGCCGTGCTCCAGGCGCACCACGCCCCGCAGCGTGCAGGCCAGGGCAAGCACGCCGTCCTCGTCAATGCTTTGCACGTAGCCGGTGGCGGTGGCGCGCACCGGGTGCCAGGTTAGCTGGTCGGCCTGCCGGAGCAGGTGTTGCGTTTCGGCCGCACTGGCCTGCTCGCCCAGCTCGTCGGGAAAGAGGCGCGCAATGGCGGCTTCCGTTTCGGTGGCCGCATTGCCCACGATGGTGGCCGCCTGCAGGGAGGAGGCCATGTGGTGAATAAAGAAAATCAGCACCCCGATGCTCAGCAGGGCCAGCATCAGCCCCATGCCCACGGCCAGGGAGGGAATAAACCGGCCCTCGTCGCCGCCCCGGATAGTGCGCAGCACAATGAGGCAATAGGCGAAAATGCTCACGAAAAAGCCCAGCACCACTTGGTTGGTCCGGTCGCGCATGAAGTTGCGCAGTACCCGCGAAGTGTACTGGCTCGATACCTGGGCCAGGGTGCTCAACGTCAGCGAGAAAATCAGGCCCGCCACCGTTATCATCGACCCCGCAATGGCCGTGAGCATCCCGCGCGCGCCATCGGCCCCGGCCCCGAACAGCAAAAGGTAGTTGCGCAGGCCGTCCAGGTTCAGACGGGGCTCGATAATTACCAGCCCGAAGGCCAGCAGCAGCGCGCCGGCCACCATCAGCGTGGGCACGAACCAGAGGCTCGCGTTCAGGTTTTGCCACAGGGCGCGAAGTCGGTTCATGAGCATAAAGGGCTAATGGGCGGTATTACTGTCTTCGGCCGGCCCCGTGCTCAGGCCCAGCTTTTTCACCAGCGGCCCGATGCTCAGGCCCTGCACGATGATGCTGAAAATCACCACCACGTAGGTCACGCCCACCAGCAGGTCGCGGGGCATGGACTGGGGCAGCGACAACGCCAGGGCCACCGAGATGCCGCCCCGCAGCCCGCCCCAGGTCAGCACCCGCAGCGTCTGGCGGTCGAAGGGGTAGAAGCGCTGGAGCAGCACCAGCGGCACGCCCACCGACACCCAACGGGCTACCAGCACCAGCCCGATGGTCACCACTCCCACCAGCAGCGTGGTGCGGCTGATGTCGAGAATGAGCATTTCCAACCCGATGAGCACGAACAGCACGGCGTTGAGAATCTCGTCCAGAATCTCCCAGAACTTGTCGAGGTACTCGCGCGTGATGTCCGACATGCCCAGGCTCCGGCCCTTGCTGCCCACAATCAGGCCCGCCACTACAATAGCCAGCGGCCCCGAGGTGTGCAGGCGGGTGGCCAGGGCCGTGCCGCCCATCACCAGGGCCAGCGTAATCATCACTTCCACCTGGTAGTTGTCGATGGTGCGCAGGGCCCAGTAGGCCGCGTAGCCCAGCACCGCGCCCAGTATGATGCCGCCCACCGCCTCCACCAGAAACAGGTGCCCAATCACGCCCGGCGTGGCCTTTTCGGCCCCGAACTGCGCAATCTGGAACAGGCTGATGAACACCACCACGGCAATGCCGTCGTTGAAGAGCGACTCGCCCACGATGCGGATTTCCAGGCTCTTGTCGATGCGCGCCTCCTTGAGAATGCCCAGCACGGCAATGGGGTCGGTGGGCGAGATGAGCACCCCGAACAGCAGACAGTAGATGTAGTCGATTTGCTGCCCGAACAGCGGCAGCAGGTAGTAAAAGGCCGTGCCAATCAGAAAGGTGGAGAGCAGAATGCCCAACGTGGCCATGACCCCGATGGCCAGGCCCTGCCGGCCCAGCGCCCCCACGTCCACGTGCAGCGCCCCGGCAAAGAGCAGGAAGCTCAGCATAATGTCCATGAGCACGGCGTGAAAGTCGATGCTGCGCACCAAGTGGCCGGCCTGCACCACCCAGTCCACGCCCAGCTTGCCCAGCCCAATGGCCCCCAGCGAGGAAACCAGCGCCAAAATCATCAGCCCGATGACGCCCGGCAACTTCAGGAAGCGGTGGTTAAGGTAGCCAAACACGGCGGCTACCACGAGAAGCAGGGCCAGGGTATTATATAATTGCATGGGTCAGGTAACGGAAGGTGAATCAGAGATTTAACCCGCATTAGCGGCGGCCTGCCCGCTGCTGACGCGGGGGCACGGGCCGGGCCGGCGGCGCGTCCTGCGCGGCCGGCTCCAGCAGCAGGCGCACGGGCTGGCGGCCGGCGCGGGCGGCGAGCCACTGCGTGAGGCGCTGCGCTTCGGTGGCGGGCAGCGGGCGGGCGGTGCGCACTGCCACCACCACGGTCGTGTCGGCCCTAAGCGAGTCGGCGGCGGGTTGCACGAGGCGGCTCAGGCCGAGCTGGCGCACGGTGGGGTGCTCGGCCTGCACCTCGCGCAGCAGGGTTTCGGGAGCGGGCAGGCCGGTGTGGTCGGCGGCTTGCTGCGCCAGCAGCTGCTGCAGCTGGGCCAGGCGGGTGTCATAGCCGGCCATTGTTTGCTCGTTACGGCTGCGCAGGTCCTCCAGCAGGCTGGTGCGCAGGGCGCGGGCATCGGCCGAATCGAGCTGGGCCAGGCCCTGGCGCACGGTGAGCTGGGCGCGCGGCAGGCGGTACGCCGCCAGCCGGGCCCGGATGCCGCGCAGCTGCGCGGGCGTAAGCAGCCGGCCCGTCAGCAGCACGTTGATAGTACGCTTGTCGGCCTCGATACGGCGCGTCACCACGTAGGCCCCCGGTAAGTTCAGCTCCTCGTCTACGAAGCGCTGGGCATTGTGCTCGAAGGTGGTGCGCTGCACGATGCGGGCGGCCAAATACACGCTGGGCACCGCCGTGAGCACGGCCACCGCCCAGAACAGGAGCTTGGCCCGCCGGGCCTGCCGCCGGTTCTCGAATGCGTGCTGCGGCAGCGGCAGGATACGGGCCACCAAAAACATGGCCAGGCTGATGAAGGCCGCATTGAGGCAGAACAGGTACAACGCCCCGGCCATGAACGCCCAATGCGCCGTGGCCAGTCCGTAGCCCGCCGTGCACAGCGGCGGCATCAGGGCCGTGGCTATGGATACGCCCGGCACTACGTTGCTCACCTCACGCCGGGTAAAGCCGATGGCCCCGGCCGCTCCGCCAAACAGGGCAATGGCCACGTCCCAGGTGGTGGGCTGGGTGCGGGCCAGCAGTTCGGAGCCGGCGTCGGTGAGGGGCGTGAAGCTGAAATACAGGGCCGACACCAGCACGCTCAGGCCCGCCGCGATGCTCAGATTTTTTAGTCCCCGCCGCACCATGTCCACGTCCGAAGTAGCCGCCCCGAAGCCCACGCCCACAATGGGTCCCATGAGTGGCGAGATGAGCATGGCCCCGATAATGACGGCCGTGGAATTGACGTTCAGCCCCACCGATGCTACCAGAATGGCAAAGAACAGCACCCACAGGTTGGTGCCCTTGAAGGCAATGCCCGCTTCTACGTCGGCCACAATTTCGGCCGGGTCGGCCATGTCGTGGGCCAGGTCGAAGCGGGCCCGCAGCCAGCGCAGAAAAGGGACATTCATACAAACAGGTTAGAGGTGGGCAATGTGTGGGGAAACCGGCCACGACTACCTAGCCGGCTTCCAGCCACGCAGTGGCAGCGGCAATATCGTCGAAGAGGGCCACCTGGGCGTAGCGGCGCAGGGCCTGCACCACGTCATCGGTGTGCAGGCGGCGCTGCGGGTCGGAGCTGGGCAGGGCGGCGTAGCGCACGCGCGGCACCTCCTCGGTGGTGTGCGGAAACCAGTCGGTGAGCAGCCAGGTGCGGTCGGCGGCCTCAAAAGCGGCCGGCATGGCCCGGTGGTCGGCCAGAATGCGGCGCAAGTTGTAGCGCAGCAGCAGGTTGCGGGCGTGCACGTATAGGGCGCGTAGTTCCGTGCTGCTTACCGGCTCACCGGTCCAGTGCAGGTATACGAAGGAGCCGGGTACGTACAGAACGGAGCCGACGGCGTTAGAAAAGTAGTGTTTCGTGTCTTCTAGCATGAATGTGAATAGGCCCGGGACAACTCTTACTGGATGCAATAAGATGCGTGGCAACAGGCAAAAGCCCGGGAGGAAACCTAACCAGGCGCTAACGGATGCGGGCGCACAAAGGACGGGATTTGCCGCCCACGGCCGCGCACCCCGGCCGGCGCTAGGCCAGCGGCGGGGCGGGTGCGGTGCGCAGCAGCCCATACCCCCCCGCGCGCCCGCCGTGAGCGAAGCCAGCAAAATAGCCAGCTTGGCCACATCGGTGCTCACCGAATGCTCGCCCACCGCCAGCAGCGTCACGAAGATGGACATGGTAAAGCCGATGCCGCCCAGCATACCGGCCCCCCACAGCTGCCGCCACGAGATGCCAGGCGGCAGCGTGGCCTCGCCCAAGCGCACCGTGAGCCAGCTGAGCGCCCCAATGCCCACAGGCTTGCCGAGGACCAACCCCGCCAGAATGCCCGACCCCAGCGGCGAAAGCAGCCTACGTACGGCCGCCGGCTTAATCACTAGGCTAGTGTTGGCGAAAGCAAACAAAGGCATGATGCCGAAGCTCACCACCGAGTGCAACTGCTGCTCCAGCCCCTGCGCGGGCGAACTGCTGCGCAGGTAGAGGAACTCCAATTCCTCGCTGATGAGGCGTGCGGTTGCCTCGTTGGCCGAATTCGAGCGGAAGCTCATCCGGGAACGGACCCACGCCGGCTTAGCGGCCACGCGGGTGTTAAGCCGCGTTGGGGAAGGACTATCCGAAGAAGCCGAGCGCACGGCCACCGTGGCCGAAACCTTCTGCCAAGGAGCAGCAACTGGGGTTAACGAAATTGCCCAGGGCCTGCGCATCTGCAAAGTTACCCTGTATCCATACCTGCGCCACCGAGGCGTCGTCATCCACAGTCATCGAAAAACCACCGTAGTGAAGTCGACTACTTGAGTCTTGTACCCTACTCGTTGGTCAAGTGCCGTAACGAGCTATGTATTCCGTTTTCTGAGAAGACCCCTAGCAACAGCTTTTTAGAACCGCTGCCGGCCTGGTGTCCACCAGCCGGGAGTATCGAACTGCTCGGGCGGAGTCGCTTTTCAAGCCTGCCTTGTGGTCCTTGCCGTAGCCACTTTATTGGAGGGAAAGTTCAAGCGCAGGCGGCTGCCCGGAAGGGCGCAACACTACTGGCATTCCAGCTGGCGACAATGCCTCTCGTCATGCTACTATGCTGGCGTTTCTGGCCGAAAGAAGTTAGCCTGGCATTCATTGCGTTCTTCCCGTGGCTGCGGCTGCCCTTGTGCTACTTACGTGTGCTTGCGTAGCGTAAGGCGCGGGCCAGGACTTCGTCTTGGCCGCGGCGAATTCCCCGGATAGTGGGCCGAACAAGGACTGTCGGCTGAAGTCCCGTCTGCTGCAGTTGACGGCCATCGGCGTGGCGCACGTCGTGGCCACTGAAAGACAGGCGAATACCCCCAGGAATGAAAAAATTGGTTACGTCCCCGTTCGCCCCGGCCGTAGGACTGCCGATGAAGGTAGTGCCGTTAGCCGCTTCGAAGAACAGGCCGGAGTGCTCGGCTTGGCTTTGGGTGCGTTCGTCAATCAGCATGAGCGTTTTACCCCGATACACCGGCTGGCCGGTGTTAGGGGGCAGCAGTTGCTCAAAAAAGTATTTCTGCGTGGCATGGTCGCTGTCGCCGGTAGCCATGTCGGGCTCGTTGGGCGCGTAGCGGAAAAACTTTGCCCCGACCACGTTCTTCCGGTCGGTCAGGTACGGCGCAATGGCCCAGGCGGTACCATTGGGGTAGCTGCGCATATCGAAAATTATCGCCTTGGTGGCGTTGAAAGCGGCGAACATGGCCGCTACATCCTTGGTCTGGAGCCGGCCCATGTCGGCGTAGCCGATGTTGCCGGGCAGGAGCCGGAATACGGCAGTGGTATCGGGTGGGGGAGTAAGCTGGCTGCCGGGCAGGGCGGTGAGCGTTACGGTCCGCTCGCGGTTATCGGCCCCGCGTAATCCGATGCGGATCGGTGTGCCAACCGGTGCGCGCAGTAGCCGCCAGCGCAGGTAGTTAAGCCGTGTCCATTCGTTTGAGGCGGGCTGAATGGCCGCCAGACGGGCAATTCGCGCCGCCACCTGCTCGCCGTTTATTTCGGTAATAATATCGCCCACCTGCAGGTCCTTCACCTGCTGGGCGGCCCCAAAAATCCGGGTAATGACCGGCTTGTTTTCAATAAAACGAACATCGACCGGTACGCTGCCCTGGCCCACGTAGCGGACTACGGCAGGTGCCGCAATGGCCCCGTGTCCGTCCTGGAGGTGGCGGTAAAAACGTGCCACCGCCAAGGCGTACCCAGCTGAGTCGGATGCGGATGCCAGCTCTCCCAAGGAAGTGCGTAAAGCAGTATCCCAGCTAGTGGGCATGAGGTCCTTGTAGGCGTGGAAATAATGAATCACGGACCATATTTTAGCGCCGGCCAGCAGACGGTAGCCCAGCGCCGGGTAGGTAGCCGTGGGGTAGGTAGCGGGTGGGGGCGGGGGCGGCAGCGCCGCCGATCGGCTCGTCACCGGGCGCGCTGCTGCCGGGACGCGCAGCTGAGCCAGCACGTAGGCAGCGGCAGCTTCGCGCCGGGTGCCGGCCGGCAGCAGCGAAACGCCGCTCAGACCGAGGCTGCCGTCAGCGCCCAGTAGTTCCGCCGTGCGGAAATCAACGACAATGGTCGGGCTGAAGGAGAAGGCAACCGGGCGCACTACCTGGGCGTCGGAGAGCGGTTCGCTGCTATACAGGCGCACGTGCGGGTGATTGCCCAGGGCCAGCAGGCCGGCGGTAAGCACCGCATTTTTGTTGACCAGGATAGCTAACGGGCGGTTGCGGGCAGCTTGGCGCGGCGCGGTGGTTTCGCCGGCCCGGATGTAAAAGCCCGACCAGTAGCCGCCGCTGGTGCTGCCTTCTTCGGGCGCGAAGCCACTGTGGTTGCGCAGGCGGGTGGCGGCCGTGATGAGCGGCTGGGTGGAAAGCAGCCGCAACAGGCCCACGTAATTCATACCGTAGGAGAAGCCGCCGACTTGTTCGTCCGTGAGGGGACGACTGCCGCGCAGGTCAAGCAGCACGGCGCGGGCCCGGGGCAGCCGCTGGGTAAAGGCCCCTACCTTCTCAATCATGCCTTCATAATCCTCCGCGCCGGTGTACCCGTTGGTCTGCAGCACGAGTACGCTGTCCGGGGCAAAGTACACGCGCACCGAATCGGCGGCGGCGGCCGGCGCTGCCTTTGACCGCGGCGCAACCAGGCGCGCGGTAGTAGCATCGTCGCGCAGCACGGCCAGCAGCTGGCCGATGGCGGCTACCGTTTCGGGGTCGGTCTGAGCCTGGGCCACCAAAGGGGCTGCCTGCGCAAAGGCCGAGTCCCAGTTGATGCGCTTGTATCCCAGGTACGGATGGAAAAACTTGATATGGCCGTACAGCTCCGAGAGCTTAGCTACCCGCTCGAGCTGGGCGGGTGAATAAGTTGGGGACTGGGCGCACGCAGTCGCCCAAGGCCAGCAGCACAAGAGAAGTAACAGGTACCAGGTATACTGTAAGGTTCGCATATGTTTTGCACTAGTCAGATGGATCACGCTAAGCCTCAGTGCCGCGCGCATAAAGTGAGGTACTGGGGCCGAAGATACGCACCGTACTTACCCGGGCGCCTGGGCTTGACAGCCAGGCAGGAGCTAATTTCAGCCAGCAGCACTACCACAAGCGCGCCAAAGCAGCGGGGCCACCCCGGCGGCATGCTGCGGGAGCAGACGGTGGCCTGGCAATACTGCTCCGGCGGTAAGGAAAACAACGGCAGCGCCAGTGCTCACGTCTCCTCACGTCTCCTGTGGGACGGGGGCACTGGCGCTGCTGCACCGCACGCAGGGGCCAAAGTGCCTGCTACGCTGCTATTTGGCGGATCTTCTGGCGGGGTCATCTGCCGTGGCGGCGACATTTGCCTCGGTGTTCTGGCCCGCCGTAAGCAGCCACTTGCCTTGGTGCTTGACCAGCACCAACACCGTGCCCGACAACTCGGCCACGTTCTTCATGACCAACCTGGTGCCCCAGGCTCCCCGCAACAACCAGCAGACCTGGGCCAACCGGGAAGACTATTCCCGCTCGTTCCTAGCCATCGGCAACGAAGTCTACATTATCTGCGGCTCCTACGGCCGCGGCGGTACCGGCTCCAATGTGCTGATTCCGTTCTCACCGTCAGCCAGTCAGGTACTTACTCCGTGCTGGTTACGTATGGCGGAGGCTGTCAGCAGTCTGCCCGCCACCTTGTGCGTCTTCTGCCCACTCTTCCGACCCTGTCGTTGGGCGCCGATACTACTGCGTGTGCCGGCGCCGATGTGCTGCTTCGGCCCTCATTCCCAGCCCGGTTGCTGGCTGCTCCCGTTACGTACCACTGGTCAACGGGTGCTACCACCCCAACGCTACGCGTGCAGCAGGCCGGTACGTACTCCCTGCAGGTGATTACCCGTTGCGGGGTGCAGACCGCCAGCCGACAGGTGACTTTTACTCCCTGCCTAACCGTCCCAAACATCATCACGCCTAACGCCGATGGCTACAATGACGAGTTTAAAGTTGACGGACTACAGGGGGCCTGGACGCTTTGCCTGTTCAACCGTTGGGGCCGGAAGGTGTACGAGACGGCCACATATCGCAACGATTGGGGGCGGGAGGCTGCGCCAGGGGTATATTACTATCAACTTTCTCAACCAGCCGCCGGTGCCGTCTATCGGGGATGGCTCACGGTTATTCGTTAGGTCCAGCCCTGATGGCGAAGTACTGTCCTATAGCTGCCGGCCACACTGCCCGCCGGACCTGCCTGCTGCGCGCCACGGCCCCCGGCCAGACGCCGCTGCATACCCGCTTGGTGCTGGTGCGGTAGGCAATTCCCCTCTTTTCCCCGGGCCTTTACCACAACGGCCACCCGATTCGGGTGGCCGTTGTTCGTTTTCTACGTGCCGTGTCGTGACGTGCCGTGTCGGGCAGTGCTACCGGGCCGGCTCCAGCAGAGCCGGCGTGTTGTGGGCTGGGGAGTTGACAGCCGTACTCACCACGTATTCTTGCAGCCGTCCGTCCGATAGGGGACGCAGCAAGCCCTGATGAGCCGCTACGTCGCCCTCCGCCAGCCAGGCCAGTTCGGCGGCCCGGTCTGGCAGAATCACCGGCATGCGGTGGTGCAGGCGGGCCATCAGTTCGTTGGGTTCCGTCGTCACGATGGTAAACGTGGGCAGCACCTCTCCGGTGGCGCGGTCCACCCATTCATCCCAGAGCCCGGCGAAAGCAAACGGCTCGGCCTGGGGCAGCAGAATGCGGTGCGGGGTTTTTACCGGCAGCCCCGGCAGGGGCTGTTGCTGCCACTCATAAAAGGAATCGGCCAGCACCAGGCAGCGCCGCTGCCGCAGCAGGGTGCGGAAGGAAGGTTTCTCGGCCAGGGTTTCGGCCCGGGCATTGATGGGCCGGGGGCCGGCAGTGCGGTTCTTCACCCAGGCTGGCAGCAGCCCCCACTGCAGCAGCTGAATCTGCTCCGGGTGGGTATTGGTGATGACCGGCAGCCGTTGGGAGGGAGCCGCGTTATAGGTGGGGGGCAACTCGACCGGAGCCGCCGCGTCGAAGCGGCGGGCCAGGGTCGGACCCGGTTGGGTCTGGGTGTAACGTCCGCACATGGGGAAAAGCAAAAGGGCCGGTTCCGGCCGGGGTACCCGGCTGTAACGGCCGACCGGCCTGGCCCGTTCCGCTACAGCCGGTATCTTACGCAAACTTCAAAACGAAAAAATGTACGCTTCCTCTTTATGAGCGAGGATCACAAACAAGAGGTAGACCAGCTCTTTGGCCCCCAGAAGCCGCTTGTGGCCCGGGAGACTCAGCAGTCGAAAAGTACCGATAAGCAACGTGAGGTGTAACCATCAGGTACAGTGCTGTATTCCTGCTGACTGATTGGCGGCCGAAACATAGCCCTGGGCCTGATAGCCTATCGGTGCGGGCCGGGAGAAGCAGCGCAGCTAACCCGCGCGCACCTACCGGCCGGCCTCAGACGACGAGGCCACTACCAACCTGGGAATGTGGTTCATCCACTTGTCCGAACAGGGGTATCCAGTAATTTTTGAGTGCGTACCGTCTGCAGCAAGCCCCAGCCTTTGCAGCACAAAACTTTTCCTGTGATAAAGTGATGAACAGGCCGACCACGTAATCTTATTATCCAATAAAGAGAATTCGCATAGAACTCGGTCAACCTACAGATCACCAAAGAACTGCGCTAACGATAAGCCATAAATATCCAATTGTAGTGGTCTGGTTAGCTGGGCGCAATGAGTATGTATGTGCTTTGATACCGTAGCAGCCACCTCTGTATCAACTGAGTGTGCGTGGGCGAATCCGGCGGCGGTTTCGATAAAAAGCGCGCGAGGCTTACTTGCCCTCCTGCATCATGCGGGCGCGGTGGGCTAGGCCCCATTCCGCCAGGCTGTCGGTCAGGGCGGTTAGCGAGCGGCCGGTTTCGGAAAGGCTGTAGGTGACCGTCAGGGGTTTGCTCGTGGCCACGTGCCGCACAATGAGCCCGTTGGTTTCCAGGTCCTGTAGCTCCCGGCTCAGCACTTTGCCGGAGATGCCCGTTACCTCGCGCAGCAGGGCCGAGTAGCGCATCGGCTGGTGGCAGAGGCGGGCAATGATGGCGAGCTTCCACTTGCCGCTCAGGATATCGAGCGTATCGTCGATGGCGCGCATGCGATGGGCACAGGCGCCCGTGAAGGAATGATCGGCCGAGTCTTGCTGCATGGGAAGAAGTGGTTACCTGTTTGTCACCAGAGGGCCGTGAATGTCCCGGTTACCTTTTGTCCCAAAGGTACGGCTTGTCAGCTAGGGGTTTTACCTTTGCCCCGGATCTATTCCAGGAAAAACACCTTTCAACATGGCATTACTCGAAGACCTGACGTGGCGCTACGCCACCAAGAAGATGAATGGGGAGCGTATCCCCGCCGATAAGCTGAATTACATTCTGGAAGCGGCGCGCCTGGCCCCGTCCTCGTCGGGACTGCAGCCTTACAAAATCCTGGTTATCTCGGACCCGGCGCTGCTGGCCAAGATCCGGGAGGTATCCTTCAACCAGAGCCAGGTGACGGACTGCTCGCACCTGCTGGTGTTTGTGGCCTGGGACGGCTACAGCGAGGAGCGCATCACGCGCGTGTTCAACTACACCATGGACCAGCGCGGCCTGCCGCACCAGACCATGGCCGACTACAAACAGAATCTGTGGTCCATGTACGAGCCCCTGGGCCAGGAGTGGCACGCCCAACACGCGGCCAAGCAGAGCTACATTGCCTTTGCTATGGCCATTGCGGCGGCGGCGGAACAGCGCGTGGACGCTACGCCCATTGAAGGCTTCAACGCCGACCAACTCGATACCCTGCTGCAGCTGAAAGGCAGTGGCTACCACAGCGCGGTGCTGTTGCCGCTCGGCTACCGGCAGGAGTCGGAAGACTGGCTGGTGAACATGAAAAAAGTGCGCACGCCGATGGAGGAATTTGCCCAAGAGCTGACGCTGGCCGATCTGACGAACGCCGAGGAGCAGGCCGCCCAATAGACCTGCCCTTGATGAAAGTGCCCCGTAATCGTCTGTTGCCTGGCTTATCCAGCGGGCTGCGGCCGACTACGGGGCGCTTTTGCGTTCCAGCGCAGCGAGGTAATCATGCGCACCCTGATGCTGGACTTGCTGCAGTCCAGCGAAATTGCGGGCGAACTAATTCGTTGAACGACGTTTCCCAATGAATGCTGGTCTAAGGTAGCACGTTACCAGCGACCCTATGGGTTGGGCCATACAGGCTACAGCCGGTCATAGAAAGTACGGCGATAGGCATCGCCAACTGGAATGCACCGGGGCTCATCCGCGGTGGCCTGGATGAAAATCCGGCTACGCTCTACACTGTGTACGTGCGCCAGCGCCACAATAAACGACTTGTGGACGCGCACAAAGGCCGAAGCGGGCAGGCTCGTTTCCAGGCTGTTGAGGGTCTGCCGGGCAATAACTTTCCCGGTTAGCGTGTGCACAACGACGTAATTCTGCAAGCCCTCCGCGTAGAGCACCTCATCCAGATCAATCCGCTGCAGCCGATGTTCGGTTTTGACAAACACGTACGGGCGGGGCGTTTCCTCCACTGCCGGGCGCAGGCGCCGCTGGGCTTTCTGCACGGCCTGGTAGAAGCGCTCGAACGGAATGGGTTTGAGCAGGTAATCAATGACATCGTGCTCGAAGCCCGCCAGCGCGTAATCGGGGTAGGCGGTGGTCAGCACCACCGGGGCGCGCCGGTCCAAGGCCTGCAGGAATTGCAGCCCCGTGAGTTGGGGCATCTGAATGTCGAGGAAGATCAAATCGACGCGCCGCTCGCCCACCCACTGCAGGGCCTCCAGCGGGTTCTGGCTGCTGCCGGCCAAGTGCAGAAACGGCACTTTCGCCACGTAATCGGTCAGGATGTCGATGGCCAGGGGCTTATCGTCAATCACCAGGCAATGCATCGGGTCAGTCATAGGGCAAGGCGGAGCGTTACCTGGAAATCGGTGGGCGAATCGGCAATGGTCAGCGTGTGGCGGTCCGGGTAGAGCAGCGCTAGCCGCCGCCGCACGTTGGCCAGCCCGATACCGCCGACCTGGTCTTTCTGCTGCTCATTGCGGGTGTTGTGCAGGCGCAAATCCAGGGTGGTGGCCGTCAGGTCCAGATGGAGCGTAACCGGCCGGGCCGCGTCAGTCAGCAGACCGTGCTTGAAGGCGTTTTCCACGAAGGAAACCAGCAGCATGGGCGCAATCAGCTGCCCGTTGAGTGGGCCCCGGAGCTGGTAGTCGAGGTGCAGGTTGTCCTTCGAGCCGATCCGCTGGAGCTCAATCAGGCCGTTCAGGTAGTCCAGCTCGCGGGACAGCAGCACCCGGTCGTGGTGGGCATCGTGCAGCATGTAGCGCAGCAGCTCGGCCAGCTTGAGCAAAGCCCGCGGCGCCGCCTCCGACTGCTGATACACCAGGGCGTAGATGTCGTTGATGGTGTTGAAGAGAAAATGCGGATTCAGCTGCGAACGGAGAAAAGTCAACTCGGCGGCGGTGTGGGCCTGCTGGGCTTCGCGCCGCCGCCGCTCGGTCAGCAGCTGGTGCCGGATAAACGCATAAAGCAGCCCGTAGAGCACGTAATCGAAATAAAACCGGACACTGTTCTCCACAAACCACCGCGCGGTAAACGTGGGGTTGTGCTCGTAGTTATCGAAGCCGAGCAGCGGCTTGAACACTAGAAACTCCACCCCGTAGCGCACCCCCGTAATGAGCAGCAACGTCAGCAGCAGGCCCCCGGCGGCCCGGCCAAAACGCGGCCAGTTCAGCGCGCCCGCCAGCAGCGGCCGGGCCACCAACTCCACGGGCAGGTAAAAGGCCAGGGCGTTGATGAGCAGGTAGCCCAGCGTCACCAGCCCGGCCGTGGTGTCCGTCAGGGTGGGGGGGCGGTTGGCGGGCGTGGTGTAGAGCACCACCAGGTCCTTGGTCAGCAGCAGGGCCCAGATTAGCAGGTGGATGGGCCACTCGGGGAAGGCGCGCGGCCGGGCAACGGTCATCGGGTAGTCGATTCGGCGGTGGGGTATTTCTGCGCCAAGTACGTCAGAATTCGCGGGAAGAACTGCGCGAAATCCGGCCCGGTCGGCCGGCGGCTGTATTCGGCGGTAATCACGTCGGCAATGTCGCCGGCGTACTGAAAGTCCCCGACGACCTCCTGGGCGGCCTGTTTGCGGGCTTCCTTCGGGGAGTGATACTGCCGGAACAGGGCGATGACCACGCCGCGCACCAGGTTCTCATCGAAGCAGTGGGCCCAGCTGTGGATGTTGTTGCGCTGCATGCCCGCGTCGGTCGGGTTGAACAGGTAAGCCAGCTTGCTGATATCGTCCTTATAGCGGCGTTGCAGGGCCCTGGTGTAGTTATGGCTCCCCTCGTGCCAGACCAGGACCACCGCTTCGGTACCCAGGCTAAAGCTCGGGCTGGTCGTCTCGGTCGATTCACGGTTGAGGAAACCGACGGTGTAGGCCACCTGATCGGCGTAGCGCGGGTTCAGCTCCTGGGCCGAAATGGCGTGGGCACCCCAGCCGTTAAGTGGGTCGAGGTAAACGGCCCAGCGGGCCGCTTTGGTGGGAAAGCGGTAAAGCGAATCGAGCTTGTTGACCAGCCCTTCCTGTGCCAGGCGGGCCTGCACGGGCTTGGCCCAGGCGGCGTAGTCGGCTTGATGCTTCTGGTAAAAAGCCCAGAAATGACTGTCCTCAAAAAACTGCTGGCAGAGGCGCATGTAGGTCTGCACCGAATCCTTGCCGTTGAGGGAGTACCAGACTGAATGCTCCGGATAGTGCACGCGCACCTGTGGGAAGTTGTCGAGGCAGTAGCCCAGCTCCGCCATGTCTGGGTATACCTTTTTCAGCCGGCGGGCATATTGCACCGCCGGGTGGTTTGCGAACGGGACAAAATAGGCCTCGGTTTCCTTGGCGTAAGGCGATTTGTTGGGCATCGGATACTTGCCGGCCAGCAGCTGCACCACGGTAAACAGCTCAATGCCGGGATGCACGGTCACGGTAACGCGGTCCGCTGGCATTGGTGCCGGCGTGATACGGGATTGGGCCGGCAGGACGTGGGCGCTGAGCAGGACCAGCAGGAAAGTCAGGAGCGGTTTCATGGATAAGAAGTAGTAGCAGATGCCTGTTGGAAAGCCCAAATCAAGTCGCGCTACTTCATCGGACGAACTCCGAGTGACGAACTGCCCTTTTTCGTTGATTAACGCCCAATCAGCCGACTGAGTAGTGGGCAATGATGGCTGCGGCCGTAGGCCTGTATTACTCGGGGTTCCTTTCAATCAGTGGGTATCGGCGCTGGCCGGCTGATGGTATATTTGAGTGGGTGTTAGCCGCTTTGCGTCTGGGCCACGACGAGATGCTGGGCCTAGGAACGTGACTGGTGGCCTCGGCCAGTTAGCCTGCATTCGGCGCATTTCGCAGCGCTAGTTTTCAAATTCAGTCCGTTTTATGGGCATTGTGTAAAACCCAATATGCCGGAGAAAGGTATATTTGGGCAGATCATAACTTTCTCTTGTATGTCGAACAAACCTGCCAAAACCGAAAACACGCCAGTTGCTGAGCAGCCTCAAATCACCCGTGAGACCATCCACCGCCGCGTTAAGCAGGCTCAGGAGCGTCGTCGCCTCAAGCTTAAGCACGTGAACCCCTAGTTTCGGGTCAAGCGTATGTTGAAAAAGCCCTTGCTACTTACATGTAGCAAGGGCTTTTTGGTAAGTAACCTGTTGCTGGACTCCTTTTCTGCGTTGCCGACTAATTTGCACCATGCGCATCCTCGTCGTTCCCGACCTGCACGGCCGCGCCAACTGGCACCAGCCGGTGAAGGACTTTCTGACGGCCGCCACCTCAGCTGACCGGGTGGTCTTCCTCGGCGACTACCTCGACAGCTTCACCGTCGCCGACCAGCTCATGCTCGACAACTTCATCGACGTGCTGCTACTGCGCGAGCGGGAGCCCGGGCGGGTAATTCTGCTGCTGGGCAACCACTGCTTTCCCTACCTGTTCCTTCCCACGTTCCGCTGCTCGGGCTTCCGCCCCCAACTGGCCCCGGCCCTGCACATCCTGTTCAAAACGCACCAGTCCCTGTTCCGGGTGGCCTGGCAGGTGGGGCCTTACCTGTTCACCCACGCCGGCGTCTCCGACATGTGGCTGGAAGTCAACCGACTGGCCATTCGTCTGTTGCTGGGCCACCATGTTTGTCACGATAACCTGGCCAACACGCTCAACCAGCTGCTAGCGTCAGAGCAGGGCCGACAACTACTCTGGCAGGTGTCCGGCTACAACGGCGGACGCGACCGGGTCGACGGCCCCCTGTGGGTGCGCCCGGTGCACCTGAGCCGGGGCCTGCTGCCCGGCCTTATTCAGGTGGTGGGCCACACGCCCCAGCCGCACGTTTACTCCGACATTAACGAAGCCACCCAGACCGGCTTCATCATTGCCGACTGCCACGACCATAGCCCCAACGAGTTCCTGACCCTGCAGTTTCCGTAGTAAGCCGCCGGCCTACCAGGGACCGGCCTCCCGCTGGGCGGCCAGGTTCTCCGGCTTCGGCCACCACTTCCGCTCCTTCGGCAGCTGCAGCTGCCGGCCGTCAAATTGCTGCACCCCGTACGCACGCCCGCTCAGCTCCCCAAAACCTTCCGTGATGCGCACCCGGTAGTCGGGGTCAACCCAGAACAGGTGCCGGTCAAACGCGCGGTGCAGGTTCGGGCACAGCGCCAGCCCGTTGCCGATGGCATCGTCGTGGCTCACCGACCAGGGCACGATGTGGCAGGCATCGAGCAGGGGCGCCGCCCCGGTCGTGCTCAGCAGCTGCAGCCCCGACACGGCGCAGGTCGACTCGTAGGCCCGCAGCACCGCCCGGCCAAACACGGCGCTGCGCACCAGCACCTCCGTTTCGTCAGTCACGTCCACCTCCCGCCGGTAGCCGGCCGCCGGCTCCTCCAGCAGTTGCCGGCCCAGCTCGTCCAGCGTTTCCTGCCCGGCCCGCGGCCGGAAAAACTGCCGCGTCAGGGGGAAATAGCGTGCCAGCAGCGCCTGCCGGATTTCCTCGCGAGCTGCCGGCTGGAGTATTAACTTCCACAGCGCTGCGTCCAGGTAAGCATAGGCCGTCACCTCCCGCAGGTGCCCGAAGCTGCGCACCGACCGCGCCGAGGTCAGCACCAGCTCCCGCCCCGCCCGGCTCTGCAGGTGCCAAAAACCGCTGCTTTGCAAGTGGAAGAAGGGCATGTGAAACGGACAGGCCGCGTATTCCGGCCCCGGGCTCAGCAGCCGGCAGTACGCCTTGAAGGCCGCAATCAGCTCGGGCGTAATCAGGATCTGGTTATCGTAGATGCTGCCGTCTTCCACGCCATCTAACACGGCCAGCAGCAGCGCCGGCTTGTACGGTGCCTCCCGCTTCACACCTCCAACAGTCGAGGAAGCCACATTCAGCCGGGTCAGTTTATCAATGTAGCGCTTCAGATCGGTCACGGGCAGATAGTTTGATTGCCTTAAAAATAAGGCCGCCGCAATGCCGTACCCGCATTGTCGCTCCGTTATTTTGCCCAAGCGCCACACAGCGTACTAACCACGAAATCCTGAGCCACTACATAGCTCGGGCCTAACAGCAGCAGGACGTACGGTTCGGGCCGGGGGGCCAGGCGCTGACTGATGTGCGGGTACAGGTAGGTGGCAACGCCGTGCCGCGCGCACACCCGGGACGCCGCTTCGGCCGCAAATATGGGCACCGTATCTAACAACAGCCCCTGTCCGCCCATCAGGTTATAGGCCGCAATGCGCCGCCACCACGGATGCCAGGAGCCCCGCACCCGGTCGCACCACTCCCCAGCTAAGCCGTTCAGTTCCTGCTCCAATTCAAGCAACAACTCCGTTGCATCTACCGCCTGCATCGGTCGGGCGTTCATGTAGAGGCAGGTATGGGGGGCATTGAACCCCCACAGCAACGGGTGCTCGGTATGGTAGGCCAGTGGCCCGCCCGTTCCGCGCTTCAGGCTCCAACTGAACTTGCCCACCAGGTTGATGCGGTGCACCTCCGTCGCCGTTTCCAGCTCCAGAAAAGAGGTCTGGGTATAGCGGATGCGGCCGATTGGATAATGCTCCACGAATTGCGAAATCATGATGTCAAGCTATAAATTTCGCTTGTTAGGTGAGCGCGGTGCCACCACCGCCGGTACCAAAAGCAGCGGATTATGATTACTGCTGCTCCCAACTCCTACGCGTAAGCATGGTCATCTTAGTATTCCGCAACTGCTCCATTCACCGCTGCGATGGGGAGCTGTGTTTCTGTCGGGGGCAGCGGAAACATCGGCGAGGCATTGCTGCCCTCCAAAAACTGCACTTTAGCAATTTACCTAGTACCGATAACACTCAATTATCGGTACTAAGCTACAATCCCCACCGGTCTTACTCAGCTCGACGGCCCCACCGGTGGCTGGCAACCCGGCGACTTAATCATCCTGGCCGCCCGGCCAGCCATGGGCAAAACCGCCGCCCTGCTGCATTTCGCCCGCACCGCCGCCCTCGATTATGGTCAACACACCGCCATTTTTAGCCTCGAAATGCCCACCCTGCAGCTTATGCAACGCCTGGTGGCCAGCGAAGTGCCCGGCTACAGCAACTCCGACCTACGCCGCGGTAACTTGCCCGGCGGCCTTCCCCAGGTAGACCACATCCGCCTGCAAGCCCAACGCTTGCACACCCACCTACTCCATATCGACGACACAGCCGGGCTAAGCATCCAGCAGCTGCGAGCAAAGTGCGCCCGCTTACATAGTCAGCACCCGCTCAGTCTGGTATTGGTTGACTATATCCAGCTCATGCGCGGCGACCAGAAAGGCAACCGAGAGCAGGAGGTAGGCAGCATCAGCCGGGGTCTCAAAGAGCTGGCCAAGGAGCTCAACGCTCCTGTTATTGCTCTCTCCCAGCTCAGCCGCGACGTGGAGAAAAGGGGAGGGGATAAGCGCCCTATGCTCTCCGACCTGCGTGAGTCCGGCAGCCTGGAGCAGGATGCCGACTGTATTGTGTTTTTGTGGCGCGGCGAATACTACAACATCGCCGAGTACGAAGACGGGGCTGCAACTGCTGATACGGTGCTGTTCGACGTGGCGAAGCACCGCAACGGCGCTATCGATGAAGTAATTGCGGCCTGTTCGATGCGCCGCGGTATATTCACTAACCTATTCGTACACCAGAAAGAAATTATTTAAAATGCTAAAGGCCAGTGAATGCTGCTACGGCGACCACCACTTCTCTTGGTCCCGCGCCGAGTTTGCCGCCTGGTTTAACGCCGTGACCTATTAACGTGGGTATTAGATGCGCCTCGTGGGTATGGGGTGTGAGTATAAGGAGTCAGCGCGCCTTAGCAGTTAGCATTATTTACACTATTCTTATAATACCTTTAATTAGTTTCTCTATTTTTAATATTTCACGATATTTAAGTAGGACCTCTTTAGCATAGGTTATCTCTTCGATAGAGTTAAAGGATTCCTCATCGATTTGCTTCAATACTTTTACTATTTCTGCAGGGTCTATATTAGCGTAGTCTGCGACGTCTTTATTGTGTAGTAAATTCCATGAAGGGAGATTTATTAGGTGTCCCGAATATCCTATATGTTTAAGAATTAGGTGGGAAATTAGAGTGTGAAGGTGAAGTGCAATTTGTTCTAAATCATATCTGCTTCCACCCTCAAGGGGTTCTCGCCCATGTAAGTAATCGTTGCGTTTATCGAGTGCTTCGAGGTCATCAGGTAATAATTCTATTTTGGCTAATTCAAAGGGTTTTTCTAATTTGTCTCTGTTTGTGGGGGAATTTATATTTGCAATTTTTTTGGAAAGGATAGTATAGCCATTGAAATCGATTGCAGATTTACTTGCATCAAGTACCGCCATTAAAGAACTTATTAACTTCTTGGCTTCTGATTTATTAGTAATCGGTTTAAAAGGTTCAGGTGTCTCAGAGACAAGGTATTCTGTTAACGCCTCAATGGCGACAGAATATAGTGCTCCTTTTTGCACAGGGTCATCTATTGAGCTGGCTCTTACAATCAATTCTATGGTTCTGAGAATTTCAGGCGATTTGATGCACTTTTCACATAAAGACTCATATACCTCAGTTGGAAACATCTTATGATACTCTTTCAAACTTGCTTGTGTATCAGTATCCTGCTTTCTATAATGGTCGAAGAAAAAATGGGGGTTTATTATTTGATTTTCTGATAAAGTAGAAGGAGCCTCGAATAGCCTCTCAAAATTTACAAGTTTTGTGAAATCAGTGTCTTTTGCTGACAAGTAAATGGTCTCGCCTCTATAGTATTTGCCGCATAAAAATGCCATACAAATCCTAATGATAGAAGTAATGCGTTTAAATTCCTTGTTTGTTATTTTTTCATTACAGTCTATTATGTAAGATCTAACGGGCTCAAGTGCATAAAAATGAAAATTAAATCCATGTATTTTTAATAAGGAAAACATTCCTTTTGTGGACGTGAATGAAAGGCCCATTAATGAGCTTTGTCTATCCCAGTTTTCAATATCGAATTTTATATGGTTTTTATCATACGCTAATATGGAAGTAGGATAAATCATGTCTGTGTCTTTTACCGGTATTATCACCCTTCTATATAACTTGTTGCTTTCTTTTTTTGCTGATTTAAAATTTGAAAATATTCCCTCAAGTATTTGTGGTTTACTAGGGAAATTAGCATTGAAATATGTGACTGAATGTCTATTTATTAAAAATTTATTATTGCCCTGTTTTAAATGTAGCTCATTGGATAACCCATAGCTTTCCTTGTATTTCACGCTTCCAATAGGTAGTGTCTCTGGAATAATAATTTTGAATGGAATACCTGCCTCTACATCAGGAAAAATCGTTAGCACAAAAGAGCCAGTTACTTCCAGACTTGTGTTTAGGTCTGTGTAACGTAGGGATATGAAAAACTTTTGCTCTGTCGAATACTTTTTGATAAGATTTATACTTGCTAAAAAATACTTTTTCTTTGCGTTGCTTAATATCTTTAGCTCATGTTCCGATGGTTTCCACTCAAATGACTTGGTATTCTTTTTCATCTCTTTTTTTTGAGGAATCAATAATAGTCTAGCAGCGTAGAGCAGGACGCTAACTGTATGGTCTCCCTCGGTCAGGCGAGCACTACAGCATCGCAAGGTCCGAGGACGGCACCACCACCGCTAAAACGGCATTTTTCGACATCGCTAGAAACCACAACATAGGCAGCGGATGAAGCAATAGCCCTTTGCAACCTCCACCGTGGTAATATTCATAATTTAGGCCCTGGTGCGTGCGTGGCAGATGCCTAAGCATCTGCCCCATCCTCAGCTCCTCCAGGTTGACCTATTAAAAAGCGAGCACCCAGCAGCAATGGCTTCCTGGTGGAACTTCAATAATAAGCTCCTGCTTGATAACCTGGCTAGTTTAAATCATTGTTAATTATAGCTAATACTGCTCGCATAGGCCCCCTGCCATAATTACTTTTAAAATAGCTAGTGTACATCCTTGTGTAACCGGTAGAAACCATGTTAGTATAGCCTCCTACCCCAGAATTTAACATCATTTCGGCTTGTTTAAAATGGTTGGTAGCTATGTCTATCCCATAAGTTTCTTTTACAAGACTTTGTATCGCTTCAAACCCAACATATGCTCCATCGCTATCAAAATCCTCTATCAATAACTCAAGTGTGCATTTTGCTGTCAATACTGAAAATATTTGGTCTTCAGCCTCGCTTGAATAGAATTCAATAAGCTTTTCTGGATTAGAAAAAGCAAATGTTAGCTTTACAAGTACACCGTACTTTAAGTACATGTTTCCACAGTATGGAACATTCTTCTCGCTTGATGCAGCGTTGTTAGTAACCCCTGTGACATTGCGTATAGTAATGATACCAATACAGTCAGTTGATGACTCCTTTGGAATAGTTGCGTAGGTGAGCCGGTCATTCTGACTAAAGCCAACATCAAAAATAAATTTTTGAGTTATAGCTGCTTTCCCCTTAGTCCAGTTTAAGCTTACGGAATTTATTTCTTGATTATTGGATTTGCGTGAGGGTGAAATATTAATGACTGTCTTGCATTCACCGCCGTCAACCATTGCGCCTCCCATCCACGTCTCATAGCGACTAGCACTAAATTCTGTATGACTGCTTTGCAATGCTTGGAAAGGTGGGAAATTATCGTATTTCATGTGAAAGGTTAAAGATGGTGGTGAGAAGTCTGTGAAAAAGTCCAAGGTTCTTTATTGGCAATTTTTACCAATTGGAACCTGAATGAAAATATTGTGGCTGTAGGATTTGACTATGTTAAATAACATCTTGTTGAATAAAGCAATCAAGCCTTAATCCGCTTTGTAATAGCCCGCAAAATCTACAAGGTAAATATGACCGCGTTTCACCGCAGGTGGATGCCAGTTGTCGGTTGTAAACGTTGAATTGTGCGCCGTATCGTAGCGCAGAGACTCTTCATGCGTGTAGCACACCACTCCGGCCACAGCTAGCCCCTCAAGCCGCGCAGCTTGAGGCTCTGGCTTGAATTGTCCTCCGCGCAAACGGCCTACCAGCGTACCATGGCAGTATATTAGCCACCGCCCATAAGCATCCCGAGTTAAGGTTATTGGGTCACCTATTTTAACCCTGCCTTGAATAAACTCATAGGCATTGGGGTTACTGCCACCCCAGGAGATAAATAGCTTATCGAGCCCCGGTTTAAGGATGCGTCCCAGCTTCTGCTCAGCGCCCTCCAAGGCATATGGCTTGCCGGTGGCCACCGCCTCTTCGCGGTCATAATTGATAACAACAAGTCGGTAGCGAGCCCGTGTGTAAGCCACATATAGAAGGCGTCGTTCTTCTTCCACCAGCTCTACTAGGTTAGCGGCAGCTTTACCAGTACGCTTATCTAGGCCAAAATCAGTGAAGCCAGGTGGTAGCAGCACAGCATCGAACTCTAGGCCCTTAACCTTGTGCATAGTGGTCAAGACCACCTCACGCCGCCTCTGCCCTGGTGCTACAGTTTCAATGTGGCTATCATAGAGCTTGGCAAAATGGCCATCGTCCCGCCTAGCCATTTCTTCCACAAAGTCTAGAACATCCTGGTTTGTGCCTTCTTCGGGGCGCTCCTTATTGAACTCGTAAAGTAGGCAATGCAATAGATGCATTAAATACGGGTCCCATACGTGCTCGAACTTGCGCAACGCTGCTTGCTTACGGGTATTAAAATCGTCGAGGTAAGTGGCACTAAGCGGAGCTGCTGGCTCTGCCCGAAACGTATGTAGCAAGTGGTAAAATTCTCTTGTCGCGACGGGCGCCATTGATGCCCCTTGAATGCGCAATGACACGTCTGACGGAAGTGTCGAGGAGCGCAGTTCATTGAAAACCCGAAATACTTCGTCATTGGAGCGCAGCATTACTGCCACCTGCTGGTAAGGCTTTCCGGGTTCGTATACCTCGCCCAATAATTCATTGAGCTTGGCCCGCCAATCGGTCTTGCTGTCACGGTACCGCAACACCTGGCAATATGGTCGTTCATGGCTCGGTGTTCGTACAGCCTGCAGCTCAGGCATACGTTTAAACCGAACCTCATTAGTCGCCAATACGCGGGCCGCGGCTTGTAGTATGCCTGGGTATGAGCGGTAATTATTGCTCAGAAACAGAGTCTGCGGCTCATATTGGCGATGAAACTGCACGTAGTAGGGGTGAGGGTCGATAGCCCCACCTTCTTTTATACGTTCGTAGCCATAAATGCTCTGATTGGGGTCCCCAATCACGCAAAGTCGCACACCGTCTGGTCCTGTATTAGGGGCCAGCAGTTTTAGCAGCTGTAGTCGGAGCTCAGTAATATCCTGAAACTCATCCACGAAAACGTACCGAATTCGGCCCAGTTCCCGCGACAGCAAGCCAGGGTCTCTTTCCAGAGCTTGCACGAAGGCTGGTACCCACTCATCGAATTCCTTGTCATCGAGGGCTGCCCCCATGCAACGTCGGCAGAGACTATGGAACGTGTGAATATGCAGCCGTTGTATTAGCCGCCCATAGCCAAGTGCCCGAAACAGTTTGCTTAGCCTGTCCTTCAATTCAACCACTACCGCCCGATTGTAGGCGAGCACCAGAATTTGTTCTGGCGGCACTTTCGCTTTCTGCACTAGGCGTGCCACTCGCAGGGTCAGCGTATGGGTTTTACCGCTTCCTGGCCCGGCTATTACCTGCAGGTTATCAGTAAGCGGTGCATCGTATACAATCCGCTGTTCCTCGCTCAAGCCTTTTTCCGCTTTCACTAATGCTTCCTTCTGAAATGCAGCAAGGCTAGGGTGGTTTTCGGGCAGATATTCTTCGAGTAGTTTTAGTAGGAGCTCGCCGCTCTCACACTGAAAATAACGCTTGATAAAGGTGTCCTGACGTTCGGTACTTTTCAAGTTAGCCAAGCATTGCAAGGCCATTAAACGCAGTTCTTTTAGCCGAATGCCCTCCTCAAAATCAAGGTATCTTTGATAATCTGCTGATGCTCGGTCATCCTTATTCGGCACCGATAAATCATCCAAAAATAGCTCAATGCCCATCGGCACCAACGAGCCACTTCCTTTAAGGTAGCCAAGTGCGCGTGCTAGAAACAAAAGATTGTCAAGGTAGTCATGCGCGGCGTTTTCCAGACCAAGCTCCACCACCAGGTCGGCATAATTAAACCGGGTATGCCCGGTTTCTACTACATGGGCTATCAGCTTAGTAAGCTGCCGTTTTAATTCCGCCAGCGGCTGCTGCCACTGCTTAGCATCCTGATTCCCATTGTAAATAAGTTGCACCACTCGTGCCTGGCTACGGTCATGGCGGTTCAACACAGATTCCACCCGGGTGCGGGGTAAAAGTCGAATAAGCTTGAGCCCAAACTTCGCCCGCTTTTTATGCCAGTCCTTTATTAACTTCTGTTGCGTCGCCGTTGGGGTCAACTTCCGCTTGTTTCGGTCAGCATCTTCCCAGTAGATTTGCCGTGACTGGAAATGCTCAGCTGCCTCAGAAGCTACCATTCGGTCAAGCTCGTCTCCATCTATGGTTAGCTGCTCGCCCGGACGTACTCTTTCCATTAGGTGCCGGGCCAATCCAAACACTGCTTCCACCAAGGGCAACTTGCCTGCTGCACACCTATGCTCTTCTCGCCACGCAGTAAGTTCTGCGCGGCGTAAGTCAGTTAGCTCAAGTGTCAGGTATCGCTCTATACAAATTGCGCCGGCTTTTTGTGCTTGAAAAAGTAGCCGGTAAAGCTCTGTCCATCGCCGTTTACCGGAGAGCGTCATGAGCTCAGCCATTGGCAGCAATAGCGACGCTCCCTCACAGTAGGGTGAGGCACGTAGCCGTGTCACAAACTGTTCTACCTCCTGCCGTTCAGTTTGGTCCTTGATTTTTCCATAGTTGGGCTTGTCGCAGAGCAATATTGGTAAGTGGGCGGGGGTATAGAGCCCCAAGCGGATGCGCCCCAGTTGTTCGAGCCAGTGCAACCCCAGCCGGAACTTAGTGGCTTCCCCACCCCCAGCGTCGTCATCGCTCATCTCTTCAGCCAAATCCAAAGGGAGTGGAAAGGCTTCATTGGGACGCGGTTCCAGCGGCCGAAACCTCTCGATGTACCTGTGCACTAATTGCTGTACCTGTCCTAAATAATCCCAGGTCAAATCCGAGCGGTGCTGCAAGTCGCGCAGCTTGCCGAAGTCTTCGCGCGTAGCCACGCACATTGCCCTAATGGGGCGTCCTTCCCCAAAATTTGCTTGTTGGCGCATCCCCGCGTCGCGCCCTGCTCGTCCTACTTCTTGCAAAAAGTCCTCGAAGGTTGAAGATGGGCCCAAATGATACAGGTAATGGATGTTGCCAATATCCATGCCCATGCCGAAGGCTTTGGTCGCGACCAGTACCGCCGTCTTAGCATCTTCAGCACCTTCAGCAACGGATGCTGCCTTCCTGACTGGCTTGTAGGCTTCATATTTTTCAGCTCGGTCAGTTCCATCAAGTCCGGCATGAAAAAAATCTACCTGCTGCGCCCACTCCAACCCCAGCTCCTCTGCTTGGGTTTTAAGCTGCTCTGTCACTTCTTCGGCTTGCCTGCGGGTCCGTACAAATACCAGCACCCGGCTCAGCTTGTGATCAAATTTTTGCTCCCGCAAGTCATCAAGCAACGCTATTAACTGCTGCTCTTTACTAGCTACCGGCTTAAAGCGCAAGGTAATGTGCGCTTGCACGGGGTTAGTGCCTAAGTCACCTAGTAGCTTCATGTTCAGGGAATAACTGCTTGAAATTATCGAAGATTTTCTGTGTTACCGTGGCCGAAAACAGCAGCACTGGAAACTGGCGCCCAAAGTCTCGTACGCCTTCCTGTCGGAAGCCCTGCACAACTTTGGCTGAGTGCAAATAATCGGGCCGAAACTCGTGGCCCCACTGTGAAATGCAATGTGCCTCGTCAAACACGGCGTACTCCAGCCCGTGGTCGTTCGTGAACCGCTGCCAAAAGGCACGGCTGAATCCTCCGCTTCTAAACCGCTCTGGAGTAATGAATAGAAGTGCTATTTCGCCGCCCGCAATCCGTCGGTAAATCTGCTGCACTTCATCCTGCTTGTCGGAGTTGATGTATTCAACACTGCTATAGAATCCAAGCTCCCACAGCTTGGCGACCTGATCTTCCATCAATGCCTTCAGCGGCGTCACCACTATCGACAGCCGGTTGGTATAAGCGCTTCGATAGAGTGCCGGTGCCTGAAACAACACCGACTTGCCACCACCCGTTGCCAGGGTAACTAGCAGGTCAGTTTGGGCCTGCAGGATTTCATTCAGATAAGGGATTTGGTTTTCGCGCCATTGGTGTACCATTTCGTGCCCGTCGGTATCCACGCTGCGCAGGAACACCTGCCGAAGGAGCTCACGAGCCTCATCCAGGTTTAAGCCGAAGTCGGCTTCCGGGCGTACACCGCCCAGGGCGGCGTCAGCTGGCTTAGCGGCTGCTTCGTAAGCTTCCTTGGTCTCCCACGCCACATCTACTGTTTCCCGGCTCAACTGCCAGCTTCTTTCTAAACCCGCAAAGTCGGCTAGTCTTGGGTCCAGTAGCCACAAACGGCTTGCTTCGTGGTTGTCAGCTATGAGGGCCCTCATGCGGTACACAACAGGCCGTTGCAACTCGAGTAAAAACAGCAGGTTACGCTCTAATATGCCCATCTGAGCATCTTCCTCAGATTCGACACCGCCCATTGCTTCCGCTGTCCCGCCAGATTCTTCATTATCCGATGGGCGGGCCAACTCACCGGCTGCCAAACGCGCCGCTTCAAATAGCGTCGTGTTTTGGGCCAGGTAGAAGTTCTCCATCAGATTAAAGCTCTCCAATACCACCTGGAGAGGCCCTAAATAGTTAGCCTCAAAGATGGCTGCTGCCTGTCCTACCGGTGCAATGAGTAGGCGTTGTGAAGTACCGGGCCGGTGCAGCAATTCGAGACGCCGCCCTAGTTGCGCTTCCCGTTTCGGGATGTAGCACTTTAAATTTAGCCTGAAGTATGACTCCAGTCGCTCTACTTCCTCCGGGCGCTGCACCAGCAATACTACTGGCGCCGAAGTTTGACTGCCAATGCGCCTTACCAATTCCGCTTGCAACAGCCAGTACCGCGAACGATAGATGGTTTCTGGATTGAGAGCTACCACGCCTAAGCGCTGTTGCAACCGCTGTTGGTTGGCGACAGCACTGCGCAATTGGCCCGCCGGATATGCCCGTTGAGTGCCACGGCGGTACTCGAGTGACGTGCCCTGCTTTGTGAGTTCTTTCAGGAGCTTCTCCCAGCCAAAGCTCGCCCAAACCCGGTACTGCCCGTATTGGTGCTTTTCCAGCCAAAACGTGTCATAGCCGCCAGGAAGCTTACCGACGAGCAGATTTGCCTGTTTTAGCGTTAGCCCCATGAAGCTTTGACCACCCGAGAACTTTATCCATTCGGTATCAGTCGCGGGGCTATTGCGAAGCTCATCCGCCGTCAACTGTGCCACCTCGTATTTGTGGCCCAGCGTAATCAAGTCAGGTTCTACTACCAGCACTGACAGGGCTGGTACCTGGTGAAGCCACGTTCGCGCGTCTCGCAGTTGCTCCACCGTCAGACACAAGGGAAAGTGCCGCTTGGTGGAATCAGCAGGTAAAGAAATTAGGCAGCTTCCAAGGTCAATTTCGTGCTGTCGAAGTCGAGCCCGCACTGCCGGAGCCATGTTGGCTGCCAAAGGAGGCCAGCCTTGTTGGCGACAGTAAGTAAAGAACTGCTGCACCAACAGTAGTTCGGTTGGGAGCACAACAAGTAATTGCAACAGGGCCTCTTCATCAAGCTCGCGGTAGTCGAGTGCTGTTTCCTCATCGGCCCAAAACCTTACCGAGCTTCGGACCAGTACTTCAGCCCATACTTCGCGCGGTGCAAGCACGACTCCTGCAGACTTTTCGCTTTCTAGCCATGCATGTACTTCCTGCCTTAACGTCGAGGCTTGGGGCTGCGGCCTAAAGCAGGCTCGCATTTCCTGCTCCAGGTCCTGAGTCTGCAGCCATAGTACCCAATTAAGGGCGCGAAACTCTCTCAAGTGGGCTTGCAAAGGGGAAGAAAACAGCGTAGCTACTGCCAGCCACGCACTTTCGTCTAATTGCATCAACCGCAGGAGTTGGGTTAAAAACAGACGTAGCGCCAGCTCAGCATCTCCTTGCGCTTCATGGGCAGTTTGCAAAGCAAAAGTGTGGAAGTGCGGGCTTAGCGCCATTTCCACCAGTAACGTATCCCACAGCTGATTCTCCGCTATTGTTAGGCCACGCTCGGCTAGCAACGGTGCGTCAAATGCAATGATGTTATGCCCCACTACTAGAGCTGGTTCGCCACCCGTCAAATAATTAGTTAGCTCACCAAAGACTAACTTCACTTCATCGGCGCCGTTACCACTATGCCAGTCGCCGGACTTCCCCCAAGCGAGTTCGTGAATATGCTCTCGGTCACTTTCCAGGTCAAGACTGATGACCGCCAGCTGTTTGATTAGGTAGTCTTCTATAGTTTTCCTTGCCCGGCTCAGGGTACGGGGCTCATGGTGCTCCCCAAGGTGAGGAAGAATGCTGTAAAACGCGGGTTCTGTTAGTGCCTCTGCCACCCGGTCTTGAACAGCAGTTGGCAGATTGGCAAATTGGGCCAACGCCTCATCCTGCGGGAAGGGTAGGTCCTCGCCCGTCGACCATAGTTCAAAGGCAATAGCTGCAGGAATTTCATCCGCCAGCATCTGAGCTAGTGTTTCGGCTGTTTCCTGTGAATAAGCAGTTCGTGTAGCCGCTCGGTTGCGTCGGTACTCATCCGCGGTCCTCGCGGATTCTTCCTTGAGCCATTGCACCAACGTAGCATCATACAATAGAGCCTGTTCCGAGCCTAGCGCAAGTCGCAAACGGGTTAGCGCTTCAGTTGCAACTTCAGGACCCCCATGCTGTACGTAAGCCAAACACAAACCCATCAGTCCTGAAGTCTCTACGTCAGGCCACCAACTCGCAACACCTTCCGGCGTTGTTTCCAACAGTTTGGCCAGCCGGCCTGCAATAATGCCAGAAGCGGCTAGTGGTGAACAGTAGCGCAACCAAAGCTGCCCAGCATAGGCTGGTTCAGCCTGCGCTATTAATGCCCAGGTTTCGGGCTCTAGTTGCGAAGGTAATTTCTGCCTTACTAAGTTTAATGCTGCAACGGCCGCATCAAATGCCTCTGGTCCAGTAAGGGGAGGTAGTTGCCTCAGCTTGTCTTGTAGTATTTGGCCACGCGCAGCTTCTGGGGCCACCTCCAGAAGTTTCATTAAGGCCGACTCGTTTAGTAGGCCGGCTATTCGAAGCAGTAAGGATTCATCTTGCGCTACTGGTCGTGCCCACCAAACTTCTTCTTTGCCTGCTTTTTTGGGATTAGGCCTTTCCGCGTAGAGTAACCAGTCACCGATTGCAGGCATTTTCTCCAATCCGGAAACATGCCAGAAAAGCTCATTACGGGTGCCTATAGGTTGTAAAAAACCGAAACCACGGTCTTCAACAACCCTCATAACCTGCCCTAGCTTTAGCTCTAGGTCCTCAGGCCGTGGTTTTTCTTTCTTTCCACCCGTGCCCCCCGAACGCCCGGCTCCATGGTGATTCTTTGTAGCCAACCGCTCATTCTGAGCTTGCTGTTTGGCAAGTTCTACCATTTCAACATGGCCCACCACCTTTAATCCGGGCAGCATGACTTCTGCCTTGATTACTGGCTGTTCAAAAAGGGCATGCTGTTGAAATACAGAGCTTAATGAAACGCATGCGTCTTGCTGTTCCGCCTTCAGTTCATCCCCGTTTAGTACAAATTCCAAGGGGTTTTGGGGCTCGCCAAATTCAGTTACTAACAATGCCCACCATTCATCGGGGACCAACTTTCGGTATCTCAGTTTCGGCTCAATGCCATGCTCCAGCAACAGTGTTTCCAGTTGCTTAGCTGTAATTCCAAATTGCTGTAAAAGTTGGGGTAGTTGCATTCAGGATAGGATGGGATTCGCCACAAGGTGTTTTGGTAAGGGTTATAGGCTAATGCAATAGCGAAAAGTATCAGGTCTTCACTCGATCAGGTATAATGGTGATTAGGTAATTTGCTGCCCGTCTGCTGGAGGATATAGCTGCTGATCCAGCCAGCAAATAGGATGTAAGTTCTCACAAATATTTTATATGCAGAAATGAAAATCAGTCTACCTTAGCCTGCTTTTAATTTGCTAGACAAGTTCACTTATGTTACCTGTGCCTATTCAAGAGACGTCTACCATAGCTTGTCTTACTTCTTATCAGGCCAAATACTTCGCTTACGACCTAACTCGTCGTAGCCCAGAAGAATCTGAGCGCCTTTCTATGGCACTGTTCGATGCTGCTGTAGACCTTAACCCTCACCAGATTGAGGCCGCGCTTTTTGCCATTCAGTCACCGCTCTCAAAAGGAGTATTGCTCGCTGATGAAGTTGGTTTAGGCAAAACGATTGAGGCGGGCATTGTCCTTTGTCAAATGTGGGCCGAGCGTAGGCGCCGTTTACTGATTCTGTGTCCGGCCTCCCTGCGGCAGCAGTGGGCATTGGAGTTGCGCGAAAAATTCAACCTGCCGGCGGTGGTAGTCGATGCTAAAACGGCCCAGATGGCCCGCAAGGCCGACCTCGACCCGTTACACCAGGGCGCCGTGACCATCATGTCCTACCAGTATGCTAATACGGTTCGCGAGGCCATCCGTGGGGTAGAGTGGGACTTGGTAGTTATCGACGAAGCCCACCGCTTGCGCAATGCCTATCGGCCCAGCAATAAGGTAGGGCAGGGGATTAGCTGGGCTACTGGCCACTGCCGCAAGCTCCTGCTCACAGCTACTCCGCTGCAGAATTCCCTGCTGGAACTCTATGGACTCTCCACCCTTATTGACGAGCAGCTATTCGGCGACCTGCCCTCTTTTCGCGAGCAGTTCACGGGCGCCAACGCCAACCTGGAAGCTCTCCGCCAACGCTTAACAAGCTTTTGCAAGCGTACGCTGCGCAACCAGGTCACTGAGTACGTGCGCTACACGGAGCGCCGCACCATTACGCGCCCCTTCCAGCCCACCGACGACGAACATGCGTTATACGAAGCCATTACCAGCTTTCTGCAGCGCCCTGTTTCGTTTGCCATTCCGCAACGTCAGCGTCACCTTACGGAGCTGATTCTGCGCAAGCTGCTGGCCTCTTCACCCCTGGCCATTGCCGACACGCTCTTCACCATGAAAGCCAGGCTAATCGCACTGCGTGATACGCCGGCCGGGGCAGCCTCTGCATCCGATGCCGAGTTTGTCATGCAGATTGTGATGGAAGACGACCTCGATGAGGAACTGCTCGATGACATTCTGGACGAGGACGAATCCGACCCTGTTGGCCCCGCGGAACTAGAGCTCGACCAGCAAATTATTCAGGAGGAAATCCAGCTGCTGGACTACCTGGGCACCTGGGCTCGCTCTATCGGGACCGACACCAAAGCACGGGCCCTCGCCATGGCCCTGCACATTGGCTTCGAGCAGATGGCTACCACCGGAGCCAACCAAAAAGCGCTGATTTTTACGGAGTCGCGCCGCACCCAGGAATACCTCCGTACTCACTTGGAGGCCGAAGGGTATCGTGGCCGTATCGTTCTTTTCAATGGCACCAACGGCGACAGCGAAGCCGTTTGCATCTATCAGGATTGGCTTGCCCGGCACAGTGGGTCCAGCCGCGTCAGCGGCTCCCGGTCGATTGACATGCGCACGGCACTGGTGGAGTATTTCCGCGACGAGGCCGCCATCATGATTGCCACGGAAGCCGCTTCCGAGGGTGTCAACCTACAGTTCTGCTCCCTGGTCATCAATTACGACTTGCCCTGGAACCCGCAGCGTGTCGAGCAGCGCATCGGTCGCTGCCACCGCTACGGCCAGCGGCACGAAGTTGTCGTCATTAATTTTCTGAACGAGCGCAACCAAGCCGACCGCCGGGTACTGGAGTTGCTGACCGAAAAATTCAGCTTGTTCAATGGCATTTTCGGCGCTTCCGATGATATCCTTGGCACCATCGAGTCGGGAGTTGATTTTGAGCGGCGCATTCTGGCCATCTACCAGCAGTGCCGTACGCCGGCGGAGATTGAGGCCGCTTTTCAAAAGCTCCGGGCCGAGCTCGACGAGCAAATCAAAACCCGGATGGATGACACCCGGCAGTTGCTGCTCGAGCACTTCGACGACGACGTGCACCAGCGCCTGAAGCTCCGCCTGGAAGATACCCGCCATCAACTCGACAAGTTCAGCGCCAGGTTTTGGGCCTTAACCCGCACGCTGCTGGCAGACCGTGCCCGATTCGAAGAGGCTTTCCTGTACTTCGACTTATTCCGGCCACCTCTGCCCGAGGTCTTGGCGGGGCGCTACTTCCTGCTCTCTAAATCACGTCCCACCGATGAGGGTCCCGCCGATATCCTCGAGGAGGGCGAAATTTTCCGCTACCGCCTTTCCCACCCGTTAGGCGAGTACGTGCTCGATACGGCCAAATCCCTGGTCACGCCCTTTGCCCAGGTAGTGTTCGATGTTCGTCATCATCCCACCCGACTAGTGTTGGTCGAAGCGCTACGCGGCATGAGCGGTTACCTGACGCTCACTCGCCTGTGCCTCGAAAGCTACGAGCACGAAGAATATCTGCTCTTCTCGGCCTTCGACGAAACGGGCCAGTCTCTCGACCAGGAAACCTGCGAGAAAATGCTGGTCTGCGCGGCGCATATAGCCGATGGCCTGCCCGAAGTGCCGGCCAGTGCCGCCAACCGCCTCCGGGCTGAGGCCGAGCGCCATGTGCAGGCTACTATCAGCCATTCGCTGGAGCGCAACAGCCGCTATTTCCACGAAGCCCGCGAAAAGCTGGAGCGTTGGGCCGAAGACCTGATTCTGGCGGCCGAAAAGGCCCTGCGCGATACCAAGGAGCAGATAAAACAGCAGCAGCGCCAAGCGCGTTTGGTACCCACGCTCGATGAACAGAAGGCCATTCAGCAGAAAATTAGCCAGCTTGAGCAGCAACAACGTCGGCAGCGGCAGGGAGTTTTCGAGGCTGAGGATGAAATCTTACAGAAACGCAACGACTTGATTGAAGCGCTTGAAAAGCGTCTCACCCACCGCACCACTACCGAGCACCTGTTCACTATCCGGTGGGCAGTGGTCTGACCGCTACGACCTACTCTTGTTTTCTTCCCGCAGCCCCCCCTGCAGTTTCATGCCTCCTAAAATCAACCTTTCCGTGCTCGAACCCGACAACATTACCTTCACCCCCGCCGGAGCCGAAAATTTCCAGCGCGCCTTGCTCCAAACCCGCCGGGCGCAGGTAACCGCCTACAACGCCAGTGGCGGCGTTGTCTGGAGCAAGCCCTGGAACGCCACCAAGCTTACGGCCAAGTCCAGGCTCATCGGCAACATCATGACCCGCGCCGACATCCGGTACGCTCCCGATGCGTCCTCCATCGTGCGCCTGCACGCCGAGGTGCTCCCGTAAGCCGCCGCCCTATCTCCCTCGCGTATCGCAATCTGCTGCTGCTGCCTGTTACCTGCAGCCTATACTGGTAGCCCTATTTCTCTCGGCTTATGCCTACTCATATCACTGCCCGCGTCGCCTGGCACCAGGACGGCTGGAATGGCCACGTATGCCGCAACCCCGCCGCCAACCGGCACTGCGTTGGTCCGCATTCCTACCCCGGCACCAAAATTCAGGAAAGCCGCCAGCTCGAATGGGAGTTGGAAGTCGCCGGCCAAAGCTGCGCGCAGCTATCTGATGTGCCGCCCTGCATCTTTAGCATCAATGCCTTTGGGGCCGAAACCCTGACCGCTGCCGATACCCCGCCCAGCTTTTTTAATTCCGGCACCCGCACCCAGTGGGCCCTGCCGCCCGCCACCGTCTGCATCTGGCCCTACGATGCCATGTACAACGACGAGGCCTACGGCGCCAATGGCCGCGTCGATAACACTCGTCGGCTGGAGATGGTGAAGGAATATCTGGATGAAATCGAGCCGGCCAAAAGCCTGGTGTTCCACTACGCCAACTACAGCAACCCCCTTAGCACCGACGACGAGAAGCGTTACGCCGTAGTGGGCTTGGCTCGCATCAAGCGCATCGGCGACATCAACTACTACGACAACACCGACGAGGCCACCCGTAAGCAGTACGGCGGTGCCTATGCCTGGCAGATAAACGTGGAAACGCTCTACCCCGACCAGGGCATGCGCATCCCGTACCACCGCTACCTCGACCAGCCCGAAATTCTGGAGCGCATCACGCTCATTCCCGACAACTCGGAAAATTTCAAGTACGGCTCCCGCCACATCACCGACGACGACGCCCTGGTGCTCATCGAGCGCTTCGTAGAAATTGCCAGTTACCTGCGCGAAATCGGCGACGACAGCGAGAACTGGTCCGTGCGCCTAAGCTGGCTAAACGGCCTGCTGGCCGAACTCTGGCGCAGCCGGGGCCTGTACCCCGGCCTAGCGCGCATCCTGAAAGTTGTCGGGCTGGAAGAAACCATTCCCGCCTGCCAAAAAGCCGTGGCCAGCCACCAGGAGCAGGAGTTCCACCGGGCTGTGTTCGACTGGCTCGACAACCCCGGAGCACCTCTGCCTGGCAAAAGCATATTGGCCGCCGATGCTGCTAAAATCCGCCGCGACTGGCAGTTGCGCACCGAGCCCGAGCAGCAGCTCCTGCGGGATATCCTGCCTCGGTTCGATCTGCCGGCCGAATACTTCGAAATCATCCTGAGCGACAGCCGCGCCGAGCACGGCATAACCGCCAATCCGGCCGACCTCATCAGCAACTCCTACCTGCTGGCCGAGCAGTTCGGGGGTGACTACGCGGGCGAGTACATCTCCTTCAGCCGCATCGACCACGGCGTACTGCCCTCCCCGGAGTTGGGTGGCGCTTTTCTGCACCAGCCCAACGACTGGCGCCGCCTGCGCGCCCTGTGTGTCGACCGGTTGCGGGCTGAGTCCAAGCATACCTTCGTCAGCGGCGGCCAGCTGCTGCAGGAAATCAACCACAAGCTCTCCTTTCTGCCCGAGTGGAAACGCACGGAGTTCACCGAGCGCTACCTCACCATCGACCGCAAGGTGCTGGAGGAAATGCTGGTCCTGCGTCCCGAAGGCACCCGCCAGTACGTGTACCTCCGTAGGGTATACGACGACGAGCGTGAGATTGAGAGCCAGCTCCGTAAGCTCGTCACCCGCCCCGATATTTCCTTCAAGCGCCCCGTCACGGCGGCGTTTTGGGAGGGCCTGCTCGCCGACCCGCAAAGCCCCCTTATGCAGCAGGACCGCGAGGCCTACACCGCCGCCATCCAGCAGCAGGCCCAGGTGTGCGCCCGCGTCTTCACCCGGCCCGTGTCGGTGGTGTGCGGGGCCGCCGGCACCGGCAAAACCACCATCATCAAAGCCCTGCTGCAAGGGGTGGAAAAGGCCCACGGCTCGGCCAGTTCCTTCCTGCTGCTGGCCCCCACCGGCAAGGCGGCCGACCGCATCCGGGAGAAAACCGGCAAGTCGGCCGAAACTATCCACAAGTTCCTGGCCCGCCACGGCTGGCTGAACGAGAACATGACCCTGAAGCAGACGGGCGGCGAGCGGGAGGCTGGCGTGACCACCTACGTCATCGACGAGGCCTCTATGCTCGACCTTGGCCTGCTGGCCGCTTTGTTCCGGGCCATCAACTGGAACACCGTGCAGCGCCTCATCATCGTCGGCGACCCCAACCAGCTGCCTCCTATCGGCCGTGGTAAGGTCTTTGCCGACCTCATCGACTGGCTGCGCGAGCACCACTCCGACAACGTGGGTGAGCTTACCGTGAACCTGCGCCAGATGGGCAACCGCCTCGAAGGGGCCGGCACCGGCATCCTAGATCTGGCCTCGCTCTACGTGCGCCCCGCCAAGGGAGCACCAAAAAACGAAGAAACCGGCCTGCGCGCCGAAGAGTTGTTCCAGAAACTGCAGGACCTGCCCGAGGACGGGATGGTTGACCAAGACCTGCGCGTCCTGTATTGGGAGGATGCCGAGCATTTGCAGGAAATCCTGGTCGGCCAGATGGTGGCCGATATGGAAGCCGATACCGGACAGCAGCTCGAACCTGACGCCCGCCACCAGCTTTGGCTGCAGGCGGCCAAAGCCGCCGATGGCTCCTTCCGTCCCGACTACCAGCAGGTCATCAGTCCCTACCGCAACGAAGAGTTTGGCACCGCCGCCATCAATCTACGTCTCCAGCACGAAGCCCGCGAAAAATCCCTGGAAAGGGTAGGGGGCCTGGCCGGCATCACGCTCTACGATAAAGTGATGCAGATTCGCAATCGGGGCGCGTCCAACCGGCTCATTGCCTACGATTTCCAGGCCCGCGAAAGCATCGGCGGTGAGGTATTCAACGGCGAACTGGGCTACGTGGTGCCCCACGGCTTTGATAGCGGTACCTGGAAGAGCCCGCGCTTTCGCCTCAGCCGCTTTAGCGTGAAGTTTGACCGCAAGCAGCACCTGGCTTTCGGCTACGGCAAAAAGCTGGGGTCTTACCAATACAAAGGCCGAACCCAGTGGGCTAACGAGGAAAAGCCCGAGGATAACCTGGAGCTGGCCTACGCCATATCCGTGCACAAGTCCCAGGGCAGTGAGTTCGAGCGGGTGTACTTCATTCTGCCCAAGCAAAAAACCACCCTGCTCTCACCCGAGCTGTTTTATACCGGCATCACCCGCGCCAGCCGCCACTGCACCATTCTGGTTCAGGAAGACATTGCCCCGCTACTGCGCATCTACCGCCCCGGGGCCTCGCACCTGGTCGGCATCAATTCCTCCTTGTTCGACTTCACGCCCGCGCCCGACGGCGCGGCCCAGCTCCGCGAAGCCGCCTACCTCGAAGAGGGCCGTCTGCACCAGACACTGGCCCCGGCCATGGTGCGCTCCAAGTCCGAAGTCATCATCTCCAACCTGCTCTTCGAGCGTGAAATCCCCTTCTTCTACGAGCTGCCCCTCTACGCGCCCGACGGCTCCTTCTACCTGCCCGACTTCACCATCAAGTGGCGCGGCGAAACCTACTTCTGGGAGCACCTCGGCATGCTCGACCACGACGACTACCGCCGCCGTTGGGAAACCAAAAAGGCGTGGTACGAGCGCCATTTCCCCGGCCAGCTCATCACCACCGAAGAATCCGGCAACCTCTCGCCCGATGCCCAGCGTGTGGTGGAAAAGTGGTTTAGTTAAACTGTTTTCAGGCAATGGACGATACGCGTCAATCCTTCAGTAGCTTCTATCAACCGTCTTTTTTTCGGATGAATTTGGCTACGCCAAAATCAGTCAGCGACCTGAACAATTTCCCGGAAGAAGTTTGGCCGGCTTACTTACACGAGTACGTACACTTTCTGCAGGATATTTCAACCAGTGATGGGTTGTCCAACGCTGCTACAGTTATTAATTACATTCGATATGGAGTAAGCCAGGTAAAGGAAGGTAAACCGCTGCCTCTCGAAGTTCCTCCTGATGCAATTATAGCACCCCAGCAACAACTACGTGCAATCTACCTGGGTGCTGGTTTGAAACAGAATCCTAAAGACAAAAGCGTTATTGATGTACGATTAGAGGACTCAGGGATAGTTCTACCGGATGAGCGCATTCCCAAGCAGGTAGTCGTTGAATTTGCTTCTGGCGAGCAGTTTCTGTTTGGGTCCTTCTGGATTGGCGAAAGCATGGCCAATATTGTTGAAGGCCTCATCTACCCCCAAGAAAAAATACCCGTTCGAGTCGCCTATCATGCCGCCGAATTAGTCGTGCAGCACATATACCCCGTGTTAGCTAACCAAAGCCGGGAAAACGTGCTTGCCCTCTGCGATGCTAGCCTGCTTTTTTGGCATCCAGGCCAATCGTTCGTCATGGTGCTGAAAAAGATGCGGGAGGAGCAATGGTTGCCGACGGTGCCGGAGGATATTTATGATTTTTCGCGAAAGAACATTCAGTTTGACTATGAGGAAATCAGTACAGTAGAAGGGCTGCTGGCTTACTCGGCTGCCCAGGCTATTGAGTTCACCACGAGCGTATTTACGGCTGATAAATTTCTGCCAAACGCTCGATGGATTCGCGAAATCATCCTGCGAGCTGAGCTACTGCGCAACAAACAACCCGCCTTTATTCTGCAGTTGGTGCGGGGTGGGCCTCTGAAAACCAACCGCTTTTTTGCGTGGTTACTGAACTGGCTTGGCTCCCCACTGACTACTAACAATGACGATGAAGGGTCGCTGGCTCCCATGGCTGACTTCAGCGACATAGCCGACATGCACCTGGACCTCTTTCGGGCGATGCGTCAAGTAACGGCGTTGTTCATGGAAGGAAAGGTGGCGTGCGAAATGAAGTCTTACTGTCAAAGAAGCCAGGAAGAACAAGACCAGCCAGATTTTGTCGACAGTCGCTGTACCAATGCGCCCTGGCAGCGTTGCAAAGACCAAAACCTGTGCGCCTTCGGGGCAATCTGGCGAATGTGGGGCCTCACCGATGTCGTGCCGCATTTTGCAAGTGCGGCAACGTAGGCTCCTCCCCCAATCGTAAGGCTCCCCCTCTCCCTCTGGAGAGGGGGCCGGGGAGTGAGGCGCCACCCCAGAGCGTAACCACCCCCGGGCCGGGAGGGAGGCGCAAAACCAACCCCCTAGCAGCCAACCACCTCGGCCGCTGGCCTTGCGCCGCCCCGCGTCAAGACCTACCTTCAAGCTTTTATCATTCGCTATTCCGGCCCCCTGGCCGCTTCCATGACTGCTCCCGCTTCCCCCGCCTACGATAAGCTCATTTCCCTGCTCCGCGAGCTGTTCCAGCTCGACCAGCCCGACCTCGACTTCGGCCTCTACCGCGTGCTGCACGCCCGCGCCGCCGAAATCGACAAGTTCCTCAGCCACGACCTGCTGCCTCAGGTGCGCCGGGAGTTTGCCCACTACCAGCCCGCCGACAAAGCCGCCATCCAGAAAGAGCTGGATAAAGTCATTGCCTCGCTCACCGAGGCCGAAATCGACCCCGAAACCTCGCCCAAGGTGCAAGCCCTGCGCCAGCGCCTGGCCACCGAAGCCGTAGACCTGGCCGGCCTCGAGCGTGAAGTCTTCGACCACCTCTACGCCTTTTTCCGCCGCTACTACGCCGAGGGCGACTTCCTGGCCCGCCGCGTGTACAAGGAAGGCACCTACGCCATTCCCTACGAGGGTGAGGAAGTGAAGCTGCATTGGGCCAACCGCGACCAGTACTACATCAAAACTAGCGAGTACCTGCGTGACTACGCCTTCCGCCTGCGCCCCACCGACAAGGACAAGCCTATGCGCGTGCACTTCCGCTTGGCCGATGCCGCCGAAGGCGAGCACGGCAACGTGAAAGCCGCCGAAGGCAAAGACCGGGTGTTTATCCTGCGCGAGGGGGCCGCTGTCTACGCCCTCGATGCCAAAGCCCAGGAGCTGACCTTCTTCTTCGAGTACCGCCCCGCCACCGCCGACGACCGCCCCGCCGACGCTGCCCCCGCCAAGAAGAAAGCCGACGACGGCAAGGCCGCCAAGCCCAAGCCCCCCACCCAAAAGGAGCTGCTGCAAGCCGCCCAGGCTCGCATTGAGGCCCTGGCCGCCGCCGATGCCGCCCTGGTGCCCTGGCTGGCCGGGCTCACCCAGCCCCACACCCGCGCCGACGGCTCCCTCTCCGACAAAAGCCGCCTGCAGGTGAACCTGGAGCGCTACACCGCCCGCAACACCTTCGACTACTTCATCCACAAAGACCTCGGAGGCTTCCTGCAGCGCGAGCTGGATTTCTACCTCAAAAACGAAGTGCTGCACCTCGATAACATCGAGGCCGACTCCGCCCCGCGCGTCGAGCAGTTCCTGAGCAAGCTGCGGGTGCTGCGCAAGGTGGCCCACCACCTCATCGACTTCCTCGCCCAACTCGAAGACTTCCAGCGCAAGCTTTGGCTCAAGAAGAAGTTCGTGGTCGAAACCCAGTGGTGCGTTACGCTGGACAAGGTGCCCGCCGCCCTGCTGCCCGAAGTGGCCGCCAACGCGGACCAGCGCCAGGAATGGGTCGAGCTGTTCGGCATTGAGGCCCTGGCCGCCGATGCCGCCACGCCCGGCTACTCGGAGCCCCTCACGGTGGGCTTCCTGCAAGCCTACTCCAACTTAATGCTCGACACCCGCCACTTTCCCGCCGCCTTCACCCAGCGCCTGCTGGCCGGGCTGGAGGGCGACCTCGACGAGCTAACCGACGGCCTGCTCATTCACGGCGAAAATTTCCAGGCCCTGAACCTGCTGCAAGAACGCTATAAGGAGCAGGTGGATTGTGTGTATATCGACCCGCCCTACAACACCGATGGAGGGCCAATTATGTATAAAAATGGCTACCGTAGTTCTAGCTGGATTTCGCTAATTGATAGCCGCCTCAACTTAACAACTCCATTATTACACAATGGCGGTTTATTGTGTGCAACAATTGATGATTACCAACAAAAAGAACTACACTATCTATTAGAGGAGCATTTTGGAAAGAACAGAATTGCCGGTACTGTAGCAATTCGTATTAATCCTTCTGGGCGACCTATTCCAAGTGGTTTTGGACAAGCACATGAATACGCTATTTTTGCACGCGCAGGAAACGAGGCTGTTATAAGCAAACTCCCACGAACTGACGCGCAATTACAGCGCTACCGCGAAGCTGACGAGCAGGGCGCTTATATGTGGGAATTATTTAGGAAAAGGGGGTCAGAATCAGAGAGAGTAGATAGGCCTACCATGTACTATCCGTTGTTTTACAATGGAAACTCATTGCGTGTCCCAGAAATGAGCTATGATGATACACGGAAATCATGGGTAATAGAAGAGGTTGCTAACAGTGACGAAACTGTATTATATCCGATTGACGAAAATGGTGTAGAAAGACGGTGGCGGATGAAATACAACCAAGTAAAAGATGAGCCAAGTCGATTCAAAGTAGGTGGTACTAAACAACACCCTATCGTCTATTATAAATACCGCCCTAGCGAAGGAGGCGTAATACCGCCGACGGTTTGGATTGAAGCAAAATATTCTGCCGCTGAACACGGAACAAGTATAATTAAGGGGCTTTTTGGAGAAAATGTGTTCTCTTATCCAAAGTCTATTTATGCTGTAGAAGACTGCTTGCGTCTGATGGGTATGCGAGAGCCAAAAGGCACTGTGATTGACTACTTTGCAGGTTCAGGCACAACAGGTCACGCTGTAGTTAATTTGAATCGAGAAAGCGGGGGTAAGCGCAAATTCATCTTAGTAGAAATGGGTGAGCATTTTGACGCTGTTATATTACCCCGACTTAAAAAAATAACTTATACCCCTGAGTGGAGAGATGGTAGTCCCGTGCGTCAGCCCACCGCCGAGGAAAAGGTGCGTGGGCCCAAACTGCTCAAGGTCATCCGGCTCGAATCCTACGAAGACACGCTCAATAACCTGAAGCTGCAACGGGCCGAGCCGGTGCAAACCACCCTGTTCCCGGCCACCGATACCCCGGCCATTGCCGCCGCCCGCCAGGACTATGTGCTGCGCTACCTGCTCGACGTGGAAAGCCGCGGCTCGCGCAGCCTGCTCGACGTGCCCGCCTTCCAGAATCCCACGGCCTACACCCTCGACGTGAAAGCCCCCGGCTCCGACCAGACCGAGCCCCAGGCCGTCGACCTGCTCGAAACCTTCAACTACCTGCTCGGCCTGCGCGTGCACCAGGTGGGCGCCCCCCAAACCCTGTTGGCCGAGTTCGAGCACGCTGACCACGTGGAGCCCGGCGACCGGGCCGGCCGCCTGCGCCTCAAAGGCCCCCTGCGCAAAGCCGCCACCGGCCCCTGGTGGGTGCGCCCCGTCACGGGCACCCTCGCCAATGGCCGCCGCGTGCTCATCATCTGGCGAAAGCTCACCGCCGATGCCGCCCAGGACAACCTCGTACTCAACGCCTGGTTCGAGAAGCACGACTACTCCGTGCGCGATACCGAGTTCGACTTCATCTACGTCAACGGCGACAACAACCTCGAAAACCTGCGCCAGCCCGACGAGACCTGGAAAGTGCAGCTTATCGAAGAAGCCTTCCACCGCCTGCTCTTCGCCCAGTAGGAGGGAAGCAGCAGCGGAAAACCAACCAAGAAGAACGTCATCAGACGAGCAAAAAGACCGTTTGCCGCCGAGCAAAAAAGAACGTCATGCTGAGCTGAGCGCAGCGCAGTCTAAGCATCTCTACCGCGCAACTAATCCCATCACCAGGCTCCCCCTTTCCTTTTCGGAGAGGGGGCCGGGGGGTGAGGCGCTCCGTTGCAACGAAGCGGTAGAGATGCTTCACGGCGCTCAGCATGACGTTCTACGAACCCAGCAACAAGAACCCGAAATGGCCCAACGCCAACCCCGTACCCCCCGCACCCAGCCCCCCCAGCCGCTCCGCAGCAAGCTCATCCTAAACCGCTGGATGCTCGGCCTCTTCAATTACAGCAAGTTTGAAGAACTGGCCGCTTTGCTTAAAGACACTCCCGAAGGCCTTGACGAAAACAACGTCAGCCGCTTTCACGTGGCCCTCACCGCCGGCTTGCTCAATACCACCCAGCTGCCCACCAGCCTGCTGCTCGAGTACGATGGCCGCATTGTAGCGCACACCGCCCAGCTCAACGAACAGCGCCTGCGCCGCGGCGAGGAGCCCATTCGCTGGAAGTACTTCCAGTACCTCACCCTGCTCTTCACCGAAATCTACCTCGACCGCTACTTCGCCGACCCCGAAGCCCTGCGCGCCGCCCTAAACGCCGAGCTCACGAAGTGGGCCGCCGCCCTGCCCCGCGACGCCGCCCCCGCCGACAAACTGCCCCTGTTTGAGGAAACCGACGCCGCCGCCCGCCAGCTCAACAAGTTGGCCTTCTCCAACGCCACCGGCTCGGGCAAAACGCTGCTCATGCACGTGCACATTGCCCAGTACCGCTGGTACCTCACCGAGCGCGGCGCGGGCCTGCGCACCCTCAACCGCATCATCCTGCTCACGCCCAACGAGGGCCTCTCGGTGCAGCACCTGCGCGAGTTTCAGGCTGCCGGCATCGAGGCCGAGCTGTTCAGCGGCCAGGCCCGGGGCCTGTTCGCCGGTAAAGCCGTAGAAATCATCGATATCAACAAGCTGCGCGACTCCAAAGGCCAGAAAACCGTCGATGTCGCCTCCTTCCTCGGCAACAACCTGGTGCTGGTAGATGAAGGCCACCGCGGCGCGTCCGGCGGCGCCGACAGCACCTGGCTCGAGTACCGCCGGCAGCTCAGCGAAGAAGGCTTCTCCTTCGAGTATTCGGCCACCTTCGTACAGGCCGTGAAGGCCGACGTAACGCTGACTAGCACCTACGCCCGCGCCATTCTATTCGACTACTCCTACAAGTATTTCTACGGCGACGGCTTCGGTAAAGACTACCAGATACTGAACCTGCCCAACGATAAGGACGCCGAGTGGCTGCACACCTACCTGGTAGCCGGCCTCATGGCTTTCTACCAGCAGCAGTACGTGTGGGCCGAGCAGGGCCCCGCCCTGCGGCCCTACAACCTCGAAAAGCCTCTCTGGATTTTCGTGGGCGGTTCCGTCACGGCCTCGCTGAACAGAGAAGAGGCCAGCGACATGGTACGCATCCTGCTGTTCCTGAGCCAGTACGTCAGTCGCCGCGAAGACAGCATCCGCCGCATCCACCAGATACTGCACCAGGGTCTGCTCAATTCCCAGGGCGAAGACTTGCTATCCAACCGCTTCCCGGCCCTGCTGGCCAGCAAGCTCACCGCCGAGCAGCTCTTTGATGATAGCCTGCTGCGCATCTTCAACGCCCCTTCCGTTGGTCGCCTCACCGTCGAAAATCTGCGGGGCATAACCGGCGAAATTGCCCTGCGCCTCGGCGACAACCCGCCCTTCGGCGTCATCAACGTAGGCAGCGATGCCGCCCTGGTAGCCCTGTGCAGTATCGCCGGTCTTGATACAAGTGAGCAGGAGTTTAGCGACTCGCTGTTTCAGCAGCTGAACGCACCCGAGTCCAATGTCAACCTGCTCATGGGCTCGCGCAAGTTCACCGAAGGCTGGAGCTCCTGGCGCGTGAGCACCATGGGCCTGCTCAACATCGGCCAGGGCGAGGGTGCCCAGATTATTCAGCTCTTCGGCCGTGGCGTCCGCCTTAAAGGCTACAAAATGGGACTCAAGCGCAGCGCCGCCATTCGGCCCGTACTGCACGAGCAGGGCCTCACCCCGCCCACCCACCTGCCGCTGCTCGAAACCCTGAACATCTTCGGCGTGCGGGCCACCTACATGACCAAGTTTCAGGAGTACCTGGAAGAAGAAGGCATGCCCAAGCCCGGCACCCAAATCAGTCTGGTAGTGCCCGTGCGCACCAACCTGCCGGCTGGCCGGTCCTTGTTCACGCTGCGCCTCAAGCGTGAGATTGAAGGCAAGCGCACCGATTTCGGGGTCGCCTTCCGTGCCCTCGGCCCCGTGCCCCGCCTCGGCCCGCCAGCCGCGGCCATTGCCACCGCCGTGCCCGGCCTGCTTACCAAAAACCGGATTATCCTCAACTGGTATCCCAAGCTGATGGGCCTGCGCTCCAAGGGCCTCGGCGAAGCCTCCGAGGCTATTCTCGAAACCGGCCACCTCACCGCCCGCCACACCGCCTTCCTCGACCTCGACCGCCTCTTCTTCGAGCTCACCCGCTACAAAGCTGAGCGCGGCTGGTCCAATTTGCACCTGCCCGCCGCGGCCGAGCTTGGTACCCTGCTGGCCGATACGTCGTGGTACGAGCTGAAAATTCCGAAGGAGGAGCTGGCCTTCGATGCCAAGCGCAGCGACGACTTTGGCCGCCGCCTGCGCCGCTGGCAGGAAATTGCCAGTGCCCTGCTGCGCTCCTACACCGAGCGCTACTACCTGCTGCACAAGCGCGCCTGGGAAGAGCCCTTCCTCGAGTACCAACCCCTGAAAGAAGACGACCCCAACCTGCTGGCCGCCGCTGCTACCGCCGGCCAGGCCGCCACCAACGGCTACCGCGTGCAGGTAGATGAAAAGGAAAAAGAGGCCAATGACTGGTTCACCGAGCTGCGCGACTCCGTCAAGGCCGATGTCTTTAAGAAAGACAAGGACCCGCACCGCTCCCTGCACGCGCTGCACTTCATCCAGCACCTCTACCAGCCCTTGCTCGCCCTCGACAGCCGCCCCAAGCTGGCCGACGTCACGCCCGTGGCCCTCAACAAAGGCGAGCGGGAGTTCGTGGAAGACTTGCGCCACTATCACCAGCAGCACCCCGAGTTCTTCGCCGACAAGGAGCTCTACCTACTCCGCAACCTCAGCCGCGGCCGCGGCATCGGCTTCTTTGAGGCTGGCAACTTCTACCCCGATTTCCTGCTCTGGCTCCAGATTGGCCCGGTGCAGCACCTGGTATTCGTCGACCCCAAAGGCCTCCGCAACCTGAAGCTAAACGACCCCAAGCTCAGCTTCTACCAAACCATCAAGGAAATCGAAAGCCGCCCGGCTCTGCAAACCGCTAACCCCAACCTGCACCTGCACGCTTTCCTCGTCACTGCCACCCGCCTCACCGAGCTGGAACACCTCGGCACCGCCACCCCGACAGAACTGGCCGAGCGGCACATTCTCCTGCAGGAGGAGTGCAAGGATACCTACATCGAAACTATGTTGAACCAAGTGCTGACCTGACATTACATAGTACAAGAACCATCTGCCAAGCCGAGTAGCCAGCGGCCCGGCAGGCATCCGTAAACCAACCCCATACGTCATTTTTTCTCTGCCCACGCTGGATATACTGTTCCGGTGATACCTATATTCTGAGTCGAATTATTCTATGGTTGACACCTCTACAACCGCCTTATTTACTGCTCTCCAGGCTGACCGTACTGTCCTAGCCGATGCCCTCGACCGCCCCGCCCTGCGTGGCATCAAAAATGTACTAACTGACCTGACGCAGGGAGAAGCACATTTCATCTACGAGCTACTCCAAAACGCCGACGATGCCCGCGCCACCCAGGTTCGCTTCTGCTTGCTGCCCGAGGGTTTGTCGGTTTGGCACAATGCCCCCCAGAAATTCACCATCAGCGACGTAGCCACAGAGGAAGAAGATACGGGTACCGCGCAGTTGGGCCACCTGAACGCGCTGACTTCCATTGGCAACTCCACCAAGCGCCGCGGCACCAGCTCCGTCGATTCTGATACCATTGGCCGTTTTGGCATTGGGTTCAAGTCGGTGTTCCATTATACCGCCACGCCCCACGTCTATGAAGACGAGCTGAGCTTCCGCCTGGAGCGCATTCTGGTACCCGTGCCCCTAACCGACCGCCATGCTCTGCCGCCCGGTCTGGAGAGGGGAGGAGCTGAATGGACGCAGCTATGGCTGCCCTTCAACCACGCGCAGCGCCCCGCTGCCGAGGCCTACCAGCATGTGCTGCGCCGCCTGCGCACCTTGCGCTTACCCTTATTGTTTCTGCGCAACCTGACGGAGATTTCCTGGGAGGCACGACCTGTTTTTCAGGAGCTCATCACCGATAGCGGCTACTACCTCCGCGAGATACCCCGCTTGCTGTCCGAGCAGGCTACCACTGCTATTCGGGTCGAGTACGTGGAGCTCATTCAGGAAGACCGTTGCACTAACACCGATACCGGCGACCAGGTAACGGTAGCCGCGCACCGCTTCGTGGTCGTCAAACAGCCCTGCCACGACCACCTCAACCTGCCGGTATGCCTGGCCTTTGCCCTGCGCGACAACGGCACCCTCGACCCCAGCGCCGACGACCGCGGCCATGAGGCCTTCTGTTTCTTTGCTACCCGCCACCGCACCGGCCTGCGCTTTCTGCTTCAGGCTCCCTGGCTGCTGACCAACAACCGGGAAGCCATCAAAGCCGATCAGCCCTGGAATCAGCAGCTGGTACAGCAGCTGGCCCAGTTACTGGCCGCCAGTCTGCCCTTGCTCCGCGACCTGCGCCCGGCCGACTTGGCCCGCCCCGGCACCCCGGCCGCCCCGTATCTGTCCCTGCTCACCGATGAGCTGCTCCAACTGCTGCCCCTGAGCGACGCACCCGACGCCGAGCAGCGCACGGTCGAAGAGCTGCGTCAGCGCCAGGAACTGTCGTTCCGGCCTTTCCATGCGGCCGTGTTCGAAGCACTACGCACCCTACCGCTGCTGCCCACAGCCACCGGCACGCACATCGGGGCCACCCATGCCTACTATGCCGAAAGCCGCGAATTAAGTCAGGCGTTCGGTCAGGAGCAGCTGCGCCAGCTTATGCAGGACCCGGCGGCCGAGTGGGTGTTTGATAGCGTAGGCGGTAAGGAAAACAAATTCCAGACCGCTTACCTCAGGCGCCTGCTGTCGGCCTCCCACCTGCTGGAGCCCAAAGAAGCCGCCAGTCGGCTTACCGCTGCCTTTATGGAAGCGCAGACAGATGAGTGGCTCACGGCCTTCTATCTATACCTGAGCACCGGCCCCGGATACCTGCTCGACGGCCAGAACGACGCTATTCTCCGCCACCGGGGTGCCCTGTTGCGGTTGGCCAACGACAAACACCTGGCGCCCTATGCGGCTGTTCGGGATACCGAGCCACAGGTGTTTTTGCCCCCTACCAGCGGCGGCTTTCAAAGCAATTGTACCCTGAAATCCTGCTTCGCGCAGGACGAGCAGCTGGCCAGCTTCCGCCGGCGCTTAGGTCTGACCACGCCCAAACAGCTCACGGTAATGCTGGAGTACATCTTGCCCCAGTACACCGGTGCCGAAGGCCCTTCCCTTGCTGAGCACCTGGAGCATATCGCGCAGATTCTCGACTGCTGGCAGACGTGCTCCCAGCAGGAACAAGTCGTACTGCGCGAGCGGCTGCTGGTAACGCCGTTTATGCGCGGCTATATATACCCCAGCGCCACCCCCGAATACCGTTGGTACCGACCTGGCCAGCTATATCGGGATAACGAGGACCTGCGGCAGTACTTCACGGCGTCAGAAGCCACTTTTGTGGATGAGGACACGTACGCCGGCATAACGGATATGACCGGAGTAAAAGCGCTATGGCAAGCCTTGAGTGTCGCCACCGTTCCTCGGGTTATACAGCTTGACAATCAACCCATCACGGCTGACGACCGCGCGGCCCTCTGGAAGGTGCGCAGCACCTGGACTGAGGATCAGAAGGTGGTAAACCACGATTTGGACGGCTTAGCGGCACTGCTGGCCCCTGGAATTATCCCGCAAGCACTGTCCCAAACGCTCTTCGGCTTTCTCTGCCTTTGCATTGAGCAAGCTGATGTACGGTTGTTTAATCGGGTATATACCTTTTCCTACTACGGTCCTAATCCCGTTATAACGGCTTCCCAGGCACTGCTGCTGCTGCGACAGACGGCCTGGCTCTACGACCAGATCGGCCAGCCACGCCATCCGCACGAGTTTGCTGCCGCCGACATTCAGCTGGCCAACGGCTACATCCTCGATACGTCCGCCGCGCAGGAGTTGCTGCGCCGGCTGGATATCCTCTCACCCCGGCAAAAGGTGCTCGATGGCCTGCCCGCCGCCGAGCGGGAGCTAGTGGAATTCTTTCGCGAAATGAAGTCGAAAGGCTTCACTGTTGAGGAAATTCGGGCAGCCATAGCCAAGCTCCGACCGGCCCCCACGGTCGTACCGCCCACGCCCGCAGCCGAGCCGCTGGCCGATCAGGAGCGTAAGCAAACCTGGCAAGCCACGCGCGAGGCCGCCACCTCCCCGCCACCTGCTGCCGAGCCTACCAGCTCCGCCGAGTCAGCCGCCGAGGCTCCAGAAGGCGAGGAAGATGATTACTTGAGCGAGGCCTCCCGCCGCAAGTTGTTGCGGGCTCAACAGCAGGTGCAGCAGCTCGAAGATGAGCTGCGCCAGCAGGATGAGCTATTTCGTGAAGTCGAGCAGACCGAGCGCTACACCTATAGCTGGTTCCAGGCCTTGCTGACGCTGGAAACCCGCCTCAGCAACCGCCGCAACGAAGGCGCCAGCGGGTTCTCGCTTTCCTTCGGCCGGGTCGAGAAAGACCCCGATGCGCCCTTGCTGATCCTGCACGAGCCGGTCGGACCCATCCCCCGCACCGTGGAAGACCATCCGGAGTTGAAGCTGCGCTTGTACCGCCGGGGTCAGCCCGACCAATCCATCCAGATTGACGTGGTCAGCATCAAGGACTTCACGCTGCGGGCTAAGCTGCGCAAGGAGGACTGGGCCGCCATCGACCCCGCTTCCATCCAGCGCGCCAGCATCCAGGTGCAGTCCCCTGCCTTTCTGCTCGATGAGCTGGTGCGGCAGTTTAATCAATTAGCACATTCTCCGCATAATTTCACTGCCGACACCAACCTGCAAGCCAATCTGCCGGCGAAGCTGCGCTTTGTTTTCGGCCCGCCCGGCACCGGCAAAACCTACCACTTGGCCCATCGCGAGATTGAACAGCTCATGCAGCAGGCGGAGCCAGTGCGCATCTTGGTGCTCACGCCTACCAACAAGGCCGCCGACGTGCTTACCGCCCGGCTGCTGCCTGCCGCCGAGGCTGGCCTGCCGCCCGAGCGTCCCGATTGGCTTTTCCGTTACGGAGTCCCCGCCGATACGAACCTGGAACAGGTGCCGGGGCTGGTGCAGGATAAAAAGCTGAATGTGTCGGATCTTGAACGGTGCACGGTGTTAACTACCGCCGCCCGTTTTCCCTATGCGCTGTGTGATGGAGGGTACCACTATCTGGCTGCTGTCCCGTGGGATTATATCATACTGGACGAAGCCTCTATGATACCCTTATACCAGGCGGTTAACGTCATTTACCAGCAGCCGCACTGTCGCGAGTTTATCATCGGGGGCGACCCATTGCAGATTCCACCCGTGGTCCACGCCGAGCCGTGGGCTGGCGAAAACATTTACACGCTGGTCGGGCTCGATAATTTCGACGTGGAAGTAACCCCGCAGCATCAGTTTCCCGTCCACAAGCTGTTGACGCAGCGTCGGGCTACCCCTCCGCTCGGGCGTCTGTTCAGCCAGTTTGCCTACGGCGGCCGGCTTCAGCACGCCCGCCCCTTAACGGGCACGGCCGTACTGGACGGTCACACATACCAGGGACGGCGGCCCGAAACATTCGGCGCACTGCCCTTGAGCGACATCACGGTGATTCCTTTTCCCGTGCGCCGCGGCGAAGGCATTTTAGAAGCCCGCAAGCTGGAGCAAGGCAGTAACTACCAGGCCTACTCGGCTCTGCTGGCGGCCGAACTCACGCGCTACCTGGCCCAACACATCCAGCCCGCGCCGGCCCCGGACACCGCCGACCGCTACCGGGTGGGCATCATCACGCCTTATACCGCGCAGGCTGCCTTGCTGCGCGAGCTGCTCAAGCAATTACCACTGTCGAACGCCATCCTAAATCCGAATGAAGATGTGGGCACGATTCACGGCTTCCAGGGCGACGAATGCAATTTGGTCATCGCCCTGTTTGCTCCCCCACCTACCACGGGCGACCGGATTTTGCTTAGTTACCAACACATTTTGAATGTTGCCATCAGCCGCGCCCGCGACCGGTTAGTGCTCCTGGTGCCCGAGTACGAAGACGACCGATCCTCCGGGCTAGGTTTACAACGCTTGCGCCAGCTACTCGGGTTACTTAACCATGAGCAGGAGGGGCAGGTCACGCATTTGACTGCCAAAGCGGTAGAGCAGGTGTTGTTTGGGCCCGACCACGAAGAGTTCATCCTCTCCAATAGCTTTACCACCAGCCACCAGCTGGTAAATGTTTATGGGCAAGGAGTAGCGCGCTATGAGCTCCGCTTCGGTCCTACGGCAGTGGACGTGCAAGTAAACCTGAAAGCCAAACTAGCGGAAGCGGACATATTACCGTAGCGCGCAGCAATCCATACTGCTTCACCCTCATGACAAACCTTTCGCTGTTTGCCAGTCATTACCGCAAGCTAGGCCTGCCGGTAACGCGGATTAGTAATATCCTTAACGAGCATAATTTTTTTCATAAAAACATATTTAAAACGCCTGACCATCAGTGGCAGCACCTTTTCACCCAGCCGCAGTCAGATGATGAGTTTAAACAACTAACTTGGAATAACGCCACTGGGCTAGGTACTGTCTCGGGTCCTAAATCTTTGTTGGTTATAGATATAGATGGTTGTACCGATTACAAGCTAGTGGAGAAAACATTAGCTGAGCTTGGGTTGCCTCCTTCTTATGAATGGGTGGTAACGTCAGGCAGCGGTAGCGGCTTCCACATATTTGTGTACGCCGATAAATTTCGCATTCAGTCCAATAGCTTAGCTCCATCAGCAAGTAATCATGTGGTAACTACCTTCATGCCCGGTGACGGATACCTGCAACGGTTCGATAAGATTGAATTTTTGTGGAGCACGCATGTAGTCTTACCTCCTTCTCTCCATCACACCGGTAACAGGTATGAGTTCTTGAACTGCAGGCTGCCCCGCGCATTACCGCAACGAGTAAAGCAGTCAGGCTTGTACGATATTGTGCGAAAGCACTGTGACGCACAATTCATTGAAGGCAGGGATGGGTACAAAGAGAATGACTTTGAAGTAGCTAAACCCAATGTTCCTACCGATTTAGAAGAGTGGAATGCTGCAGATGTAGAGGGAGGAGAAATTTTTTGCGTTGTATGTATCAGGCCAGAAGCAAACATGCCACTCAGCGCTACTGCTGACCTACGGCAAATTGCTTGGGTTGTGATGGATAAATTAGGGAAGGTGCATAACCGTCGATCCTACTTGCTAAAACCCCAAGTAGCTGTTTCAGCTTCTGGCGCCACAAGCTACTCCACAGAAGTAAACACTCTGCTGAGCCAAGATCCACTCACCGTCTTCAAAGAACTCAACCGCGACTTGCGGTTATGTACTGCTTTGGTTTCTTTCGATGTGAAGCCTGTGCTGGCCTTACTGCAGGAAAAATCAACTCAGTATTCACTTTATCACACGCTAACACAACTGAATTTAGTTTGTCTTAAAAAACCACGTGGCGGAAATAAAGCAAATACGTTAGCTGACCTCTACCTAAGTTTGTTTCGCTACGATGTGCATCAAATACCTGATGCTGAGTCAGATGCACTCATAATGGCTAAATGCTTGCGCGCAATCTTGAGGAAACGTCAGGATAATAAGGAGGACTATTATTCCATCTACCTCGACAGGGAAGGGTATGGCGGTTGGTACTAATAAAGCTGCTGTGCGTGTCGCGGTAGCGCACTTGTTCGCCACCGGTGCGTACCGCCCCGATACCAAACACGGCCTGCTTCACCTGGGCGTGCTGCCCCTGCAGCCCGGCGCCGAGGTAGAACACTGGCTGCTCAACCCCGAGCGCGACTACCCCAAAGCCGTGACCGAAGCCAGCGGTATCGGCCGCGACCGGTCCCGGCAGCATCCTACTTGGGGCGAGGCGGCCGCCACCATTCAGCCCGTACTGGCCGGGTTCGACGTGCTGCTTATCATGGACCGGGCCGGTGAGCCATCCGCCGAGCGCCACTGGCTGGAGCAGTGCGTGCTGGCTGGCCTGGAGCGCCCGCCCGTATGCATCGGACTCGATGAGTTGCTGGCCTTTTTCCTGCCCGGTGAGGAGCTGGACGACGCCGACGAGCTGCTGCGCACCTTCGTCGTGCGCGACAAAGCTGCCAGTGAGCAGCTAGGCTATGCCAAGCGCAACGCCGATGGCCGGGTGCCGCAGTTGCCGTTTGTGCTCTACGCCATGCGCCGGGCCCTGCGCCGCGTCCTCGCCAGCCTGCTGCGCCCCGAGGGTACCGGCCCCCAGCAGTGGTTGCCCATTTTTAGCCTGCTCGACAGCGTCGTGCGTCGCGCGCCTCGTCAGCGTACCTCCCGCGCCTACCGCCTGCTGCATACCCTAGCCCGCCAGCCTCGTTGCTGCGACGAGGCCACCCCTGCGCCAACCGACCAGCCGCTGTCCATCCCGCCGGCATTGCCCGCTTGGCCTTCCTCTGAGCACGTAGAAACCCTGGTCTTCAACTATCTGGCCCGTTGGCGCGACCGGCCCGACGATGCCACCGCTCCTGAGCTGGGGTTGGGCGATGTATCGGAAAAGCAGGTAGCCGATGCTTTTGAGGAGCTGGGCAAGCGCCTGGCCGGTGCCGGCCGCGACAGCAAAGACAAGCTGCAAACCCGCCCGCAACAGGTTGAGTACGCCCAGTTCGTGGCCCAGTCCATCGGCGGCCGGGGCGCGTATGCCATTGAGGCCGGTACCGGCACCGGCAAAACCTACGGCTACCTGGTGCCGGCGCTGGAGTACCTGCGCCACGCGCCATCAGCGTTGGTGGTCGTAGCCACCTCCACCAAAAACCTGCAGGAGCAGATGCGCCGTGGCGAGCTGCCCCGCCTGCTGCGCGAGCCCGACGGCCGCCGCAACCCGCGCTACCAGGCCATCCGCACGGCCACGCTCAAGGGAAAAAACTGTTACCTGTGCGCCATGGCCCTGGCTCAGGCCTACGACGACTGCTTTCAGCTCAGCGCCGACTGGGCCGAGGGACTAGCGTGGCTGTATCTGCTGCTGCGCCTGCGCGACACCGAAGGCGAGATAGAAGGGGTGGCCCGTCCCCTAAACGCCCACCCGCAGCTCGGGCCGTTCCTGCGCGGCCTCGTTCGCCGTGTTGCGGCCGACCGGGCCTGCCGGCATGCCCCGTTGCCGGGGCGCAAGCCCTGCGTGTATCCGGCTCACCGCGCCCGTGCTGAGCAGGCCCACCTGCTCATCGTCAACCACCATAAGCTGGCCCTGCTGCCCCTTAAGGTGGTAGAGCGCGCTACCGTGTGCGTCATCGATGAGGCCGACCGCTTCCCTGACAACTTCCGCTCGGCCCTGGCCAGCAGCCTCGACGCCCGCGAGCTACAGGAAGAGCTGTTCGAGCCGTTGCTCGACGGTAGCCGCTTGCCTAGTCGACGCCCCACCGCCAACAGCAAGCCCCAGGACGAGGCCAGGACGGAGCGCCGTGCGGTGCCCTTCCTCCCCGAGCTGGACGAGCGCCTCTACGAAGTGCAGGAGCAGTTGTGGCGCGAAGTGCCCGCTGCCGAACAGCCCGGTCCCGACGAGGCTAGCCGCGCCGCCTACGAGCTGGTGGAAGAGGCCCGCCTGGCCGAGCTGGGTAGTCAGGCCGCCCTGCTGGAGGAGGTAGCCCTGCTGATGCTCGAAACGCCTGTCGCCGCCGACACCCGCCAAAGCGCCGACGCTGCCTGGCAGCTGTTAGCCATTGAAAGCGCCCCGTTCCGGCGCCGTCAGGCGCTCCGCACCGCTGCCCGGGCCGTCGCGGCCTCCTACGAGCCGCTGCGCGAAAGCCAGTTGCTGCTGACCCACCTGAGCAGTCAGTTCCAGAGCCGCGGCGGCCGTCTGGCCCCGTTGCCCTTCCCGGCCGGCGGTACGCACTGGCAAGACAATCTGCGCGTGGCGGAACATGGCCGGCCTCCCATCTTCCGCCCCTTCCATCAGGAGCTGGTGGCCGCCCTGCAACCATTGCAGCCCCCACTTGCCGACGCCTCCCACCAGCTGGGATGCCTGCGGCGCCACCTGGTTCAGGCCCTCAATATCAGCCTCTCCAGCGGCGAGGCAGCGGACGAAGATGCCCCCGACGTGGAAAGCAGCGGTAGCTACGACGAGCGGCTGTATCGCCGTGCCGAGCGCTTCGCCGAGCTGGCCCAAAGCCAAGCTGAAATCCTGGTACGGCTCCTGTCGGAGTTTCCTTGCCGGGGCTACGTGCCCGTTGTCGAGCGTGACCCTGTCGCCGGCCCGCTGAGCTGGCAGCTGGGCCGCCAGCCCTACGAGCTCTGGTCGTACCTGGGCGCCACGCCCGACCCGGCCACCGGCCATCCCCTGGTCCGCGAGCCGGACGAAGCCGACGAGGCCTTCCAGGCCCGCTGGCTGGCGGCGCGGGCCGCCCTGCAGCGCCTGAGCCGGGAGCCCGATAAACCCTTGCTGGAGCAGTTCCGGTCCGTCATCTTCACCTCGGCCACGCTCTACGTGCAGGGCACGCTGCAGTATTTCCGCCAGCAGCTGGATTTGCGCGTGCCCTTCGCCGGTGAGCAGCGCATCCGGCCGCTGTTTGATTACAACAATGAGCGGGGCGAGCAGGTGTTAGCGGGGATTCCCACGTACTTGCCGCAGTTCCGTGCCGGTGCCCGCCCCGATGAGAAGCGCGCCTGGTGCGAAATCCAGCTACGAACCTTGCTACCGCTGTTGGTGGCCCTTGAAGGCCGTACCCTGGTACTGTTCACCTCCAACGAGGAAATGCACCTGGCCGCCGACTGGCTTCGTGAGCGGCTGGCCGCCCACGATATTGAGCTGCTGGTGCAGAACGGGGCCAGCCAGTGGGAAATCCGCCGCTTCCGCCAGCTTGAGCAAAGCGTACTGCTCGGCGTCGACCGCATGTGGACCGGTGTCGATTTCGCCGGACCCACCCTTTCCCAGGTTATCGTATGGCGACTGCCGTTTCCCTCCCTGGGCGAGCCACTGATCAGCCACCGGAAACGCTATGAGCCCGATGAGGTATTCTGGGGGCAGTTCTACCGTCCCGCCGCCCGTCTGAAGCTGCGACAGGGTTTTGGCCGTCTCGTGCGCCGTCAGCGCGACCGGGGCGCCTTCGTCGTGCTCGACGCCCGCGCCGCCACCGGCTTCTACGCCAACGTCCTCGATGAGCTGGAAGTAGAGGCCTTCCATCGGTTTGGCACTCCCACAGCGCTATTTGAGCAAACGGCCGGCCCGTTGCTCAAGCTCCTGGAGCTCGGCGCCGACTTCCACCGCCGCGAACTGAGTGTATCGCGGCTTCTAGAGCTGAGCCAATAGCAGCCTTTTGATAAGGTAGTAGTTCCCTGTATCAATATAGTTTGTCCACTTTTTCCACTTGTCCATACCAAATAGACAAGTGGAAAAAATAGAGAATAACGGGCCTTATTGGCTCAGATCAAAGAGCCGTGAAGGTATGCTGGGCAAGAAGCTGCCTTCACTGTTGAAGCCAAGGACATTTATCTCTGGAAGGCTACTCCGCTACTGGCTCACAGGCAGCACCCGCCCGGCCGATCTTGGGGGCTGCTCCCTTATACTACTCTGGAAATGGGGGAGGAGCTGCGCCGCCAGGGCCTCTTCTACGCGCCGGTAATGCCTAGTTCCACCACCCCGTCACTGAGTGGTTTGGGCTGATCCAGGTCAGCCCAAACCCCAAAAGCCCAAGCCCGAAGCCTAATGCCAACCCGGTATACGGACGCAGTGCACATGCTCTTCACCGGCTCACCGAGCCCGAGCTGGTCCGCCAGCCCTACCGCTGGGCCACGCCCGACGCCGCTACTTACTGGGGCGGCGAGTCCGCTGCGGCCCTGCTGCTCAAGTTCTTCACACTTTATAGAATGGCTACCCGCCCCACCCTCATTCGCCAGCTGCAGCTCGTTCCGGCCCCACCGCCCCGGTTGAGGTGCTACCCTTCGATGCCCCTGGTCCAGCCCCTTCATGCCGACGCAGCTGGTGTACTCCACCTGCTACTCGGCGACGACGCCCGCAACCGCGAATAGGAATATAAGATTGCAAACTTTAGAAAAGAAGCTTATTTAGAACTTTGACTGGTCGGCGCGGCAACCTGCGCCAGACGGGCCTGCAGCTGTTGCGTCCGCTGCCGTATCTGGCCCAGTTGTGCGAGATATTGTTGTTGTCGCTGTAGTGCCTGCTCAAAAGTGGTCAGCGGCTGTTCCTCCTGCAGCCGCCGCAGCCAGGGCATGGGGTCTTCCTTCCTGTCGCGGCGCTGAGCCTCCCAATCCTGCAGGTAGCGGGCAAGTGGTGCAGTGCTGTTCTCGTTACCTGGTCTGTCGGTTTCTTCCGCAGCAATCAGCCGGTACAAGTCAGTGCGCAGGTACGCAATGGAAGGCATTGCCGGAACTGTGCCCGTCAGTAGGTTCAGTTGACGGCTGCTTAATAGGGAGTCAGGCCACTGCGCGCTGGCATTTTCCAGCATCGTTTCAGCCTGATTCAGCGCCAGGCTGTCGGCCGCCGTAGGAACTACGTGGTACAGGCCATTTACTAGGCGTGGCGGCCCCAGTGCTTATGTGGCATTGCGAAAAACGCCTAGAAGGTCATCAGGGAGCTTTGCCGTCCATTGTGCCTCCTGATCCTCCTGCGCCAGGGTATATAGGTGTATGGGCTGTTTCAACCGCTCCAGGCGGGAACAGGTATCGACGTTGGACACTGATAAGGCTGTTGTGCTGAATATATCACTGGTGCTAGTGCAACAGCTTGTTGCACTATTATATATTTGCAACAAGATGTTGCAAAAATGACCGTTGCTATTTATTTCGGTGCCCGGCAGTAGCCGCCACCCATCAAAAGCAGAAGCCCCCGCACCACCTACGACTACTCCCGCGTGTTACGCAAGGCTTCAGTGGATACAGAGGCTTCTTTCCGTGAACACGTTTGACGTGCCTTAATCAAACTTGATATAACGTTGTCAACAATGAGCGGCAGCAAATTGAGTCTAGCCCTTAACCTCAGCCCCCGCGTTTTGCAGCAACTGTATGGGATTGACAACGGGTAGAAATGCGCGGCTTAAAATTGTGCCTGCACCGAGCGCCAACAACTGTCCCCGTGTAGTGGAATAAGCTAACCCAATCATCGTCCCGCCAATAGGCGCCGGCATTGCAGGTGACCCATTTTGTTGGCTACTGGTCAATAGCTTGGGCAATTGGGTTACTTTAAAAACTGTTTCGGTGCGTATTTCCCCAACTTCTATTTTCTCGGCAGCGTCTTTTAGCGTAGCTTGGATAACGACCCCAATCCGAACCCGCACGATGCACTTCTTGGCATCCATATCCTGCTCGGTTGTGATTCGATAGTCGAATCCACTCAACTGCTTGCCAGCAATAACCGGGTCAAGTTGATTGTCCATGCGAAACAAAACAACCCGGCTTTCCAGAAATTTAATCTGGTCAACTTTAAATGTGGCCGGAGAAACAGATTTGGCGCTCAACAGAAAGATAAAATAAACGTGAACGAAAGTTTTTAGTAAAGGTCACAAACCTCAGATAACACAGAAAAAGCTGCCGGTTGACCGGCAGCTTTTTTAGGTTGGTTTCCGGCAGTGTGATTACTCGCTCGCGGCGGCTTTTCTTCGGGTGCAACAAACATCACCATCTTGTGCCAATCGGCGCTGGTGAAATCGTCCGTTGCCACTGAATCGTGTAGCGTGACAGCCACGGCTTTGCTTTGCACTTCCTGCGGCGTAGTTACCAGCTGCGTCCCCAGTGCTTGCTCCAAACGGATGAGCATTTTAAGGGTAAAGTTGTGGGTGCCGGTCAGCATCCGGCTTACTTCGGGCTCTTTCTTACCCAGCCGTTCGGCCAAGTCCTTTTGCGTCAGCCCTTGTGTACGCAATGAATGTTTGATTTGGTCGGCGATAAGGAACGAGCGTTCCACGAATTGCCGGGCCTCGGGGGATATTTCGATGTGGCCGAAATACTTGCTAGCCATGATGGGAGGGGTTGATTTTTATGTTAGCCCGGTAGGTTCATCTGCTGGTACGCGCCGTGCAGCTGTTGGTTTTCAATCCAAACGGTCTGATTCGCTAGGCGGTGCTTCAGGATTTCCGCTACCTGGTTCATCATACGAAACGCGGGCCGGGTGTCGCCGTCCTGCGCTTTTTTGGTGGTCTTGCGGCCACCACCGCCAAGGACCATTATATCGTCCGAGCAGATGAATCCATACAAGCGCAGCAGGTTGCCGTAGGCTTGCGGGGGAGGAAGCGCCATCGCGTCTTTTTCAGGACGGAACAAAGTGGCATCGCCGGGTGGAAGTGCTCCACGCTTAGCCCCGATTTCTTCCAGAGCCGCGAGGATAACCTCAAGGTCTGGCCGGTATTCGTGGCTAGCAATGAAACGGGAAATGAACCGGTCAGTCTCACTATCTTCTTCGTTTTCAAGCCGAACGGTGTAAAAATTCACCTTCGGCATTTGGCGGTATTCTTCGATGTAAACGACCAACTTACCTTAAAAGTTAAGTCAAATGTAGATTATTTTTCTGCCTTCGCAAGTGCCCCGAAAAAAATAACAGTGTCAACGCATCTGGCCGGCTCCTGGAAAGGGCAACGAAGTTGCGCGCTTTTTTAGCACGTATAACGGCTCAAACTAATGTGATTGGTGCATCTTGCCAAAGGGCTTAGACTATCCGTTTTAAGAGTCAGTTTCCCTGCTAGCTGCAAAGGTGCCGGACATAGCCTACCCCACGGCCATTTTCCCCGCTTCATACCACAGGAACCCCGGTAGCGGCGTCGCCAATTCCCAGGTAATCGCCATGGGCCGGTTGCCCTTGTGACTCACGTACCGCACGGGCCCCAGGAACACATATGTCATGGTTAAGCCCGCCGCATCCTGATTCTGCTCGCGGACAAACAGCAGAATATGCTTCCCTTGTGCCTGGTGCTGAATGTAGCTGATGCCCTTCGGCGTGTCTTCCGCCGTGCTGTTCTGCGACTCCCAATGAAACAGCGTGTCACTGATAGCATAGTCGTTGTAAAGTGTGGTAGGCGAGTAGTTGCGGCTGGACTTTTGGAGTGTGACGAACAGCAGCTCCGTGTTCAGCGCTGCTATATAACACACCCCTTCGCGCACGGAAGGATTGCGCTCAAACGTCCACACGCCAAATGCGCACAGAATCTCATCACGACTGTAGCGGCTATGCAGCTGCAGGGCGCAGGGATAAGGTAGCGCCAACGCCCCAGGTGGAATGCTGATTTGCGCTTCGCAGACCTCGACTACCTCCAGCACCTCCGCCGCGAGCGTAGGCGTAGCCCGTAGCGTAGCCAGACTGTCCTGCAACGAATCCAGGTCCAGCTTAGGCCCCGGCTTCTGGTAGAGTAGGTAGTGCAGCATCAGCCCCATTTCCACGCCCAGCGGCAGTTTCAGTAGCTGTGGCAATGCTTCCACTGCCTCAAAGACCCGCCGCACAAAGGCCAGAAAGGCTGGCCCGTTCGCTTGCGCCAACCGCCAGACACTACCCACCAGTTGCTTTTCCGTGGCCGCCAGCTCCGGCGGAGCCAGCACCCCCGCTCGCACTTTCAGTGCCGTCCAGCCCCGGTCACCGCGCGAACGATAAATGTCCACCAGCGCAAAATGCGTGTGCGCCAAAAAGGTGGACAGGGTGAGCGGCAGTGCACTTTCCAGGGCGAAGCCGCGTATCCGCCGCTCCAACACCCGCACATTCTCGCCGGTGGCCGCCTTGATGTTATCTAGAATAAACTTCATGGCCTCGCGCTCCATCTGAATGCTGCACCCCACGGGCAGCCGCGGAAATCCCGCTTCTGCTTCGCTCAGCACCGAGCCACCGGTGCGTCCCAGCAGCGCCCGGAACTTCTGCTCGTAGCTGTATTCCTGCCGGGCCTGCCCCACAAAGTCAAGTACCGTTAAACACTCCTTGCTTTCGTGCAGGCGCAACCCCCGGCCCAGCTGCTGCAAAAACACCGTCAGGCTTTCCGTGGGCCGCAAAAACAACAGCGTATCCACCTCGGGAATATCAACGCCCTCGTTGAAGATGTCCACCACGAACAGGTAGTTGAGTTCCCCGCGCCGCAGCTGCGCCACCGCCGCCCGCCGCTGCTCCGTCGTAGTGTCGCCGCTGGCCAGGTAACTAGCCTTTAGACCCGCCGCCTGAAACTTGGCCGCCATCAGCCGGGCATGCTCCCGCGTGGCGCAGAAACCCAGGGCCCGCGCCTGGTGAGGAGCCAGCAAATAGCGCTGCAACGCGCCGACAATGGCACTTACCCGCACATCGTTGCCGGTGTAAACGTTGGTCAGGTCCTCGGCGGCGTAGCGCCCATTGGTCCACCGCACGTTGCGGTAGTCCACGGGGTCGGTAATGCAGAAATACTGAAACGGTACCAGCAGCCCCCGCGAAATTGCCTCGGGCAAGCGGATTTCCGCCGCAATGGTGTTATCGAAGTCCGGCAGGATGCTCTCTCCATCAGCCCGCTCCGGGGTGGCCGTCAGCCCCAGCAGAATGGTGGGTTGAAACCAGGCCAGAATGGGCCGGTAAGAAGCCGCTGCCAGGTGGTGCACCTCGTCAATCACCAGGTACTGGTAATAGTCGCGCGGGATGGTTTGCTGAAAAAAATCCAGCCGAGAGGCAAAGGTCTGCACCGACACAAACAGGTAATCGAACTGCATGGGCTGTTCCGTCCCCACCCACAATTCCCCAAAATTGGCCTCCCCTAGAATGTGCCGGAACGTGGCCCGGGCCTGCCGCAGAATCTCCTCCCGGTGCGCCACAAACAGCAGCCGCGGCAGCGTGGTAAACTGCTTGGCAAAACGGGCGTAGTCAAACGCCGACACCACCGTTTTGCCTGTGCCCGTAGCCGCCACCACCAGGTTGCGGAAGTGTCCCCGCAGGCTCCTTTCCACTGCTAGGCGGTCCAGAATTTCCTGTTGGTACGGAAAGGGCCGGATGCGAAAGTTGGGTAGTGAATCAGGCTCCGCCGCCCCACTATCAGCCTGACGCAAGGCCAGGGCTAGCTTCTGGCGTTGTTCGGGCAAGCCGCTGTAGCTCTCAAATTCCGGCGAGTTCCAGTAGGTCTCAAACGTGCCCCGGAACTTGTTCAAAATAGCCGCATTGTCCTGGGCCGTCACCTTCACGTTCCACTCCAGCCCGCTGGTCAGCGCCGAGCGGCTCATGTTGCTCGACCCGATATAAGCCGTGTCAAACCCCGAGTTGCGGCTGAACAGGTACGCCTTGGCGTGCAGCCGCTCGTGCGCCTTGTTGTAGCTGATGCGCAGTTCGGCCCCCGGCAGCGCAGCCAGCGCATCCACCGCCTTTTGGTCGGTGGCGCCCATGTAGGTGGTCGTGAGCAGCCGCAGCGGCTTGCCTTGCTCGGCAAACGACTGGAGTGAGGGCAGCAACAGCCGCAACCCGCTCCACTTCACAAAGCTCACGATGAAGTCAATCCGGTCGGCCGTCGCAATTTCCTTTTTCAACTCGGCTTCCATCGACAGCTCCGAATTGCCTCCGCTGAAAAGGTCGCTTTGCGAAAACCGCAGCGCCGGCTCCATGCCATCGAGGTGCTTGCCCAAATCGTGCTGCGCGGCCAGCGGCAACTGCAGCCGCGGCAATACCGCCCGCAGCAACTGCCCTTCCGGCGCCAGGCGGCTACCAGTTGCCAGCACATCAGACTTGTCCTGTAGGTAGGCAATTATCTCGTTGGCCAGCGCCAATTGCTCTCTTACCTCTTCGTTCTTTGCCAAATGCCCCAGCACATTGCCCAGCAGTTGCGTCAGGTGCCGCGTAATAAATACCGCCGCATCGTCGGCACCCAGTTTCTTTTCCGCAATGGCATAAACCGCCGTTTCTAAAGTAGCAAGTTGGCCCCGCAGCTGTTGCGTGACGAGGGTTTCGTAGTGGCCAGTTTCCAATACAGTATACATAGAGAAGATAAGGGCGCAAATTCACGCACTCTGTGCAATATGATGCGAAACTAAGTTTAATTTCTGCCTATCCTGCCGCGTTTTTCATGTATTAAAAAAGCAAAAAGCCGCCCCACTAGGGGGCGGCTTTTTTGCTTTCCAATAGACCCGGAATAGCTCTGATACTCCGAGCTATTCGATAACCAAACGCTTGGTCGTCACGACCTCGCGGCCTGCAAGTGCACTATAAGGTGCTGAGCCCTTTAGAGTCCAGTAATGAAAACTCCGTTAGAAGCCTGTATTAGTTAGTAGAGGCAGTATTGGTCGCCTTAACAAATACTGTTGTTTTTCCTTCTGATTTTTCATAAGTGATATATAGCCCATTTTCTTTGTCGACTGTACTCTCTTGGTCAGAAAGGCCTATGTTGGAAAGATATTCTGATGTCTTGCTCGGCGAATCATCCCAAAAAGTAATCATTAGCCCAGCTAGCTTGTCGCTTTTCAACATAAAGCCGACAGAAATAGAACCATCTTCCGAGACATATACTAGCATATCTTCTCGTTTCATGTCTAAATGCCAGCTGTTCTTAGAAACCATATAGGTATCTATTTGAGCACTGGGCATTCCCATTAGCCAATTATAGGATGGACTAGGGAGCATGATAACGGAATTAGGGGTGATTTTTAGAATGGCCAAATCCCCATTAAACCTTCTCAATAGTCTAGCATTATTCGCTTTGTCAACCCACTCTACAGGCCTTACTTGAGTGAGCCCCGCTAGTAATTTACCCTCAATGGCATCACCTACAGGATAGCCATAAGCTATGTTACTAAGTATACCTTTTCGGAAATAGTATACTGCTACAATTTTACCGTCAATCGATGAGAACGTTAGTTGCTTATCTCCTCTATGGTCTTCTGCTAGCGCTTTAGTTTCCTGTAGTTTCCAGCCTGGAGTAGACATGACTTCATCTTTTACTCGGCTCTCGGAGGTTCCCCAGTTCCACCTATTCTTCATAGTGGTACTGAAATTTTGCGAGAAGCCTTGGAGAGAGAGAAGGGTGAAAACAAGTGTGAAGTAAAATTTATTCATAAAAAAAATAATAAGCAAGTGCAGTTAAACAAACGAAAGGTTGCTTGTAGCCTATGGCACAAGTAGGAAATGATTTTTATTAAGAACCTGGGTATTAATGATTTGAAAATTGAATCATTAGATTAGAATATATAATTTTTGCTCCATCAGATGATTCGTCAAATAGTTGAAATTTGAAACTGTCACCATCTTCATCTAAGGCGCGCAATATTTGATAATGCTTACCATCACTTGTGGTTCCCTCTTCTATTCCTGATAACTTTCTATAGATAACTTTTGTGCCATTTGCCTTAATATGTAGAATGTCTTTGTTTGCGTTGTAATTAAAGACGAAAGTATTGTATCCTTCATTCCAATCACCCCATTCCTGCGTTGTGCCATCATAAAGCGCTACATAGTTGTAGTCAACTCTAAATTTTTCATCCTGAGCCATTAAGGGCTTAAATAGAGTAACGAGAATGAGTAGTGTTAAGTAGATTATTTTCATAATAAATGTAAAGGGCACATTTGAGGAATACAATTATACACAAGGTTCTTAGGTTGTCAAACTAACAAAGTGAAGAGTTGAGCTAAATAGTATGGAGAGCTGCTTTTACTTGCCTCGATTTTCCCGTTTTTACACGTGTATAATGGATCTAAAACACAAAAGGCCTGCTTCCCACATGAGGGTAGCCGGCCTTTTCTTAGCCTTTCATCAGGCGGATCAATGCTATTTATACCGCTTTTGCGTATAGCGAAGCAGTATTTAGTGCCTTTTGGCAGTCAATCTGAGTACCAAGAGCCGGGGTCGAACTTATGCTCTTATGTATTGTGAATAATATTATTTAAAGGCCTAGCTCTTTGGCCGAATTATGCTGCCGCACATTATCGAGGCGGGTATAGCGGCGAATCATGGCACTGGTCTTGTGCTTGGTCTGATTCATCACCTTACTGTCATCGGCACCGTTCAGCTTGGACACCGTGACGAACGAGGCCCGAAGCGAGTGAGCCGTGAACTGACTGCCCAGGTACTGCTGCACGATTAGATTCGTGTACTTGGTAGTCATGCGCCGGCTAGTTACCTGATTGTTCTTACGCAGCGACACAAACACCGGCCCCTCGGTACGCTCCAAAACTCGAAGCCAGGCCTGCAGGGAACGAATCGGACATACCGCCGAATCCGGCGAATAAAAAATAGCCTTTTCCTCGGCCTGACCCAGCTGGTTGGTTTTACTCTGCGGCAGCGTCACCACCAGGCCATCCTCATCAAACGCCAGGTCTTCAATGTTCAGCGCCTCGAGCTCGGAGCGGCGAAACGCCCCCGTAAAGCCCAGCAGCAGCAGCGCCCGGTTGCGCAGCCCCGCCGGCACCGTGACATCAATACTGCGTATAATACGCTTAAAACTCTCCAGCGAAAACGCGGGCGCCTGCTTTTGCCTTGTCTTAATCTCCCGGGCAATGCCCTTGAGCAGCACCTTAATTTTCTTGTCCGCCGTGGGCGACTCGACGCCCGCCAACTCATGCGCCTTCGCAACGGCGGCCGCGTGCCGCTCAATCGTCGCAAACTTTTTCCCGGCATCCGCCAGCTCCGTCAGAAATCCCACCAGCGCCTCGACCGGCGCGGGCAAGGCCGCGAGCTGATGCAGCCCGCACCAGGCGGCAAACCGTTTCCAGTCCCCGGCGTAGGCGCGCACCGTGTTGGCCGCCCCGCGCAGGCCGGACTCCACGTAGCGTTGGGTGGATTTGACCAGGTGCGCCGGCACCTGGACGGCGGGCGGAGACGAAGCGGCGGGCAGCTGACTTTCGGTAGCCATATATATAAGGAGTAGCAGAGCGAAAAGTAACGACTTTTCCGCTCACTAAGATAAGGAACGATAAGAGAATGTTATCAGTCCTTATGATTTTGCTTTCTCATTGGTTATACCAGTCCACCTGTAAAATGCCAAAGTGGATGACTGTATTTCAAAGTAAATGACTATTTAAGTCAAAGTGAATGAGTAAATATCCCACAGTTAATGAACAAGAAATACTCAAAGTGGATGACTATCTTTTGAGTAAATGGCTTTCCTTCAAGCCACTTCTATCAAATGCGGTATGGCAAATTCCTCTACGGCGTCGCTTGGTACTACCTTGCCAACATTGGCCCCAGGCCAATTCTATGAATTAATAGAAGCAGGGAGCTTAAGACCCGCTTCACTGCAGGGTGAATCGTATACTGTTCAAGCGCGTTTCCTTGCTTGTACTCACTTAGCGGATGGCACTGTTTCTTCACAAGCACATCCGATCGAATGTGACGTGGATATGTATCGGGCCGGTCTGCTTATTCCCGGCAGTCGTTGGTCGGCTGATGGCCATTTACTTGCTCTGCAGAAAGCGACACCCGAGGAAAATCATCGTCATTTGTCGATAGATGCCGGTCGTCAGCTAGCACGAAAACTTCACCATGTATTTCCCTCGTCCCCACGGCCCAGCCAGCTGAAACACTATAGGCTTCACGGCTGGTATCTAGTAATCGATACGGCGGAAGAGCAAGTCTTGATCCCCTGTTTCGAGCTAGCTCGCGTATATTATTATAGCACAGGAAAACGGATTATCAGTTTTTTTCCTATCCCGATTAGCACTGAATCGCATCTGTTGGCCTCTTGCCTCCCCCCAAGATACGTATGAACAGTCAGCTCACTTCTGTATTGCCGCACAGAGGATGTATAGTGGAGAAATACGACTGTTTGCGGAGATGCTGTTCAATCCACACTGTTACCAAACGATTCGGCGCGCCCACGCGCGCTTAGCTCAGGAATGGTCCGAGCAACGTCTGCAGCCACTCAAACCGGCACCGTGGTTGCGTTTGGATTGGTGTTTTGGGAGAACTATATCTGTTCGGGCCAAAGGGCATGCGTTTACGTGGCAAGGGAAAGCCTATTTTCTCGTCCAATCGTTGGAGTCGGGCGAAAATTGGTTTTGTTACAAGCGGGTTATCTACCATGGCTTGCGGTACTCGATACATATATTGGATAAAAATCCCTTTCCAGAAACGGTATCCGTAAACCCGATTGTACAACGCTTACTGCCAGGGTATGGCGCATCCAAGGAGGAGCAGTTGGCGATTGAGAAGGCGATTAGTGGGTCTCGCACACAATATAATTCGGAGTTTCCTCCTATCTATCGTGGATTTCACTGGGGTGTGGTAGAGCCAGAAAAACGAGTTAACATTCCGTACCCGACCCTAGAATCTATTGGGCCCTATCTATGGGAATCATGTCCCGGGTACAAGGACACCACCGATTCTGGTTCACGCTCTTCATTGGCCACTGAAGAACCAGTATTTGGTCAATTGCTCGCTAAGTTGGCTCAGTTGGTGGACCGCATCCAGCCCATAGAAGTTAATAACCCGGACCAAATTCATGGGCGAGGTTTAAGTAGTTTCCCGTTGGGGTCACTGCCTTCTGTGCTAACCCATTTACCCTCCAGACGTCTCCGTCCAATCGGTATCGCACAAGTACAACGAGGTGGAGGTTTCTACTACCTTATATATATGAGTTTCCAGAAGCGAATAATTCTCCTGTATGATCGGCAACTCTGCGCGATGTCTGAAGAAGAGTTGGCGGAGTTTCTATACACGTATAGTTATAGCCCAGATTACTGGCAGGAAGAAGAGGAAGAACGATTTTCGATTGGGGAAATCATAGGCACAAACATTCGTCGCCCGTTGGCTTCTCCTGCAGAACTTTGTGCGTGGTGTCTCCTTAAAATGAAGGAAGGCATACGGCTGTGGAATGCATACAAGTTGTTAGCCGTCAACTCTGGAAAAATTTCTCTTCAGAAGCATTTTGATGATCATGAGGAGAACCTGTTCTATATCGCATCAAGACTGCTACGCAAAGGACAAGTCAGATTTGCTGGAGACAAAATGCTCGAACGCCCCTTGCGCTAGCACACTTCTATTTTATAGCACCCCAATCAGTTGTGATTTAATTAATTCGCTACTTATTTAGATATTTCTAATAAATATCACTTAATAGGATAAAGTAAAATTATTCCGATATTAGGTTTCATAGTGTGCGATTATGATACCTTATTTATATCTTCGAGTGGAGCACCATATATATAAGGAGTTGGCTGCTGTCTCCTTTATATAATAGTGGATACTACTAAACCGACCAGTACTCAGTCGGTCGCATTCTATTACTGTCCATGACTATTCAAGAGATCATTCTTCACGAAGCGGAAAGTACGGCCGTCGATTTCAAGGCGACAGCCTATAAGCCAGCCTCCAACCCCGAGTTCATTAAAGATGTGCTGGCCATGGCCAACGCCCAAGTGTCGGGGGATAGATATCTGATTGTAGGCGTCAAACACTATCCGGACAATACGAGGGAAATACTTGGCGTGCCACCGGAGGATCAACTAGATGATGCCAGTTATCACAAAGCTATTCTGGAGAACATTGAGCCCGAAATTCCTTTTGCTTACTCCTACATTGAGGTAAAAGGGAAAGCGGTCGGCGTCTTCCGCATATTCGGCACGGACGACCCGCCGTACATGATGCGGAAAGATTCCGCCGGCCTGAAAATCGGGCATGCTGTTATCCGGAAAGGAACCTCGACGTTCAATCTCCGGCGAGCGGACATTGACCGGATGTTTGCCCAGCGGCAGGCGGCTGACCCGTTTGCGGGAAAGATTGAGGTACAGTTAGTGGTCGATGATCAGAAAGTGACTTCCGCGCCTACGTGCTCGGAGGCTATCTTCCCCTCTGAAGTGGCCCGCCAAAAGATTACCTCCATTCTCGCCGAAAAACGGGAAAAGTTGCAGCAGCAGGAAGCGGAGCAGCGTCGTCAGCGGCAGGCAACAGAGAATTGGAACAACTCTCCCTTACTGAAAGCGATGGAGCAGCTACAGTTACCGAAGGGACTTGGCTTATCTAATCTGAGTATAACAGGTGCACGGGGAGGCTCCCGATACGAGGACCGAAGTATCGAGGAACTGGAAAAGAACCTATTGCATGTCAAAAGCGCGTACCGGGAGCACGATCTGTATGCCAAATTTGAGGAGCAGGCACACCAGCTAAACTTTGTTCTGCTCAATAACAGCGAACAGTACGTGGAAGATTGTTCGCTGACGGTCAGGCTACATAACGATGCTGGAATTAGCATTGCCACGAAAATCATAGATCGACCGGAAGCGCAATCATCTTATTCCACCGCTACAGCCCATTTTCTGCAGATGAGGTATCCTCACGTGCAGGAGGATGCCGGCGAGTATCTGATCCAGGAAAGCATTAAAAGCTTAAAGCACGGAGTCGAAAACTACGCCTTTCAAGAGCCGTTGCGCGTGTTTGTGCCGCACCAGGCCTCGGGCCGGCAATTGCATTTTCACTTAACCTTGACCGCTAAGAATTTGCGAAAGCCAGTGACTAAAGAGGTCATTCTGGCTATTAGGTAAAAGCTCGTACTCACTCATGCAACATCATTGAATCGCGAAGCGCCCGCTTACCTGCTTGTGTGATGACTGGCGCAATCATGCCCATACCTCTTTTCATCATCCCGCCAACCACTTTACCTGCCTACATGTTACCTGACCAGACTCAGCCCCAAAGCCCTGTTATCCACCGTCACTTACACGACTACGCGGAGGAAGGAGCACGGTATTTCAGCCGGGCTGAACAAGGAGCAGTCAATACGAAGGAAGCCTACTCGGGTAACTGGAAGCGCTTCTTGCACTGGTGTCAGGAATGTGACCTGGTACCCCTACCAGCGGCTTCGCAAACGGTAGCTGGGTTTCTTATTCACTTGGCGCGGGATAAGAAAGTCTCGACTATCAAGCAGCATTTGGCGGCCATCAGTAAAGCGCATGACTTAGCAGGGCATCCCTCACCGGGCGAGGACAAGAAAATCAAAAAGCTGCTAGAGGGTATCAGTAAAGAAAATGGCGTTCGGGTGAAACAGGCGCCTGCCTTTACGCTCGATCATTTGAAACGAGCCATTCACGCGATCGACTTAAGCCGACCGGCCGGTGTGCGGGACCGGGCGTTGCTGTTGCTGGGGTTTGTGGGCGCCTTCCGCCGGCAGGAGCTAACCAGTCTGAACATGGAAGACTTGCAGGTGGAGGAGGGCCACATCATCGTGCACTTGGCTCGCAGTAAAACCAACCAACAGGGCGAGGCGGAAGAAAAAGCGGTGTTCTTTTACCCGGATCGACGCACCTGCCCGGTTCGCGCCTTAAAGGATTGGCTGCAGCTGCTGCAGGAACATGGCTACACTAGCGGCCCCTTATTTCGTTCCTTCTACAAAGGTCAGCGTCTGAGCAACCGCCGGCTTACCCCAATTCGGCTGAATATACTGGTGCAAATGCACCTCGGTGAGAAATACAGTGCTCACTCTCTGCGAGCCTCTTTTGTGACTATTTCGAAGTTGAACGGCGCTGATGACAGCGAAGTTATGAATCAAACCAAACATAAGACCAGTGCAATGATTCGCCGCTATACTCGGCTAGATAATGTACTGCAGCACAATTCGGCTAAGAAACTGGGACTTTAAATGATACAATCGAAGCCGTATTTTACCGCTACCCAAACTGTTTTACAGACTTACGAGAGGAGATGGAGTGAATGGTAGTGCTAAAGAGTGTGACCTATTTACTTAGTACCTCATATTTCAGATAGTGTAAGAAAGCAGGCTCAATGCTCCTAGTTAGGGCTGCTATGGGCATTTCTCATGCATATAGCAATTGATAAGCTCACGTACATAGTAGTAAGCTCGCTCTTTTGTGCGGCGAAACGCTAGCACACACAGACAGGCCACTGCCGCCGTGAGATACCACGAGTGGAATGCAAGCTGAACTAACGGTAAGCTTAGACATAAGCTCACGGATAGATTGCGGGCAAAAGCATAAGCTTCCTGAAAGGTGGTGACCCGCGGCGGAGCTTTCTGATTAACAGTGCGGGCCAGTAGGTCGAACCATAAAGAGCGGTCAGCAAACTGCTCCGGAAAGGTTTGCTGCATATGTTGAATGAGGACAGGGAGACGGCTTAAGCGGTAGCGTCCCTCATACTGGTCCTGAATTAGGCGGGCACTGGGGCGGCCACCCATAAATGTAAAGAGCATAGGCTCTATACTACTAGCCGTAGCATCGATGAAATAGCCGAGCAAGTACATGATGACCAGCGACAAGACGTCGGTGAGCCGATCAGACTTAGGCACTAACTGTCCGAGCACTACTACGCAAAAAAGGATTCCGCCCGGCAGCAGCTTGGATAGGACGTCGTAAACGGAAAAATTCATACCGGGTCGGATAAGAAAGTAAGGTCAACTAGACAGTGCGGAGCACCAACAGGATGAACTGTGCACCGCCCACGGCCACTGCGTGAGAAAATGAGCATCACGGGCTTGCTGGTGTGGTAGTTGAGTTGATAGGCAATGGCAGCAAGGCTGGTAAGATCTGTTTGGCTGGGGTTGTTGTTTTCGTTGGGGTGGCTGTGCCACTCTCCTACATACACGCGTCCGGCTTTCTCTTCATCAGCCAAAAACTGCTGGCAGTAGGCCACGTCCCGCTTAAACAGCGTAGTAGAATGCACCGCAGCTGGACCCGGGCCTGAAGCATTGAGGACCTGGATGGAGCCGTCGGGCTGAAGCTGGCCGGTAAGAATGCCCCCCGTCTCCGTGCCGGCGCGGCGGATCGTCTCCTCCTGCACAAATGAGTAGGTGGCTGCTTGGATGGCAACTGCGGTCGGCTTCAGGGCATTGCAGTACGAGCAATACTCATGCGGCGGAAGCTGACAGGTCTCTAGTACAAAGGGCAGCGCCTGGGTGGCTGGTCGGCCCGGCAGGGGCTCAGTGGCCCATATCCAGTGGTTGACAGGGCCCGGGTTTGGAGCTTGCAGATGATCGAGAATCAGCCTACTAGTAAGGGAAGATATAAGCTTTAAATCCGCTGCGCTGGCCGGGCGGATGGGATTATTACACTCATTACGGATGGTGGGCAACCGCTCATCTTCAGGCACAGAAATAAAGTCCGGATGCTGCTCTCGTTTGTAAAGGGTCAGGCAATGAAAGCAAGCATCCTGCCCGGGAATTACCCGGAAAATGCGGGCCATCTTACCACCCCGAAGAGCACGAGCATAGAAGATGGTCCGATCCAGATTTACGGCCTGTTCGTTCACAAATTCTTCGGCGTTATCGTCGGCGATAGTGCAGATACCAATGCCAGTTGGAAGTAAATACTTCGACAGTGGATCATTGAGGACATTGCCAATAACAGGGGTTGCCTTAACGAAGAAGTTGTGCAGCTTGACTAGATTCCACACGGCTGTGGCCTTTGGCAGTTCAACAAACGCGTAGCTGGCTAGGTGGCGCATAGAGTTGTGGGGGTGCAGTAGCTGGTTATCAACAAGCTGTAAAGACCCCACGCCGGCTTTGCCGAGACAATCGGCTACTTCGCTACCCAACGCACCGCATCCAATGACGGTGACTGCCTGTTGGCTGATGACGTCATATGCTACCCGGCCGGCATTGCGGGTGTGGTATTCTCTAGCCGTGAATGCCTCTATTGGACAAGCCTCAATGGAGAGAGCTACCCACCGCTGGCGAAAAGGTGCGCCCTTGGGCAGCTGGAGCATTTCAGGCATTTCCAGTTTGAGCACCAGCCATTCCGGAGACCCTTTCCGATTGGTAAACCGTAAGCCTACCAGTAACGGTTGCCTTGAGTCTGCTACTGCCGCTTTCAACTCGGAGCTAATTCGGGTAAGACCTTGGTCGGCGTCGCCCTCGCCTAAAAACGCAAGAAGATGCCCGGTATCGCGTATCACCGGGGGCTCCTCCACGACTTGCCACCAGTAACCCTCGAGCAACTTCAACTGCTTAGTGGCTTGCTGTGCTCTGGCTGGGTAACGGTACAGCAGATTAGGCGAGTTGATACTGTCTGGCATAAAATGCCAAAACGTTCCATCATCAGGTGGCATGGGCGCCCCATCAACCAAGATACCTGCCCCAATGAAAAGTCGCTCATGGACAAGGGTTTTGCGAGGCTCCTGCAGCAGAGGGGTGAAGTACATGCGCCCTTGCTGGCCTACAGTAGTGAAGTAGGTTTCGGTGAGCAGTATGCGCATGGCTGCCTTCCCCGGAAAGTGGGCATATAGCTCAACCTCCTTACTCTCGGGTAGAGGTGTACCTAGCTCGAGGGCTTTGAGCCACTGCACGACGCGGTTGATGATGCTGTGCGCCTCGAATGTTTCGGCACCTAGCTGCTCAACGTTGTCTTGCTCTAACAAACACAGGCTGCCATTGGAATTCTGATGGCGCTGATAAACCAGGCGTTTGATTTTGCTCAAACTGGCGGTAATCGTGGCAAAGCTGCTAGCCGCTAGCCGGGTGACTTCCTGCTCGGTTAGCTCCCGTTCCAGCAGAAAGACCGTGGGCAGGGCAAAGGGTGTAGAATCGGGATAAAGAAAAGCCGCTGGATAGCGGCTTGCTTTACCATTCAGGCGGAGCAGCAGGGTTCCGGCAGAAAGTAACACCTGATTGCAGGCGATGCCAACTTGCCGGTAGTCTCCGTGGCTGCTGAGTTGATGAATCTCGCGGTGAAGAATGAAAGGATGCCGCTCAAACCACTTGCTCATACTAGCCCATGGGTTTATCGTCCAAACGGGTGCCAGCCCCAATGATGGCAGCACTGCGGTTGCTTCCCTTTTCGCTTCCGCCGTCGTTGTCATAGCCGTATGCTTTGACAAGATCTTGATCTGTTTTCACTTCCCAGGACCCATCAGATTTTATATCGACGATGATAGATTCACGATTTTCTCCGGAGTGCATTAAGTTGTCCTCCTCCTCCAAATGTTTCCGGTACAGGTCCATGGCATCAGCGTGCGGATGCTTGTACCGGCTTTCCTTTTGCTTGGGCGCACTCACTACGATGACACTGGGTTGGATGCTCTCTATATGCTTCTCATAGGGATCTTCGTCCTCGCCGGAAGTTTTGAAGAAGGTACGGGAGCCGTGGTGAGAGGCGCTCAGCACATGCGCTGCCACATTCTTGGAGTGGTTGCTCATGATGTGTTCTTCCCAGGCCACCCGGTCAGAGTCACCCGTAAACAGCACGTAAACAGGTGTACTGCCATAAGAGAAACGCAGGACAGCACAGTGCTCATGAATGCGCTGGTCGCGCTCGGAGTCCTTCCCTTCGGCGATGTCGTCGCAGAGGTATTCAGCCGGGGATAGAATTTGGTAATCGATATCACCCAGCTTTTTAATCACCTCCGTTGACCCATCGGATTTACGAATCTTATTGAGGGAGTTAGTGCCGAAAAGCTTGTACTCGTTCGTTGGGCCAATGTCTTTAATGACGCGACGCATTTCCTGGTAAGCGTCATCATTGTCTTTACCTGGCACGTGACCAGAATGCCATACTTCAGCAACTTTCACTGCTTTATGAATGGCCTCAATACCTTCAGCGTGGTCGCAGTGTGGGTGGGTATTGATAAAGGCATCAAGCGAGCCGTCCAGCAAGTCCTTCAGCAACTTCTCTGTATTGATACCACACGCGCTCCTGTCGATGTTGTTATCTAATAGCACGTATTTGAACTTGCTGCCGTCAGGAATTGCAAGGATAGTTGCGTCGCCTTGGCCAACGTACAAAAATACGATGCGAAAAACGCCAGTTGGCGGGGTGATAATCTCTTTGGCCTTATTGCCCATAATGAAGTGACTTTAGATGCTTTCTACCACCAAGTTACAACCATTTTATCTCATAATATTGGCAAGCTAATATGTATAGCAATTTCTTTCTGAGCTATGATAATCATCTGAATCACCTACTGCCCAAATCACAGGAAAGGTTGAGGGTCATGTTCAGCGCAACGCTTCGCCTTTAGCGACCCTGCTCACCAATTACACTAACGTTAGAATAAAAAAATTGAATCCTAAGATCTTGTTCATACCGTGTTCCTAAATCCTACTGAGCAGGGAAGTGGGTCAACGCATCCTTCAAAATTTTCAGAATAGTGAGATAGTTCTCCAGAATAGTCCTGCGCTATTCCAAATAGTCGGATAGTTTTTCCGAAACCTCGTATGTTTGTCCCGTATAAGTGGGACAAGCACTTGGTCCTGCTTCGTAAACAAACGGCAGCCAAGGCCGAAACCCTGACTGCCGCCACCTTACTTAGTGTCCGAGCCAGTGACTTACCACGGCTCGAATTGCTCCCGATACAGCTGCTTTACACAGCTCTAAGGAGATATGAAACCAACTAGCCTTGCTAGCTGGTTTCATATTCGTACGCACCTTCTTCATTGCAGTCGAAGTGAGGGTGATACACCACCCAATCTTCTGACCCCTCGGTTGTTCCACCAGCCGGGGGGTCGCCGTTTATAGGCAACCGTGTTGGCGGGGTGTTTACCGTACGTTGAAAGCAAAGCTAAACGCAACTTCCTTTCGCAGTCGGGTTGCCCCAGAAGTAGTTTTTGTGTATGGCTATAGGCGATGTATGCAGGCTTGCACATATCATACATTGATGGGGCAGAATTTCTGCTTCTAAAGTTGATATACTGTAGTTATAGGTAGATCGAGAATACCCGTTTATGGATATATGCATAGTTTTGCCAGGAGCATGTTGCCTAGTATCCGTTTATCAGAATTGAACAGCTATTTTCGTGTGGTTGACTACCCCCTGGATACTTGATATGGCGGTACCCATTGTGGAAAGCCCTTTATCAGATATTCACTATCCCCTTCTGCTTTGCCTGATTTATCCCTCCAGCTAGACCGGTTACAGCAATTGCTCACACAAGCAGTGCATCAACAAGAGCAGAACAAAGCAAGTCGGGATGCGGAGTTTATTGTCTGGCATGACCGCCTGCTGAGCACCTTGATAAGCGTATTTGGCCAGGATTCGCGTCAGACCAAACGCATTGCGGAACTCACGTTTACCTACCGGCGAAAGCTCAGAATAGCCGGAATAGATTACTCGGATGCTGATCGGGAAGTGCGAGAAGCTCGGTTTAAGCGGGACTTGACCATTACTATTGGTCTGCTTCGAAATTACATGGACGAACTGCAGCTAGAGCAGCAGCACGTGCGTGCCGTGCCCACCGGCCCACGCGCTGTGCTTCCGTTAGCGCAACTTCACCCAGTTGTCCAACAAGCGGCTACTAAACTGTTTCAGAATGGTCACTACCGCGAGGCCATCCTGAATACCTATATCGCTTTAGACAATGCCGTGCGTGACAAAGCTCAGCTTCCTGCAACGTACCATGGCACAAAACTAATGGAACAGGCGTTTGCTCCGGCTAACCCCCTCCTACGCATTGCCGCTAGCGCAGATGAGCAGCAAGGATTTATGACGCTGTTTCGAGGGGCCATGCTGGCTATCCGCAACCCTAAAGCGCATAGTCTCGGGGGCACAACTGATCCTCAACGGGCTCTTGAATGGCTCTCCTTTGCCAGTGTCCTGCTCCGAAATCTGGACGAAGCCGAGGTGGTACAAACGCAATCAAGCAAGCCTTGACTTGTGCTAATCGCTTGGTAAATAGATTGGTGAAGCGTGTTGAGCACTCGGCATTACTCCGGTTCAGCAGGAGAAGCGGCTTGGTGATCGTAGAGGTAAACGTACTGGCGGAGGCGCTCCTCATTAGTAGGAGGGGTTGAGCGAAAACGCTCAGCAGAATACGTAGTGACAGATATGGGCCCCAGTACCTGCCGTATTGCGACATAGAGTTCAGGCCCTATGGATTGATGCAACATCTCAAACGTGTCTCGCTCAATGTTGCCGTGAAACGGCGGCTCGTGGTTGACGGAAACATACGGGGCGCACGTTTCCAATAATTGAATTACCTCGACAGGATTACGCTTCAACCGTGGTAAAACATATTCCGCCACCGGTGGCCGGTTTGCTGCCAGCCTCCAGTAAAAATGCATAATTCGACAACCAATAACTGGGAATGCGCTGTAAATAGCCTGATCGTCGGCTTCCTGCAGAGCGCGTTCCACTAAGGCGGAGGCAAGCACTTGCTCTAGTGGCTCCCAGTTGGCTCGCGTGAACAGATCCGTTTCGTCTTGGTCCTGATTTGCTACAGGTTGGGCCAACGCTTTGTCGCGGCGAGAGAATAATGTGGATACCAACCGTTCACAGCAGCTGAAAGCAGCCTCGCCAGCAAGTAAATCCAGAATGTGGGGTACACGTTGGTCAGCCGGTAATCGAGCCAGCAGAGCGACCAGTAACCAGGCCCCCTGAGAAAGATCCGTTCGGCCGGAGAACCAGCCGGTTTGGGTGTCACTGAGCGAGTAGCTGAGCCTACCAAGCAGGTGCCACATATTGGCCGCTTCATCCGGGCTGAGCAGATCCACACGGTAAGTCAGTTTCTGAAGAAAGCTCGACATCCCCAGCCGACTAATCAGGTATTTACTGGTACTATACTGCTGCGCGGGGGGGTGAGCCAGAAAGGCCGCAAACTCTTGGTCGGCTACATCCTCCCGCAGAATGGTATAAGAGAAGTAACGAGCAAAATGGGTAGAGGACGCAACATGTTGCCGTTGTGCGAGTTCAATCTCCGAAAGGCGACTGGGTGAGTCGTCAAACAAACTACGGCTCCGGTTGAAATGACGGCTAACGCGTGGAAACAGGGTGCATAACAAGTGCTGCGTCGCTTGCCGTTCTTCACGCAGAGGGTAATGGCTGTCAAGAAATTGCTCCACTTTTGGCTTCTTCGGATCGTCGTCTATTTCGGCTAAAAATTCATAGCTGCCATTGAAGCGTTGCGTACTACCAGTCAACAACTGGGGGTGGGCCGCGACGAAACGGTGCAACTCTGGGTAGAAGAGGTGCAGGGCTTCAACCAGTATGAAATCAGCCAGATTAGCCTCCCGGTAAAGTAGTGGTAATCCAAACTCCACGGCATTGGCAAAGCGCACGGCCAGACGCGGGGTGGTGAGCCGTGGTAACAGGACCGCACGCAACGTATTACTTACCCGTTGGGCATCTTCAGCGTCAGGCTCAATGTTCTGGCCTTGGCAGACCTCATTTAGGCGAGCAAGACAGAAGCCGAATAAATCATCAGGGCGGGCACGCGGCAAACGTAACGGTACCTGAATAATTTTCTCCAAGAAGTTCTGGCCAGCTTGCTGCAGAGTAGTTGTTTCTCCGACGGGACTGAATACTTCGCCGAGCGCGCGGGCTACCATGGCGTCGTCAAAGGCGAGCAGGTAAGCTGTGTGCCGGAAGTCGGCCGTGAGCTTAACGAGGCGGAACAGTGCCTGAATTTGCCCCTTTTCCAGCCGGTCAATATCATCAATGATAATGACGACTCGCTTGCCTGCATCGGCTAGCAGCTGCTCAATACGCTGGCGCAGACCCTCAGCATCAGGCTGGGCCCGGTTCAGCAGGGCTTGCACCTGGCTGCTGAAATCTAGTTCCGTGCTGGGACCGTTATCCGCTGACGAGAGAGTAAGCTTCGGTAATAGGGGTGCCACGTACTCAGCGGCCAACTTGGCGGCACGTTGACCAGCCGTGAGCAGTTGCCGGTCAATGGTTTTCGCCAACTCCCCAAAGAAGTTGGTGAGGAGTTGGGTTTCATCAGTAAAGCGCCAAGGATTGAAGTTCAACACCACGACTTTATCATTAGCACACCCTAATTCATGCCGTATAAAGTTGAGGACCGTACTTTTACCTTCACCCCACGCCCCGTACAGGCCAAGTACAATGCTATCAGGATTTATGCGAGAAACAAGTGTATCGGCAATGCGCTGGGCAAAGGGGGCCCGCTGAAAGTCGTCGTGGCCTAGATTGCTCAGCGGACGGTCTGAAGCACGGTGTTGTCGGTCAAGTTTACTGGACATAGTGTAAATGAAACGGTACGTAAGCATCTACACCGTAAGTGCGGAATGCATACTTCTGTAGGTACTTTCTAAACCAATCACGATGTCAAAGATCCGCTAGTGCGGATCCAATCCTTAATTATTTTGGTCCTAATCATATAGCATAGCACTATATTATTCGTAGCACTTCAGCTGAGCTCTGCCCCGGCCATACTCGCGCCTTCGTAATCGATAGACGCACGACCAAATAGCATATGGTCAGGAGGCAGATAATATAACTCAGGGCCAAATTTGATAGGATAATCTACCATGATAGTAAACAAGATTAAACAGACACGTTGATGTGGGATCAAACTCTATTCACCAAGTGGGTGAAACCTTTGTATATGGAAATACTCCATGCAAACTATACAGGAACTGAATCAACCCAACAACTAGTCGCTTTCAATCAGCAAGTTAACACCGCTTTAGCTTCCGTAGATGAGTATATCATTACTCATCTCCTTAAGGCAAGCTGGCGGGAGAAACTGACAGGAAGCTGGCTGTGTGGTTTGAAAAATTGGCAGCAGTTTGTGCCACTTTTGGGCACGTTACTGGTGGAGAGTAAGACGATGTATGCGGGCCAGGGCTATTGTTTTGCTTTAGCCCGTTTTGCCACAGCAGAAAGCGCCACTTACTTGGCTGTCTACTTGGACACCTATCTACGACAGCCGGATCTGCAGTATGATCAACACTGGGCGATGCCGGCGTTATTATGGATAGACGAACGACGGGGCACAACATGGGCGCAGGAATTCCTAGTTCCTGGAGGATTATGGGAGCAGTATACAGCCAATAAACTGGACCATTCAATTATATGGCAGTTGACGGAATGTAAACGTCAGTTCTGGGCAGCGATGGAGTATTGTCGCACGAATTTTGACTCCGGCGAGCAAAGCTATACCAAGGCACAGTCACACATGTGATAGTCCCGACAAAACGCCTATGGGCGGAAATCATTTGGCAAGTGAGCTGAAAGCAGAGCCCAAGAAGAGGGTGGAACTTATGCCCACTGTACCTTACGAGTGAGTATCATCTACCAAAGCCAGCGTTACGGTTGAGAAAAAAAGCAGGAACGAGAAGCTCAAACGAGTCCTCGATACCTCATCTTGCTCTACTTGCAGTACCCCGACTACCTATACAGCTATGATTCTTATGCTGAGGTACACAGGACAAATTCATGCTTACTTATCTTCACCTATGCCTATCCAGCGTAGCCCTATCCAAGGTCCCCTATCCCTGACGGACTATTATCAGCATATTGCCGCAAGCACGAACCCCGTTGATCGTTTAGAAGGTGAGCAGATGCTGCAACTGCTCACCTTGCTCGACAGTTTATTCCCTCAACTACCACTTTGGGGCGTGACTTCCATGGCGCGGCTGGGCCTTTCGCCCGACCCGCGTTATGGGAGTGAATGGTGGGTGCTGATCAGCGCAAATGCAATTCCTGGTTCGTATGAGATCGAGTACCTCATGCCGGTCGATCGGCGCCCCTGGGTAGGAGCGGTAGTACAGGGCACCAGCTACTCATGGGAGCAAACGACAGAATACCTGCTGCTGGCCATGCGCGAAAGCGGGGCGTGGGCAGCGAATCCCGCTTTCAATGCTGTGCTGGCACACCACCGGTTGGAACAAGCAAGAGAGGATGACGCTGAGAAGAAATGAACTTTCTGTTTGCAGAACTTCCGCTTTAGGCCGCCATTCTTGCATAGGGCTGTGCTACCGCACTGCTTACAGGTAAGAGTCATCTGAAGCAGTACCCAATATACGCATCACCTACTGGTGTACCATCGCCTGCACAGATACCTTCCTAGGTCACAAAGACTCAAGCAATGATTAGATGTATTTTCGGTATACAAACGTTGCTATTAGCATTATTGCTTCATTCTTGCGCTGCTACTACCGATCAAATAAGTACTTCGATTCCCGGCAAACCTACTGAATCCGTATCGATTCGTGCTTATAACAGTGGTTTCAGCTTACATCAAACAGTCGTAGTTGAACGCACCACCGATACGGGTATTTTTAGCAAGCCAACTGTATCGCTAATTGCTACTCGAAATTTATGGAATGCAAAGACTGTGGTAGCGAGAGACTTTTTATTTACGTGGCGAACTCCTGACTCACTAGTCATATCTTCTCCTCACCTGGGGAGTATGTTTTTTATCGTCTCGACAAATACGTTAATAGGAGGGCATGAGACAACCGGACCCTGGTAGTGTATCAGCATCGTCAGGAGAAAACGAGGGGCCAGCAGCCAGTAACCGGGCCACGTTTTACGGGCAGAACGGCCAACTACGCTACGCTGAAATGGGAGGCGGCAATCGGTAACGACTCCTCCATGTAACTGTTGTATCACCCTTTTAGCCAAGGCCACGCCTGCACCCCCACGCTACGTACGCACTCCCCATGACACCACCTTCAAGCTATCTACCTGCGGCTGCTTCTCCTCGTCGCCAACTGCTGGATATCGGGTTACGCCTACTGGAAGAGCAGGGATTTCAGCAGGTATACCTGGTGGACATTGCCACGGCCGCCGGGCGGCCCCTGGCGGAGGTTTACCGCCATTTCGGTACTAAAAGCGACTTTGTGCTGGGCTTCTACCAGCGCCTGCACGATGAGTTGGAAGTGAAGATATCGGACCTGCCAACCGGCTCGGTAGCATTACGCTTTCAGGCGTTGGTGCGCTGGAAAGTAGCGTTGCTGCTGCCCCAGCAACGCTTGCTTCGCTCGCAACTGGCCAATCTGCTCGACGCGGAGGCGCCCGTGGGCGTGCTCAGCGTCGAAACGGAGAGCATCCGGCTGCGCGGGCTGGCCTTATTTGAACTCGTGGTGAGCGGGGCCTCGGATGCTCCCGCGCCTGAACTACGGTCCGCCTTGGCTCAGACCCTCTACGCGGCTCATTGGGGCGTGCTGGCGCTGCGCCTGCTTGACCGCTCAGCCGATGGAAAAGCAACTGATGAGCTGCTGCAGCTGTTCGGGGCCGGGCTCGAGCTTACCACGCCTAGCTTGTCTACCCTGCTGGGGCCGCTGCTGTTAGGGCAATTATCCGGGGCTGTAGCCCAGTTCCTGAATCTGGACCCGACTGTTGACTTCGACGTGGCCCGCCGCATTGCCAAAATACTGCTACGGCATCGCAAGGTGCTGCCAACCGGACCCGATGAGCAGGTCACTACCGAAGACCAGAGCATTGCTCTGCACCTGCCTAAGCTACACTACTACATCCGGCAGGGCCTGCCCATCCACCTGATTTTGCCCGCCTTTCCGGCCAAGTCGCCCAACCTCCACAAGGTACTGGGCAAGCTCCCGGATCTGGGTGAGGAAATTGCCCTGACCTTTCTGCAGAGTCTCTGCGAGGAAATCCGGCAGATATACGCGCCAGGGGCCCGCCTGAGCATTTGCGCCGACGGACGCGTCTTCGCCGACCTGGTGCAGGTCAGCGACGCGGACGTGTCGGCCTACAACGAGGAGCTGAAGCGGCTGCTCCAGCAGCTAAACACGCCGGATCTGGATGTGGTAAACCTGGAAGATCTGTTGGCTACGGACTCTTTCGACGAGGCTCGCACCTGGATTGCCGGCCAGTATGGGGAGCCGTTGGAGGATCTCAAAGCCCGGGTGCGAGACACGGAGCACCACCGGGCCATGTTCAATGGCATTCACCGCTTCGTTTCAGAAGACCGCCTGGCCCTGGAGCCGACCAAAAGCAAGAGCCGCGTAAAGCAGGAAAGCAAGGAAGTGGCGTACGAGGTTATCCGGCGCAGCAACGCTTGGACCCGGCTGCTGGCCCAGGAGTTCCCGCACGCCGTGCGCCTGAGCATTCACCCGCAGCACCCCTACTCCGACAAAATTGGCCTGCGCATGACCCGGGCCGTGGATGACTGGCTTACGCCCTGGCACGGGGTAGTGCTGCTGCGCGACAACGAGTACGTGCTGCTCAAACGCCGCCAGGCCGAAGCAGCCGGGGCCGAGCTGGTGGAGAAAGACGGCCGGCCCAGCCACTTCGTCGCCCGCCCGGAAACTGTACCAAACAAGCTAAATTTCTAACCAATACCTATCGAATGGCACTGCACCTTTGTCCAAACTGTCAACAGAAGGATTTTTTCTGGGGAGGGTCCGAAGACGAAAATGGTCAGGACGCTACCCTATGGGGATGCGCAACGTGTCGATATAGTGCTTATGAATATGACGAGCGCCTAGCCTGCCCTTGTCTGCGCTGCCACAACGGAGAAGAGCTGCTTCTGGTTGATCAACAGCGCCGCTACTGGTGGTGCTTTCATTGCAACCATACGACGACCATCGAGCTACTACCCCCCCCAATAACCCGCAGAAGCTAATGCAGCATTAAGATCAGTAGCACCCTATCATATCTCACTCCTCTTTTGTACCTGCGGAGCACGTTTTCGCGCTATTCTACGTCCTGTTATGCCTACTTACTTCCTTGAACCCCAAACGCCCTTTGGCCTGCTCGTCCAGGCCGATTCGCCCGGCCAAACCATTGCGGGTATATCCGCCGACCAGATCCGGGCGTGGGTGCAGGAGCACCGCCTGCTGATTTTTCGCGGGTTTGCGCTGTTCGATAAAACCCAGTTTGCCCTTTACGCGCAGCAGTTGGGCGAGCCGCTGCAGTGGCCGTTCGGGGCCATCAATGAGTTGAAGGTAAAGGCCGACGCCAAGAACTACCTCTACACGCCCAGCGCCGTACCCCTGCACTGGGACGGGGCCTTTGTGGGCCGCATCCCGTACCTGATCTTCTTCCAGTGCCTGAAAGCGCCCCGCGCTGAGGACCGGGGCGGCACCACCTTTGCCGATACCGGCCGGGCACTGGCCCGAGCCACGGCCGCGCAGCGGGCCCGGTGGGCCCAGGCCACGCTCCGCTACCGGACCGAGAAAATCGTGCACTATGGCGGCACGCTCACCCAGCAGCTGCTGCAGGCCCACCCGGTCACGGGCGAGCCGACCATCCGCTTTGCCGAGCCCGTGCACGACCTCAACCCGGTTACGGTAGAAGTGCTCGATGCCACGGCAGAGCAGCAGGTGGCGCTGATTGCCGAGCTGCAAACTGCCCTGTACGCCCCGGAAGTGTTCTACATTCACACCTGGCAGGACAACGACATCGTGCTGGCTGACAACCACGTGCTGCTGCACGGCCGCGACGCGTTTCTGAACCCCAATGAGCGCCACATTCAGCGCATCAACCTGCTGGCCCGGCCGGCGCACCGGGGCGTGGCGCAGTTTCTGAAAAACAGCAAAACCCTGCGCCGCACCGAGTTTCTGATTGCCGAAATTCCCATTTTTCTCATTCCCATCTTCCTCAGCGCCGAGAATTTGCGTTTCCTGAAAAAGCCGGAGCTGTACGCGGGGCTGGCGGGCATCTACCTGCTCTTCAACTTCGGCGATATGGTGAACGCCTACGCCGACCGCCGCGTGGATGCCGTCTACAAAAGCCACTTGTCCAACGCCATCTTCGAGCTGGGGCCGGCCGGGGTGCGCTGGCAGATGCGGGCTTCGGTGGCGGGCACCGTGCTCATCAGCCTGTGGCTGACGCGCCATACCGGGCGCTGGCAGTTTGTGCCGCTGACCGTAATCGGCTGGGCGCTGGGCTTCCAGTACTCCTGGCGGCCGCTGCACTTTAAGTCGCGCGGGCTTTGGCAGCTGGCCGCGCAGTGGGCCGTTATCTTTTTCGGGCCCATGGCCTACACCGGCAGCCTGGTCACGCACTTTCCCCGGCCGGCGGTACTCACCCTGGCGGGGGCTTACGGGCTGCTGCAGGTGGGCGTACTGATGCTCAACAACGCCGAGGACTACACCGAAGACCATGCCGCGGGCCTCAACACGGCCATCGTGGCGCTGGGGCTGCACCGCAGCATGCGGGTCGCACAGGCCCTGACCGGCGGGGCCGGGTTGCTGGCGCTAGGCAGCTTCGCGTATCTGTTCCGAGCCGAAAAGCTGCCGAAAGCCGCCTATCTGGCCCTGTTGCCGCTGGCCGGGGCCGTGGCCTACGTGGCCCAGGACTACGAGACGATCAACCAGAAAATAGCGGGCAAAGACGAGGTGGCCGCCACCGCCGTGCTCAAGGAAAACGGCATGCGAGTGCCCCAGTGGCTGAAGGCCACGGCCTACACCAGCCTGCTGGCCGCCGGGGTGCTTTTCGCTGCCCGTGTACGACGGCCCCGGACCCAGCAGGCCTGATTCTGTTGGCCGGCCATCATCTCTCCCACCTATATCGACCACCGCTCGGCATGCCTGACCTGAATCCTGCTTCCCCCTCCATCGGATCCGATCCGGTGGAGGCAATCTACGACTGCGCCATTATCGGGGGCGGGGTTTCCGGGTTGACGCTGGCCGTGCAGCTGGCCCAGGCCGGGCGGCGGGTCGTGCTGTTTGAAAAGGAAACGTACCCGTTTCACCGCGTCTGCGGCGAGTACATCTCGCTGGAGAACTACGACTTTCTGTGCCGCATCGGGGTGCCGCTGCGCGAGATGAACCTGCCGAGAATGACGCGCTTCACCGTCTCCTCCCCCACCGGGGTGGCCCTGCATCACCCCCTGGATATCGGCGGCATCGGCATCACGCGCTACGAGCTGGATTTGCTGCTGGCCCGGCTGGCCGCGGCGCACGGGGCCAGCATTCAGGAGGGCACCAAGGTGACGGATGTCGTCTTCGCGGATGATGTGTTCACCCTCACCACGGCCGCAGGAGCAACCGTTCGAGCCCGCACGGCCTGCGGGGCCTGGGGCAAGCACGCCAACCTCGACGGCAAGCTGCGCCGCCCGTTTCTTGCATCCAGCCAGCAGGGGCGCCAGTTTGTGGCCGTGAAGTATCACTTGCAGCTGGCCGGTGGCTTTCCGCAGGATTTGGTGGAGATGCATAATTTTCGCGACGGCTACTGCGGGCTCTCGCCGGTACCCGGGGGGTTGACCAACTGCAGCTACATCAGCGACGTGCGTAACCTGCGCGCCCACGGCAACAGCGTGGCGGAGATGGAGCGCCAGGTGCTGATGCAAAACCCCTTGTTGCGCCCCTACCTGGAGCAGGCCCAACGGGCCGGGCAGGCGCCCATCGTCATTTCCCAAATCACGTTTCGGGAGCGCTCCACCGTGGATGCCCACGTGCTCATGCTGGGCGACGCCGCCGGCACTATTGCCCCGTTGGCCGGCAATGGCATGAGCATGGGCATGAACGCCAGCTTTCTACTGCACAGCCTACTGCTCGAGTTTCTGGAGGGCCGCCTGTCCCGCGCCGAGTTGGAGCAGCAATACACGCAGGCCTGGCGCAATCTGCTGAGCCTGCGCATCAGAGCTGGCCGCCTTATTCACCAGTTTTTCGGCCGCCCGGCCCTGACAACGCTGGCAATTCAGGCCCTCAAAGGCCTGCCTGGACTTACCGATCAGGTGCTGAAGCTCACCCACGGAAAAAGCTACTAATCCATCGTGTGAGGAGAAGTTTACTACAGAAGTCTAGCCGCGTGGAAGTGCTGTGTATAACCCCACCCTTGAATTAGAGCGTGTTGGGAATTTTGCTGTGGGCATCAACGGATAACCAAGTCTGGGTTGTCTCTTTCGAACCGATCGTGTATATCTTTCCACATGGCCACATCTTCGTCAAACTCTTCTTCATTCTTCGCAGGTGGGTATTCCACTGCGATGTAGCTTTTGTACGCTCCGGTCACCTGTCTGATTTCTGCTTCCACCAGGTACGCGTCCTCATACGTGTCGCTTCCCTCTTCCGTATTGTACCAAACGGAGATGCCGAACACGACCTTCCCGTCATTGGTGAATTGGATGATGGTACTGAACACGTCGTCTCGCAACCCTTTATGGTTGTAGAAGTTGAAGGCGTGATTCGGATGTGCTATGGCGTACGCATTCAGTTCAGCGATGGAGTGCAGCGGCCGAAACACCTCCGGTGTGTGGTATGTATCATTCTGCCAGACGTACAGCGATTTATTTACCAATGGCTCGATGCAGGTGCGGTCGCAAAAATGGGCTAGAAAGCGTTCTACAGTGTCCGCGTCACGCCCTGCTGAGAGGCCATATATATCGTAGTACATAGCAAGGGGTTATGGTCGAGAGCTATTTACCGCTTACGGCTGTTCAGTGACAAGGTAGCAACCAGCTACTGTCATTCCCGAACAAGAACCGATGACAAGCAAGCACTTGGCATTAACTACCGGGTTTATAGTGCTCACAGTCGCATAAGCCGCCTCAATATTATGATCATCTACCAAAAGCCAGAGCGCTTGTTACTCGAAGTCTATGGCCTCTCGACACAAGGTATGTCAATAGTGGATCTTGGGATACCAGTGCAGCAGTTTGCTCCTTCCGTGGAGGCAGCCGAATTGGGCAATACATTGTTGCAACTGAGGCGGCACGAACGAACCGGTCTGCCTCATCCTACCGATTGGAAGCTATCAAAGCAGCAATGGCTCCAGCATCTAGGCGCGCGTTCGGCGCGCACCTTCTTTAAGGATTGTAATGTCTGCTCGGTAGAGTATTCCAATGGCCAGTTCGAGATATGGGCGACGAAAACCAATGGTATTGGGTCGTCTGAATACATAGGTCAGCCACTGGTGGTTTCCGAAGAGGATGCCATTACCCTTGGTAAAGGCGTTTTACGAATGCTGGAACAGTCACAGCGGTAATGATCCAGTAGGTCTGAGCCTACAACCACTTGCCCCGTCGTATCAAGTTGCAGTTCACTAAAAGGGTGCTTATAGCAAAAGGAGTGTACTACTAGTTGGGGCCGGCTGCCATGCCGAGCATTAACAGCAGCCATAGGCTCCCACAAAGAGCCAGCCCATCCGCCACCAATAAAAAGAGTAACGCGACTGCGCTTAGCCAACCTTGCCGCCATAGTTGCTTTATCAACAATATTCACATCCAAGTCAGCAGAACTAAGGCTAACACCACACCCGCCTTTGCCAAGCAAGCTGTCAGGCTCTCGCTCCCGTGTAGCAGATGACTCAAATAGCCTCCGGTTGGTAAGCAAGCTAATATGAGGTGGTCTAGCTAAGGCGGACACAATTGGGACATGGTTTGGAGATGGGTTTCGAAGTGGTTGGGCGAGTGATAGCCGAGGGCAGAATGTCGGCGTTCGGCGTTATTGGGGTGGTCTGGTAAGAACAGACAGTGCGCTAGGTACACCAATCTGCGCACATTGGTACAGAGTGTTCAAAGCAGTATGACAGTCGGAATAGAATCGCTACCATGAAATCCCTGCTGCTCCCACTTACTTGGCTGTGTACTCTGTCTGCATGTTCGCAGCAATTGGCTCTCCAGTCCTGCCCGAAAGGGCAAATTGGAGAACCTTCCCAAACTGTATCTGGAGTTGGCTACACCGTATTGCGCTTTGTGCAACAGGGGCGGGTAGTAGAATGCCTTGACCCCATTGCTAGTCGAAAAATGGACGACAAACGGCTTCAGGGAGCCTTACGCTTCGGCGCGTTTTACTTAGTTCCTTCTAGCGCATTCTATACCCGTCAAGTATGGGTCTACTGCGTGGCGGGCCGCGACACCATGCATGTGCTGGTTACCCCCTATTTCAACGTTGGTTACGCAGAACGTTCCTCTGCGCTGATTGACTCCATCCCGTTTCGCCCGGGCTTCTATCGCTTAGCCCCTGCCGGTACTCGGGGCCGAGGCGGGATGCCGGAACTGCCCACCGAAGGTACTTACCCGGTATCGGTGGTGGGCTACTACCAACAACATGTTGCCGCGTTGAACAGGCACAATCCTTTTGCGGGCTATTGCTTTCCGGCAGAATGGCCGCTGATAAAGGGGCAGGATGGCAGCTACCCGCTCAACCCTACTGGAATTTTCGCCGATATATTCTATCGTCCTTGCTACCGCGTAGGCTACCTGTACCAGCTAACCCCCATGCCCTCTGCAGTACGCGCAGAGCTGTATCCGCCACCGACCGGCAATACCAGATAACGCACTGCAGCGTACATAACTCCTCCGCATCACTTGCCCGTTCAGGCGTTTTCAGGCACTATTTCAACTCTACCCAAACCCAGTATGACCGTCAAATCCTTTTGCGTGATGGGGCCAATGCTATGGGTCCTGAGCAGTTGCCAACCGGAACACATGGCCTCCGCTGACTCCGGGCAAGCTCCTGGCCAAGCGGCGACGGCAGCTGCCGGTATGGATCCTTCCCGGGAAGGGCGCATGAGCTTTTGGCAGCAGCACCCGCACGTCTTTCAGGATCAGTACACCCGTTCCGCTCTCTGCGTTTCGGTGAGCACAGCTGACCTGCACCTGCTGGTGGGCGATACGGTCGTCACCCTGGAGCTTCGCCCGTGTACTGGCACCGACAGCAACCTGCAGTTCGAGGTAGTAGATGGGGGCCGCGTCGTTGGTGATCTGCTGTTTGCACCGGAGTTTGAAGAGGACAGCAGCTGCTATCTGTCCCTGCAGAATCCTCGATGGGTAAAACGTCTCCACCCCTTTCAACAGGGCACCCTCACCGCCGTGCGCATGCCCGCGCATCTGCTTTGACAAGCTCCTTGGCGGCCGGCTACGGACCCGTAGGTACTCAAGGCCGCGAAACGCGCTCGATGCGGATAATATCCGTGATATAATACAGGGGCGCACGCTGGGTGCTCCAGGGCATCAGCGGCTTGTTAGGCCGAGCCCGGTAGGCCAAGTGCGGGTAGACCACCGGAACGTGGCCCAGGGCCACGTAGCGGGCCCTGATGCGATAGAGATGAAACAAGCCGTCTAAGGCGCGCTTTTTCCAGAACCGGCCTACCCGTACCGACACGGTTCCGGATCCGGGGAGTATCGGCAGGTAATTCGCGGACCCCGGGGTGGGATAGTGCACATAGGCCGCGCGTAGACTATCAGCTCTGGGTGGTTCCAGTAGATGGGGCAGGCTGTAGAGGCTGGTCACAAACACCCCTTGTCGGATCGCGCGCCCGTAGTGAAACGGCCGGCCTGCTCCGTAAGGCACCAAATAGATCTCAGCCAGATTTGTTACCGGAAGGGCATAGCCCAGGCCTTCCTCTCCAGTCGGCATCTGTATGATCACCCGGGAGGCAGGCACGGCCAACAGACCCTCGTAGGTCCCGGTATCAGCGGCGGCGATGATGGGCGGCTGCGCCGAAGTGCAGCGGCCATACGCACAACCTAGCAGAGCAATAGCGTATTTCTTCATAGCAATCCGGTAGAGAAGTTGCAGCCGGAAAGCATCTCATCTGCTACCAGCCCGCCGACCGGCCGGGAGCAGAAACGGTGCGGTTCAGGAGTCAACTCCTGCGCGGTCTGGCAGCAGGGTATAGATACAAAATCATACCGGGAATCCGACCTAAAAGGCCGAACTTGGCTTCCGGCAGCTGTACTACACCATCCTGAGCTGCACGATGCTGCCGGCCGTCTACGCTCTGCGTATGAAATCTTGCTTTTACCTGCTATGTATGCCAATCACGCTGGGCCTGTGTGCTTCCTGCGAGTCGGAGTATACCCGATTTGAGCACTCGTTAACGCCCGTGGGAGGCGTTGACAGCACGCTTTTTCGCGATCCGGCCGGCCGGGTATATATCCGCTTGCCGTATCGGTACGTGCACGAAGACATCAGTCAAGACCCGCCCTATAATTATGAGGACTTCGTCTACTTTAACGGGGTTACCGGGGACAGCGGAGTTAGCTTGAACCAGGGCATTGACATTCCTACCTTCCGGCGGGTACCGGGCACGTCCAATTATTGGCAAGACCGGCATTTTATTTATACTGACCCCTGGGTACCCTATCCGGGCCAATACTTCTTCTTCGCATTAGGACGTCGGGGAGCAGTACGTTTTCTCGCTGATCCCGAATTTGTCTACAGTGCCGGCAACTTGTGGTACCGGGGGGTACACGTCCCAGGGGATACGGTGCCCCGCTCCGGGCATTATCCCTGACTTGCCGGCGACGGGCGACAAACCATGGGCATACGCCTGGTTCTGTAGCACTTTTACATGCTACCGGTCTGGCTGGACATCTACGAATGCCCTCTGGGGATACTGGGTGAACCACCTGTCCCAGCTGCCGCCAGGCGCTGGCCGTGGGGCTCGCTGCGCTGCAGTCGATCATTTCCTTCCGTTATCTTTTCGCTGATTCCATTTCGTAGCGTTCTTTATCTATTCGCTATCCATTCCTATGCTTTCCGTGTCACTCATTCATCGCTACGGTTGGTGGCTACTCAGCGGCCTTGGGTTGCTGTGCCTGCTGGCCGCGCTTTTCACTTGGCCCCGCTTCTCCCATCCTGCCCCATTGCGGGTGGGCAAGCAGACGGTTGCCCACCCGCAATGGGCGGCAGGCAGGGTGAGTTCGCCGCTGGGATCGGAGGAACACATCGTAGCAATGGGGGATTTTAACGGAGACGGCCATCAGGACCTGGCTCTGACCAACGGTGACCCAAATGCGGGTCCGGGGAGCGTGTACACTGACCCACAGGGGGCGGTTACGCTTTGGCTGGGTGACGGGCTCGGCGGCCTGCGCCACGGGGCCGTGCTGCGGGCGTTGGAGGCCACTCTGCTGGCGTCCTTCGATGCCGATGGGGACGGCGATACCGACCTGCTGGCCGCCAGCCGCCACGACGATAGCCTGGTGCTGTGGCGGCACGACGGCCGGGGCAGGCGAGTGGTGGAGTTCATCCCGATGCCATGGTGGGGTACCACCGATATGACTACCGGGGACGTGGATGGCGACGGTGATCCGGATATCCTCATCCCCGACGGAACCCGGTTACAGGTGGGGCTCAACGATGGGAGGGGGCATTTTCACTGGCAGTCCCAAGACATGCGGCCGGATAGGAAGTCATTTGAACCCAGCGATATGATCGAACGCATTGCGCTGGCGGATGTGGATGGGGACCACGACCTGGACCTTGTATCCGTGCAGAACCAGGGCCGCGTATTGTTCAATGACGGGCGGGGTCATTTTGGCCACGAGCAGGACCTGCCCGCTACCGGCTACAGTCTGGCCATCGGGGACCTCAACGGGGATACCCGGCCCGACCTGGTCCTGGACCTCGGCGACGGCAAGCTGGGGGTGTACCTGAACGACGGCACCGGCCAGTTCGGCGCAGACAGCCTTTCGCAACAGGTGGGACAGCCCGAGCCCCGGGCCATCCCATGCTGGGTGGCGCTGGGGGACGTGGACCGGGATGGTGACGTGGACCTGGCGTTCAACTTTGGCGATGACGTATGGGTGCGCCTCAATGACGGTCGGGCGCACTTCGAGCCGGCGTATCATATCGCGACCCCGCCCGCCGCGCTGGAGGAACTACACCTGGCTGATCTCAACCACGACGGCCGGCTCGATGTATTGTCACCGTTGTCTGTTCGCGAGCCTGGTAGTGGCCAGCCGGCGCGGGCTTCACTCAGCAACCTGCGCCTGCCCACCAGCGCGGACTATTACGAGGAGGTGGACCAAATGCCCACCGGTCCGGGAGGCATGGCGGTGGAAGCAGTCGTGGCCGCCGCCATGCAACGGCGCCTGGTCGTGCCGCCCGGCCATTCCTTCAGCTCGTCCCGTCCCCCCTACTATGTGCGGTTGGTCGTTGGACCAACCGGCGCGGTGGAGCACCCCGAACTTGGTGGGCGCATCAGTCCCGGTATCGACTCGGCCATGCTTGACGCACTCCGCCAGCTGCGGCTGGTGCCGGGCCGGCTGCACGGCCGCCCGGTTCGCGTCGCGTTGCAGCTAGTTCCGGGCCTGTCGGGCGAAGGCCCGCCCCTCACGTTTCCCCCCACGCCACTGCCCGGAGAGGAACCCATCTACACCGATGTAGAGCAGCTGCCTGCTTTTGCAAACGGGGAGGCGTTATTGCCGCGCTTACGGCGCGAGGCGCTTGCCCACCTGATTCTGCCCGACAACGAGCCGGTGCCCCCGCACGCCCGACTGGTGATCGGACTGGTAGTTGAGAAGACGGGGGACGTGCACGGCTACCGCGTGTTGGAAAGCATCAGTCCGGACATCGATGCGGCCCTGACCGGTGGCTTCGGTTCCATCCCCCGCTTGCTTCCAGGCCGGCGTCAGGGCAAGCCCGTGCGCGTCGCCCTTCGGCTCGTGGTGGAGCCGACTGGCCGAAACGCCCCCTTACGACAGTCCGAGGCCGCGCGTCTGGAAGCCCGTACCCGGCAGCAGGGGGAGGCCCGGCGGCTCCCCGGTGAAACCGATACACGGTTCCTGCGCCGCATCCTGCCGCTGTCGCTGTCCTATTCTGGCCGCGTGATAAGCTATGTGTGGCGGCCCACTGCCTTCGGCAAGCAGCTGTTCCTGGCCGTCCGCAGCCAGGGCGAGAACGAGTACGGGACGGACCTGCTGGTGCTCGACCCCTACCGCCCCAACACGTACGCGCTGCGCATCCTGCCGCTGGAAGACATGGGCGACCTGACTAACCTCGAGTCCCTCTTCTTTACGGACGTAGACCACGACGGGCGTCTGGAACTGCTGGCGTTGAAGGAGTGCAGCCTTAAGGACGTAGGCTGGACCGACAAGCACGGCCAGAGTTCCTACGGCCACTTTTCCCACTACGCTACGGACGTGTTCCGCCTAGCTGGCACCGATCGTGCCGGCCGCCCGCGGTATGTGCGCGATACGACATCCCGTCCCTATCTCGACGAACTACCCACGGCAGCCGCGGTACGTAAAGCCTTGGCGAAGCACTAGCCCTTGCCTTAGGTTGGCGGTTTTCCCCTATTTGTTTAACAACGCCCACCTATCATCTAATTAAGTAACCGAGGCCAACAATGGAAGAGCCCTCAATTCCAACCGCAGAAGAAGAATACGCTCGGCTGTTCCCTGGCCAAGCTATTCCGAAGTGGGCATTAGCCACGATCAAACTGTTGGATGTCAATGGTTATGTGCACAAGCACGACGCCATTCGAACGATACCTTTAGCATTGATAGTAGGTACTACCCATTCCCTCTACGGTAACAGTGTACGCTGGCTCGATATGTTGAAGACCAAGAAGTATTATAATTTCCGCTCCGATAATTGGCCGGGTTTTCTGAATGCTGATACTTCAACACTGGATTTAATTCAAGTAGCAGGCACCGATGAGTATTACATCAGCGGCGAGGGTAACCACCGGATAAGCGCCCTGAAACTAGCCGGTAGATATTCCATAACGTGCCGTGTGCAAATAGCTACTCCTGTCCCGCCTGGGCCTGATGTTTACCCCGGCCCACGCTACGCAAACCGCACTTCCTAGAGCGTTGTTGGGTTGCTCAAAACCAGGAGATAGATGAGTCGGGATTTTTTCCTGTCAGTTCAACAACACCCAGAATTAGAGTATTATGCCTGATTCTTTATTCAACGAGTTTACGGTTTGCCCTTTGACCGGGCTTCCCTCAAAAGGTCGCGCCAGCTTTTCACCCTACGAAGGCAATAATAGTCTGGTTCTATTTCAATTCGTCCCTATCGGCCGCGCGGTTTTTGAGTTCAACTTTTTAGTTGGGCTTTACCACAGCGCCGCGGCCGGCACCCTCTCCCCCAGTGCCAAGCTGGCCGGGCTGTGCCGGCAGGCCTCGGAGAAAGGACAAGAGCCGGTGCACATCACCAGCAAGCTCTTCCACGACGCGCAGGGCACCTCAGAAACACTGGACGAAAAACGGGACCATTTGCTACGGGTGCTTCTGGAAGTGGATATACCGGCCTATAAAACCCGCGACATTGATATTCATCAGGATTTTCCCCTGGCATTTGCCCAGAACGGCGCGGAATTACACCTCATCCTAGAGGAATGCATACGGCGCGGCCTACTGGATTTCCAAAAGCCATTCGACACGCCCAACGACTGGCCAGACGGCCGGCGCACGCACTATTTCGGGGTGCATCTTACCCGAGCTGGCGAGAAAGCCGCCGCCGACAGCATACTACCACCACAACTAACTACTTCTACCATGACATCTGAGGACATTGTTCGCCGGCAGGCGCAGGTTGCTTTCAGCAGGGCGCAGGCTCAACGTTTTGCGTTTAATTCACCGGACGGCCTGGTTAAAACACGAACCGTCTTAATTGCTGGCACGGAGCAGTTTTATGATAAGAGCGATAAAAAGATCTATCTGGAGGAAGTGCTAAATCTGCTTGATACGGCACTTGCGAAGCATAAGCCCGGATGCGAATTCAGGGGTAAGAGTGAGCCGTGTCCAATTGAGCTGGGCATGCAGGAAACGATTCACTTCGTGCAGCAGGAAGTAAAAAAGCTGGGTAAAGTGGAAGTGGCTTTTCCATTCCAGACAAACCACATCTTCAATTTTAGCGGTGGCAGTACCAATACAGTAGCTACTGGGGCAAACGCCATGCAAACGACGAACACCGGCCAGGGGGCGCTGCTAAACGTCGCCCGCGGAAATACCATTACTCAATCCGGGGGGGCGGGCGACGTACAACAGATGAAAGAGCTGGTCGAGCAGTTGAAGCAGGTGCTGGCGGGAGAGTCTTTCGCCCGGCAGCGCGAAGATATTGACGATCAGTTGCAGATGGTCGAGGCCCAGTTGCAGCGCCCCGAACCCAGGAAAAGTATTCTGGAGCGGTCAGTCAAATCGCTGCAGGAGCTGGCGGCGGAAGGCCTTGGCAGCGTAGGAGGCCATGCGGCTTTCGAGATTCTCAAGCAACTAGCCGAGCAGGTTAGCTCTCTTGGCTAGTTGGGTCCGGCAAGCTGCTGGCCGGCAGGTACGAAAAAGCCCTGGATCACTCCAGGGCTTTTTGACTCTACATGCTCAGGCGAACTATGAAATTTGGGTTGTTATACAGCGAGGATTGGGTAACCTGCCCATTGTAGCCGGCCTGCGCAATGCGTTGGGCGGCCTGGGTTGCTTCAGCTAAGGGCATTTTTGGGTCCAGCTCGATGTAGTTGAACAGCCGGTTAAGGTCCACCGGCACCAGGTGTACGGGCGGCGGGCCGGGCTGGCCAGGCTCAGCAGAGTTCGAGTCGCTGTAAATCAGGCGTACCTCTTCTTCGTAGCTGAATGCCTCCCGCTTAATCAGCAGCGTCCGGGTGTAACGCAGGTTGGCCATCTGCTCCCGCGTATTCAACCGTTCGTCGTTGGCAAAGAAGTTCAGGATTTCTTCGTCCGTCCGGTACCGGACTTTACCCAAGAAATAGCTAAGCTGGTGGTACGGGTTGCTCATGTCGTAGAACTCGTTCATCAGCTGCCGAACGGTAGTGGCCACCTTGAAGGCATAGGGCGCTTTGTTTTCCTCCGTCGCGGCGCCCCGGTAATTCTGCCACAAGCCGTCGCATTCCCGCCGCAGCGTCCAGCACTGACCATAGTAACGGTCACGAATGCTGGCCATGTTGACGGGCGTGCCGTCGGCCAGTTCCCACCGTGCCTTGAGCAAGAAATTTTCAAACGGATCTTCCCAGCTGGACGGGTTCACCAGGGCTAACTGTTTCTCGTCTAGCAGCTGGTAAAAGCGTTTCGCGCCGAACAGGCGGTAAATGGGAGTGTCCAGGTCGACATCAATCACATTATTGAAAATGTGGTCGAGCTTCAACTCCGCTGGAGTCGTACCCGATCCGTATTTGAGGTGGTCCAGGCGGATGTTGTTTCTGATGTGCTGATCTAGAGAGAATGGATTCATGGAAAATGATAAGGGTGAGGGCACTATTCAGCCAGATTTAGGCCAAAGCCCGGTAATTACCCGATACCTGACGGTGTGACAGGGTGGGGCTGTCGGGAGGAAAAGTTCATTGACTTGGGGTCCCCTCAGAAAACAGAACAAATAGCACGTTAAGGAAATTGACCGTTTGCGTGAACGCACCAGACCAAGAAGACTCCCACTCATGGCAGAGCCAGATAACCTATTATGGGCCCAACAGCGCTGGCAACAAGCGGGGACCATTGCCCGGCAAACAGCTTCCGCAACCGAGCTAATGCGTTTTGCTGCAGCACACCAGGTCCAGTTGCCTGCTGATATGGTCCGCTACTTTACCCTCGTCAATGGCACTGGCGGGAAGTACGACGAGCCGTTCTTTTGCTTTAATAGCCTAGCGGAAGTGACGTCCGTAGCCGAACGGTTTCACGACTACCATGGGGTGCCCAAGTATAGCGACTTGCTCCACACCTGGCCCGAGCACAAGCAGTTTTATGTGTTTGCCGATTACATGATTCACCTCTTTGCCTATGCCATTCGGCTGGATGCAGGTGCTTCCTCGACCCATCCCGTGTACGTGCTCTGCGGGGGCGAATACCGGCCAATAGCGGAGAGTTTTACCGAGTTTCTCGCCCTCTACAAGCGAGATTCAGCTGTACTGTATATGGGTGATGAGGAGCCGGACGAGTAAATCACTTCGTTCCTTTAACTGAATTGCCGCGTTTAGGCCACCACCCTTTGACTGAACAACCGTACTGGCCCGGTCTTTTGTGAATTAGACGGTTGGCGAAAGCATGTCAATTGGGCTTCGTGCCGGTCAGTGACAATGGATGCGTGGAACAGCCGTTATTTTGTTATGACTACTTTGGGATCCCCCCTGTGTTCGTCCGTGTGCCACTGGGGTATGCTCTTATTGGGCGCATGGCTGGCTTCCTGCGGCCAAGAGCCGCCCCGCTACCCGACCATTCGGCGACCGCCCGCGACTTCCGCCGTACGGTCGGGGCCCCTTTATGCGGACTTAGTGCCTATCCACGGCGACTCCCTCCTTGCCGTGCTGCAGCTCCAGGGGGGGATAGCCCTAACGACCGACGCGGGTAGACATTGGATCCAAAGGCCCCACCAGGATATAATACCCCGCCTCAAATACTTCCGGTGGGGGCTGCCATTTGCCCCCATCCTCAATACGGTGACGATGGACCATCACAAGGTGTTGTGGGGGCTTACTTGGGCAGAACCACCGCATTCACAGCCGTATTCGCGCTTATCGTATTCCACCGATTTTGGCGAAACGTGGAGCGAATCTCAGTCGCTTCCCACCGATACGTTTCTGCTCTATCGCTTTTATTCACGACCTGGCCAACCTATTCAAGCGCTAACGAATAGGCACGGCAAACTCTACCAGATGCAGGACCGCCTCGGCAAGCGATGGACCTATATCCGGACTATCGCAGAACTAAATGCAGTCCAAGATACCGTCGCGGGGGTGTCCTATTTTGCAGACGCCCAATTCAAGTTTCTCGACACAGGCCAGTTGTTTTTTCGAACCAAAAAGGGCTGGAAGCCAGTAGCCCAAGTTGACTCTATCAATGAAGTCAGCGACGTCTGCTTGTGTCAAGGCAGCATCTTTTTAGCAGGACGCAACCGGAATTCGGGCGATGCAAATCAAATGTTGGTACAGGTACGTAATGGCCGCATACGCGACTCAATCCAGACGAAGGAAGACTACCTGCAGTTGCGATGTGATACGAAAGACCGGCTGTGGGTATTTTCTCGTTTTGGAGTGTGGCAAAAGAGCGGGCATACCCTCAGTAAGCGCTAACAACTTTTTGTTGAATGCGTCTTTCCTCGGGACGGAACCGTTTCCAGCAGCACCGTTTTGGTAAACTTCCAAAAGGCCCTATTAGCCCTAGATTGGAGCTCCCTTCCTCCCCCATTACGCTATGGCTAAAAAGTTGTGGATTCTCTCCTGTGTCTTCGCTTGTGCAGGGCTTCCCGCTGCTGCGCAGGCGCGCATGGAAACGGACAGTCTTTTTATGACGCACGCGCAGAACCGCCGCTGGTTAATTGCTTTGAAAGAGCAGAGAACGGCCGACCAGTAGGGCCGAATCCGCAGCCGGTATTTTTCCTCGCCGCAATCGGCTTCATCGCCCCACGGCGAGGTGACCAGCCTGCCGCTGCTGCTCGTGGAGGGCATTGCCGTCGATGTGACCAGCGCAGGCGACCCCGTCCGGGAAGTAGTGTTGGCCCAATTAACGCCGGATAAGGTGAAGGCCATTACCGTTCTCGAGCGCGAACCAGAGGGCGTGTATGTCAATAAGGCGTTTACTGGCTGGATTATAATCTCCTTGGCAGACAAGCCATTGCGCAAAGTCCTGCGGCGGATGGAAAAGCGCGCCCAACAGCCTTAAGCAGATGAGCAACTGCCACCCATAATCTAAGCGAGACGGTGCTTCGCATCTAAACGCTGGGTTTAATTTGCAAAACTCAAATAGCTATCAAGCAACATATTACAGCATCAGGCAATCCGCAGCCCCCTAGCGGGTATCAGTACTGAAATATCTCCTGCAGCCGGTCACATACCTCCTGGGCAGTGGCTTTGGACAATACGCCTAAGCGGCGCACCAAACGGGTTTTGTCCACGGAACGGATGTGGTCGAGCGCGACCTGGCCCTCTTTGCCCTGGAAGGTGCAGTCTACCCGGGACGGGTAGTCGCGCCGGGTGCTGGTCAGAGCCGCGATGGTGACCGTGCGCAGGTAGCGGTTCATCTCGTCGGGGGAGAGCACCACACAGGGTCGGGTCTTGTTGATTTCGCTGCCCTGGGTCGGGTCGAGGTTAATGAGCCACACCTCGAAGCGCTGCACGGCTACCACTGCCATTCCGTTTCCTCAAAGGCCTCGTCCGAAAATCCCTCCAGCAGCTCGCCCTCCGGGGCCTGGCCCTGGGCAATGGCCTGCTGGAAGCGCTCGTCCCAACCTTGGCGGCGGGGCTTCATCACCGGCTTGATGAGCAGGCCTTCAGGCGTGGGCTGCAGGTCCACTTCGCCGGTGAGGTGATATTGTTCCAGTAACTTCTTGGGCAGCACAATTCCTTGGGAATTGCCCACCCGAATCAGGCGCGTATTCATGGATGCAAATGTACGTACAATGTAATTACATTTGCTGGCCGCTGTTAGTTTCATTCGCTGGCAAGCATCACCTTAAGAACCACTAGCGGGCAATTCTCGGTCCCTGTTCAAAAGACGGGGCTGTTTAAATCACCGTTTCGCTGCACTACCTGCTAGGCTCTTCGGGTTGTCCGTTCAAGAGCAAAGCAATCGTGTCTGGGGCAGATAAGTCCCAGTACTACCACTTGTTTGGGTCGTTCTTTTCGGCAGCAAACCGACGCTGGTACGCCTGCTTGAACACGTAGAGCAGCAGGCGATAGACGCGGTCGCGCTCGGCAAGGGGCAGGCTCAGCAGCCTAGCTAGTCCCGGCACCAAGCCGTAGGTGCGCAAGACCATGCACGGGGTATACGTGGGCCGCAAGCCGCTCTCCGCAATGCCAGGGTCGATATCCGCGAGGTGGGCCTTGGATTGCCGAATCAGGTCAGTTAACTCCTGCAGATGATGCCCTTGTGCATCCGCCGACAGCGAATGAAAATACCCCAGCAACTCGGCATGCGGGCGCAGACCTTGGCCAAATTGATTGAGCGCAATTTCTTCCGGTAGATTCATGCCTGCAATTACAACATTAACAATACCCTCCTTACTTTGAACGGGCCGTGTTCACCGACCCACCCTTAAAGTACTAGCGTGCTTACTCAACTGGCTTTCTAGATAAGTACCGCTGTAACACATAGCCACTAATGCCCACGTCACCATTCCAGTATTCTATCCGTACCCAGTCACTGCTGGTAAGTTCCTTCAAAACGAGCTTCCTATTGCGTTCAAACCGGGCATGGCAATAGCCCTTGATCGTGGGAGTGCTGCGCACGTTGAGCAGTGAAGCATTAACGTCGCAGGTATCGCCCACCATCAATTTTGGTTGTACCTGGACTAGACTTGCCTCAGGGCCTGAGGAAGGCGTTTGGTGAGGGGATAGCAGAGCAGGTAAGTACGTGCACATGGCTCCTACTACATAGCGTAACGTCAGTAATCCACTCATTTCAGAGAAGTAATAGTAGCAGTCAAATTAAGCTCCTTCAAATTAATAGAGCGTTCACAGAGGTACCGTTTGCGTGAACGTCAAGGACAGTTCTACTTTGTTACAAATGGTAAGCCTTGCAGGCTAACAAAACTAACTCCTCGTACGATGACTGAACAGCATAATCTCGTTTCTGATAGCACGCCACCGGAACGCTTTACCACGCTTGTGGAGCTGCTGGCGGCTATCAAGCGTCGGCCGGCCATGTACCTGAGCAAAAATTATATCTCGTGCCTCAAAGCCTTTTTAGACGGATGGTTTCTCTTGGCTGATCAATACGGTATCGACTTCGATGCCGAGTGCCTGGGGGAGTTTCAGGACTGGATAGTTGCCAAGTATAGAATTACCGCCAGCCGCGGGTGGGCCAATATCATTTTGTTCTACTCGCAAGATGAAAGCACGGCGCTCAGGGATTTTTTCACGCTGTTTGAAGAATGGCAGGCGGGCGTAAACCTCAAGGCTTAACATCCCCATACGCTCGTTTTAGCAATTCCGACCGTTTTCGTGAACGGGTGCTGCCTAGTTGGCCAAGCATGGACTCCGGCGGGTTACATTTGGCCGCGTGACGAATCAAACGTGCCCCCCATGCGTCATCAATGACCTTTGTACGGATGTATAAGCGCCCGCTAACCGGCTTACTGGTCGCCTCCTCTGCGGGCCTGCTGGCCTGTACGCCGGCCCGCCATCCCCCAATGGATGCTGTAGAATCGTACGTGACGAACTGCACCGCCGACACGCTTTTGGTAAGCGTGGGCTACTCTTCTGACTCAACCGTAGTGGCCTTGCCAGATGTGCCACGGCTCCGCCAGATGCAAACCGCTGATTCACTGCTTCAGGTCTTGACCGTTCAGCGGAACCCTAAACGTTTATTCCACTACCTGGCTTGGCACCGCAGGCGCTGGTACTGGGTAAACACCTATTCACCACGCGATCCCACTTGGCGCGACGCAGCCGGAAACCTGCACGCCGCCACGATGAATGACACGACGAGCGAGGTTACCTACAAGATAATACCTGGCGACACGCTCCGGTTGTCAAGGTATTGGTCATCCTCCTTGCCAGATGACACGCACCCTCCTGAACTCCCGTCTGTAATAAGCGTGCGCCTAGGTCAAGGCCAGGCCCGGCGCACCCTGCCCCTAGGCCCACCGCTCAATCAGCTGTTCCAGGCGGAATTCAGCTTTTGGCAAGGCTGGTTGGAATGGGAGCCTACTACGTACCGCTACGAACTGCGCGTGAGCCCCGGCTTAGTGCTCAACGACGACTAACCGGCCGTATAGGCTGCGATACCAAAAATGTCTTCGCATACAAATAAATAATTATTTCTAACTGCGAGATATGCCGTCATTATGTTGACAAGCAGATAGTAGTTGTTCCGCACAATACTGTGATACCACTAGTGCGTCAGCATGCATGTACCTGCTACACATTCGGTGGCCTTCCCCTGAAAAATTGGAGTTTCCTAGAACTGTGTTTTCAGCAGTGGGAATGCCAATGATGATACCGTGCTGGTTGCAGATTTCTGCGGCAATTGTGTTCGAAACAGTCGACGCGGCTAGGAATCCTCGTAACCTTTCCAATTGTTGCATTGGTGAAAGATCTGGTAGTTCGCGGGCTAGTTTACGCGCAATCCATGTATCTCCCATCATGCGACTAGCCAAGTAGCGTAGCGTCGATTCCTGTTCGTTGGGAGGTGGTGAAAAGGAGGACATTGCAGGGATAGTGGAAAGTATCTTCCTCGATGAATATGAGGTTTCCTGCAAAAGTAATTGATTTTTGTTGTCTATTGACAACAGTTAGCGGGAGGAATGGCCGATAGCTTGCCACCCTCATGCAGGGTGATCCAGTTCAAGCGTTCGGTCAGGTTTTACGGGAAATCCGTAGGCAACGCGGCCTTTCGCAAGAGGCATTGGCGTTTGAGAGCGATCTTGACCGGGCATTTTTATCGCGGCTGGAGACGGGCCATAAGCAACCCTCACTACTCACCATTTTCCGTATAGCAAGTGTTCTACGCATAAGTGTTGCCGAACTCTTACGATTGGTAGAAGAAAGGATTTACAGTCCCGGAACTGGCCAGAATCAACAGTAAGTGCTTAGAACGTCTAGCATTACGCTTTACTGATTCCTTGGCTGTTGCCTTTGGCACCTGTCCCATATCCCAATCGACGCATGCCGCACAGATGAGGTATGCGTTAGGAGTTTACCCGCAACTCGTAATCTACACTGATCCAAAATGCCATTGGTGTAGATTCTAGCCGTTTAATCTGCTTGAGGCTGATTCTCTCCTCGTTGGATTCAACAGCATTTACAGCTAAGCGTTTCAATACGTTCACCAAGCCACCAATTGTATTTTTGCTTAATGCTAGTAGCTTACTGGCAAGTTGTGGCTCCGATAAATGCGAAGGAAATCGCAATGGTAATAACTGTTCCAGGCTATCAAGTAAGCGTAGATACTCCTCATCCATGCTCCAGGCTGGTAACTCAATCCGCTCAAATCGGCTCTTTAGCTGATCATCGTGCTGAATAACGTGATTAGCCGTGCGAATACCGGCAAATACGAGGGGTATACACACAGTATTTGCCAATAGTTTAAGCATGTTCAGCACTTCACGTTGCTTCATAGGAGAACCTGCCAACACATGCTGTATTTCGTCCACAATAAGCATCCGCACGCCCACATCGTGTAATAGATCGCCAACTAGTTGGAGACGCATTTTGGTACGGGCACCAAGTGCAACAGGTACATGTAGCTTTTCTAGAATAAATGAATAGAATAACTGTACATCGGGTATATGAGGAGCACACACATACAATACCGGCTGGTGTTGTTTAAATTCACCTGCAGTGGATTGTTGGTGTACTGAATAGCAGGTTTTGACGTAATGCTCTAATAAATGTGTCTTTCCGTTACCTGTATCCTCTACTAGCATCAAATTAGGCATGCGGCTGGAACTTGGGTGCGTTTGCAGGAAAGCGAGGAACTTTAGCACCTGTTGCGCCAGAGTATACGGAACCCATTTGTTTACCAGAATAGCACGAATGCGTGCATCTTGTGGCTTATCCAACCATTTAGCTGTCGAGCAGGTGAGATGTTCCATCATCTAGGTTTGGGAATGGTCGACGCACCCGTGGTAGCTGTGAGACAGATGATTCGTCTGATGAGACAACTGTGGTGGATATCAATGCTTCTGGGAGTTCTTCTGCTTGTAAACTCCTGGATACAGGGTTACGACTCGCAGCCTCCTGCTGAAGTCGGCGTTGCCTGGGTGAAATAGGTTTGCGATGTGGTCCTCTCTGCGCGGCTACCTGCTGTTGAGCCTGTTGTTCCAGATCCTGTAATTCCTGTAAAGCACTGAATAAGTGGCTCTCCCGTACGTGGGTAGCAGTTGGATCCTGCAATCGAACTCGGCGTAAGGCCTCTCGCTTTGTCAGGGCTGAGAACTGCCCTTGACTCATATCAAGCAAAGGGATTGTATGATATTCTCTTGTTGCCGGATCCAAAAAATACACTTTGCTTATGTCTCGTGGATCCAGTCGAAAGACATACTTAATACGTTCAACTGAGCGGCCTGATTCTGATCTGCCCTCAATGAATGGACTTAGTACACCATCATAATAGTGCAAATGCCCAATCACAACTCCGTACCGTTGAATAGTTCGCTCAACAAACGGCAAGAAGTCGAGTTGCACTTGGCGTTCATTCGTAGGTCGAGGTGGGATACCGCGTCCATTGGCAGCCAGCAAGCCTTGTTCGTAGCATTGTAGGGGACTGATTAATAAACTGGAATGCGGACGGTGATGATATACTTGCACGATATAAGTTGCTAGCCATTTCTCGAAGGCTGGCAGCGTAAAAACCGCATGAGCGTGGGCGCGGTAAGTTCTCCGTGCTTGGCGATTAGATAAGTAGGCTCCTGATAGATGTCGAATACGGAATTTCAATGTTTTTATCCAACGCTCTACATGGCCTCCATAATGGGGTTCACCAGGTGGACGATGCTGGATAGCAACTTCGTATTGCTCGCATGCCCGGCGCACCATGTTGCCGCGAAACTCTTTCGCATTGTCAAAGTGAAGCGTACGCATGATGCCCCAGCACGGCCATTCTCCAGTAATGTTGCGCTGTGCCAGCCAAGTTTCTTTCGGTAAAAAAGCGTGCGATAAACACATACCAGTCCCTCCAGCCCCAGGTAGTTCCAGCCCTAAATGGAATCCGATAACCATACGGGAGTAAACATCAAGGGCGACAGTCAACCAGGGACGTCCTACAGGCCGATGCGTCTGCTCATCCAACAACACGATGTTGAGCAGAGCGTGATCCACTTCAACTACATCTAACGGCTGGTTTGCTTCAAGTGTAGATGACTGCACAGGATCGCACTGCTGTTGAGCCGCCTGCTTTCCCTGCCGTCCCTTAATACGTACCTTGGATGGCAGGTGCGCAATCCGCCGGCGGACAGTACTGAGTGAAGGAGGGGGTATTTGCTGCTTGATGCAATGCAGACACAGCGTTTCGTAAACGTACTTTACGGAAGGGCGCTGTGGCGATAAATACTGCTCGATAGCTAGTTGAAGTACCTCATCCTGCTGTTGCTGTAGTCTCGACTTTCGCTTCCCTCCACCTGGTTTTTTGGGTAATAACCCCGCCAAACCCGATTGTCTGTATGCTTGTAGCCATCTACGAAAGGTAGATTCGCTGATGTGCTGTTGACTAATAACCTCAGCCAAAGTGGATGCTGGAACTCGTCGTTGCAGGTAAGGTTGGATAATAGAATACCGTGATAAGGCAGTACGTTGGGCCTGTTCGGTAGCGAATTGGTACGTGTCTTGTTCCCGTTGCGAGGATTTGTGCGTTGATGCCGCTTGCAAAAGGTGCAGGGGAACAGTTGTTAGACGTCCAGACTCTATTTCAACCACTACATGCGTCAAGTTGATAATCTGACGTACCATAACGGATTGGCCCAGATAGCTACAACTAACTCCAGCTGCTATGGAAAATAGGTCGGCCATACCGGGAACAGATTACATGCCTATAAGTAGTTAGAAAATATAAGCTTATGCCCGATATGTCAAAAAATATTCTAATCACTGTGTGTTATTTACTCGCAACAAGTATGAGTAAATGTCCGGTAGACGCATGCTCTTTGAGTAATATGGTCATCGTCTTTGGGCAAAAACTCCCTGTTATAAGTATAATTACACTCATCCTCTTTGGAATTTAACACACCAATTAAAGCGATGACAGTGCCTATAGAAAGAAAACCTACTCTTCTTTTATATAGGTCGTGATCCTTTGTAAAGAAAAATCAAGTTTCTTTACAAAGCTAGGTCGGCTTTCTTCCTGGTTACTTCCTGTCCTGCGTGCAAACCACCTGGCAACCTTCTGAGCTTCCACCTGCGATAGAACTGGAAACGCGAGCTGTGTTAAAAAAACTGCCGGCTGCCCACCGGGCTTTAGCAGAGCTAAAGGGTTTGGTTGCGGCTATCCCAAACGAGAGCATTCTGCTCGATACGCTGCCGTTGCAAGAGGCGAAAGACAGCTCCGCAATTGAAAATATCATCACCACGCACGATGAGCTTTTTAATGCTGAGCTTAATTTAGGCGTTTCACAGGCGGCTAAAGAGGTGCAGCGCTATGCGGCAGCCCTGCGTTTGGGTACTGACTTAGTAAAGCAGTTCGGGTTTCTAAGCACCAATCACATTGCCCAGATACAACAAGAGCTGAAGCGCGATAACGGGGGTTACCGCAAGCTTCCAGGGACAACCCTTAAAAATCAGCGTGGAGAGGTGGTGTATACGCCCCCACAAGACCCCGCCACCATCCTCGACCTGATGGGGAATCTAGAGCAATACCTCAACGATGATTCCCTGCACGACGTCGACCCGCTAGTGAAGATGGCTGTGCTGCATTTTCAGTTTGAAAGCATCCACCCGTTTTATGATGGCAATGGACGCACCGGGCGTATTCTCAACATTTTGTACCTCGTGCTCAAAGAGTTGCTGGATATACCAGTTCTTTACTTGAGCCGCTTTATTACGCAAAACAAGGCTGACTATTATCACTATCTGCAAAAAGTACGCAATACCGGCGACTGGGAGCCGTGGCTACTCTATATGCTCACGGGCATCGAGCAAACGGCGCGCGAAAGCATCATATTAATCACGGAAATGCGCAGCTTGATGCAGCAAACCAAGCAAAAACTGCGAACTTATAAATTCTACAGCCAAGACCTGCTAAACAACCTCTATCGGCATCCCTATACCCGCATCGAATTCTTACAGCAGGAACTTAATGTGAGTCGTCCTACCGCTGCCAGCTACTTAAATAAGCTGGCGCAAGACGGCGTTCTGGTCAAGCATAAGCAGGTGAACTCAAACTACTACGTTAATCAGCCGTTGTTTGAACTTCTCTCACGGCTAGGGTAACTCTCACTGCCTGATTCATCCGGATTTTCTGGCCTCTTACCCGCTGGCCAAAAAGATGCGGCACTACGGCTTCTTCACCTACTCGGCCAATGAGGCGCTGCACGTCTCGGAACCGGAAAAAGAGCTGCTGCTGGCCCTCTTCAACACCATGAAAACGGAGCTGGCCAGCCGCCTCGATGAATTCAGCCAGGAGGTCGTCATCGCCCAACTCGAACTGCTGTTTACCTACGCCAACCGCTTTTACAAGCGCCAGTTTCTCACGCGCAAAGCCGGGCACAGCGACTTACTGCAACAGCTGGAAGAAACCCTGGCGGACTGCTTCTGATGCGAGAACCTGCTTAACCGAGGCATCCCCACGGTGCAGCATCTCGCTGAGCGCCTGCATGTGTCGCCGAGCTACCTGAGTAACATGCTGCGCACGCTCACCGGCCAAAGTACCCAGCAGCACATCCACGACAAGCTCATCGAGCAAGCCAAGGAGCAGCTCGCCATCACGGGCTTGTCGGTGAGCGAGGTAGCCTACGCACTCGGCTTCGAGCATCCGCAGTCCTTCAGCCGGCTTTTCAAAACCAAGACGGACCTTTCGCCCCTGGCTTTCCGACAGTCTTTTCAGCACAATTGAAGTAAAATACCCCCCCAATGGTCTAGCCGGACAATGATGGCCTGGCAAGCTGCCAAGCCCTCGTTGTCCGGCATTTAGGCATTTAAATGGGAGTCAGCAGATCGGTGGCTCCAGGGCTAAGCGGTAGCTGGTGCTGCGCCCGCCGGCACTTTCCTTGCGCAGAACTCCCTTTGCCAGCAGGTCCGCCATATCGCGGCCAGCCGTGTCCTGGGAGCACTTGGCCATGCGGGCCCACTTGGACGTGGTCAGCTTGCCCTCGAAGCCGTCGAGCAGCCGCTGCACCAGCCGGCGCTGCCGTTCGCTGAGCTCGGTCATGCGGTGCCGCTCCCAGAACCGGGCCTTGCCCAATACCTGAGCCAGCGTATGTTCGGCCCGGGTCAGGGCGCGGTCCAGGCACTGCAGAAACCACGTCAGCCAGGGCGTCACATCCAGCGAGCCGTGCTGGCTGGTTTCCAGTAGGTCGTAATAGGTCTGGCGCTCGGCCTGGATCTGGGCCGACATGCTATAGCAGCGCTGGGCCGTGGCGTCGGCCCGGGTTAGCTGCAGATCGGCAATGGCGCGGGCAATGCGCCCGTTGCCATCATCGAAGGGGTGAATGGTAACAAACCAGAAGTGGGCCAAGGCAGCCTTCAGCACGGGGTCCAGTTCGCCGGGAGCGTTAAACCAGGCCAGAAACTCGTTCATCTGCGCCGTCAGCGCCTCGGCCGGGGGGGCCTCGTAGTGCACTCGCTCCCGGCCCATCGGGCCGGACACTACCTGCATGGGGCCGGTGCGCCAAGCCCCCACCCGCAGCGGGTACGGCCCGCTGTACCCGGCCGGAAACAGGGCGTGATGCCAGCCGAACAGACGCTCAGCCGTTAGCGGCTGGTTAGCCTGCTGAGTGGCATCTAGCATCATTGCCACCACGCCTTCCACCCGCCGGTCGGCCGGGGGCAAGCCACCCTGCTCCAGCCCCAGCCGGTACGCCAAAGAGGAGCGTACCGAAGCTGGGGGCAGTATTTCTCCCTCTATCTCGCTGGATTTCAGTATGTCCAGGGTTAAGGTCTGGAGCGTGGCCTCGGTGCGCAGGTCCAGACCAAGCCCTTCCAGCCGCCCCAGTAGCCGGCCTTGCCGATGGCGCACCTGACCCAGCAGGCTCTCAATGGCCGCAGGTTGCCAGCTAAAGACCGGCCAGTTGGGTAGATGATAAATGTACGTGGGCATTCTCCGCATATATTGCGGTGAATATATGGCTTATTCTCCGCATCGTACACCATCTTGGTCCTTGTGAGGACTGATGACATATTCACCTTATTTCTAAGCGTGGATGACCGGAAAATGTCGCACACCTTCCACCTACCTGACCTGCTGCGTGAAATTCAGCAGGCACGGGCGCAGGCGCAACGGCAGCTAGGCTTTGCGGTGGCCCCGCGCCCAAACGCTGCCGGCCGTGCTAGCCCGCCACTTGCGCGTGCTGCTCGGTGCCACTAAGCTGCCCGTGCCGAGGGGCCCGTGCCGCGCAGCACCAACGCCGACACGCAGCGGGCGCATTACTCACCCCAAAATAATTCCCAACCCCTTACTTGATACAAGCGCTACTGGTGGACCAAACTTATGAACAAGGCCCCTACCTTGGCGGCTCATATCCTTTCGTCAGCTTCATGCTTCGTTCCATCATGTTCGTCGGCACCGCGTCCGACGTGGGCAAGAGCGTTATCACGGCTGGCTTCTGCCGGATTTTCCGCCAGGATGGCTATCAGCCGGCTCCGTTCAAGGCCCAGAACATGTCGCTGAACAGCTACGCCACGCCCGAGGGGCTGGAAATCGGGCGGGCGCAGGCGGTACAGGCCGAGGCGGCGGGCATTGCCTGCCACGTCGATATGAACCCAGTGCTGCTCAAGCCCACCTCCGACCAGGCTTCGCAGGTGGTGCTCAACGGTCGGCCCATCGGCACCCAAACGGCCCACGAATATTTCCAGGTAAACGACCGTCATGCGCTGTTTGTCGCCGCCACCCAGGCCTACGACCGGCTGGCAGCCCGCTTTTCGCCCGTTGTGCTGGAAGGCGCCGGCAGCATTTCCGAGCTGAACCTGAAGCGGCGCGACATCACCAACCTGCGCATGGCCCAGCACGCCGGCGCCGCCACCTACCTGATTGCCGACATCGACAAGGGCGGCGTGTTCGGGAGCGTCTACGGCACGCTGGCGCTGCTGGACCCCGCCGAAAAAGCCTGCATCAAAGGCATTCTCATCAACAAGTTCCGGGGCGACGCGCGGCTGTTTGCCGACGGCCGTCAGCAGCTCGAAGACCTGACCGGCGTGCCAGTGGTGGGCGTGCTGCCCTACTTCCGCGACATTTTTGTGGAGGAAGAGGACTCGGTGGTGCTGGCTTACAAGCAGCGGCGCGCCGGGCCGGACCGCCGGGTGCGCGTGGCCGTGGTGCTGCTGGGGCGCATGTCCAACTTCACCGATTTCGACGCGCTGAACCACGACGCCCGCACCGACGTGTTTTTCACCCACGACGCCGCCGAAATCAGCGCGGCCGACATCATCATCCTGCCCGGCAGCAAAAACACCATCGACGACCTGCTGGCGCTGACCCGCAGCGGGCTGGCCGCCGCCATTGTGGCGGCGCACCGGGCCGGCAAAACCGTGGTGGGCATTTGCGGGGGCTACCAGATGCTGGGCCGCTCGGTGGAAGACCCCACCGGGGTGGAAAGCCCGGTGCCGGCTGCCGCGGGCCTGGGGCTGCTGCCCGTGCGCACGGTGCTGCAAGGCGAAAAAACCACCCGCCAGCGCCAGTTCACCTTCCGGAACGGCCCCCAAGCTGCCTGCCGGGGCTACGAGATTCACATGGGCCAGACCACCCCCGACGGCCCGCCGCAGCCCGTGGCCACCCTCGACGACGGCACGCCCGACGGCTACTTTGCCGGTCCGCGCTGCTGGGGCACCTACCTGCACGGCATCCTCGACAACCCCACGGTAATCGACGCGCTGCTGGCCCCGTTCACCCAGCAGGAAAGCAGCGCGCCCGTTGATTTCGCGGCCTTCAAAAACGAGCAGTACGACCGCCTGGCCGCTCTCATCCGCGCCAACGTGAACATGGAGCAAATCTACGCGGCCCTGCGCAGCTAATCTTTCCACATTATGCTCCACGGACATGGCGACGACGGCTACCGGCACCCGCACCCCATCAAGGCCGATTTCAGCACCAACGTGTGGTACGGTGGCGAGCCGGCGGGCCTGCGCGACTACGTGTTCAGCCAGTGGGCCACCGTGAACCGCTACCCCGAGGTGCTGGCCGAGAGTCTGGCCGCCCGTATTGCCGCGCACCACGGCCTTAGCGCCAACCAGGTGCTGACCAGCAGCGGCACCACCGAAAGCATTTATCTGCTGGCCCAGGCCTGGGCCGGGCGCCGCACCACCATCGTCACGCCGGCTTTTGCCGAGTACGAGGACGCCACCCGCCTGCACGGCCACCAGCTCACCTTTCTGCCCTGGGAGCAGCTGATGGCCGGTGCGCCGCTGGCCGCGGAGCTGGTGTTTTTGTGCAACCCCAACAACCCTACCGGCAGCGTGCTGCAAGAGGGGGAAGTAGCGCAATTGCTGGCCTGCCACCCCCAAATGGTTTTTGTGCTCGACGAGGCCTTCATCGAGTTTACGACCAGCATCACCACCGCGCTGCCGCTGCTGGGCCGGTTCGATAACCTGGTGATTATGCGCTCCATGACCAAGGCCTACGCCATTCCGGGGCTGCGGCTGGGCTACGTGGTGGCTTCGGAAAAGCTGGTGGCCCACCTCACGGCCGCCAAAGCACCCTGGACGGTCAACGCCCTGGCTGCCGCCGCCGGGCACTTCCTGTTCGAGCACTTCGAGGCCGTGCAGCCGCCCGTCGCCCAGCTGCTTGCCGACCGCGCCAGCTTCGCGGCTCAGCTAGCCGAAAACAAGGCCCTCGAAATCCACCCCAGCCACACCCACTACTTTGTGGGCCAGTTGCGGCGCGGCACCGCCGCCGACTTGAAACGCTGGCTGCTGGCCCGCCACGGCCTGCTGATCCGGGATGCGGCCAATTTCCGGGACCTCACGCCCGCGCATTTCCGGCTAGGTACCCGCCCGCCCGCCGACAACCACCTCCTGCTCAACGCCCTGCGCGAATGGACCGATTCACCCGCCTAGCCGCGCCCCTGGCTTTGGGCTACACCCTCGATTTGCTGCTGGCCGACCCCGAAAGCTGGCCCCACCCCGTGCGCACCTACGGCACCCTTATTGCTGTCGGCGAACAGCAGCTCAACCACGGCACCTGGCGCCTAGCGAAAGGGGCACTGCTGGCAAGCACCTTAGTGGGCGGCACCTTCGCCGGCTTCACGCTACTGGACAAGGCCGGGCGGCGCCTGCCTCCCTCTATTCCCTTGGCGCTAAACAGCTTGTGGGTGTTCTACGGGCTGGCCAATACGGGCCTAGTGCGCGAAGGCCGGGCCGTGTTCGAGGTGCTGGAACGGGACGGGCTGGCAGCGGGCCGCCGCCAGCTGGCCCGCATCGTGGGGCGCGAAACCGCCCGGTTCGACCACCAGCAAATCCGCACGGCCGTGCTGGAGAGCCTGGCGGAAAACCTGAGCGACGGGGTGGTGGCGCCCCTGCTCTACTACGCGCTGGCGGGCGTGCCGGGTTTAATGGCCTACAAAATGGTGAACACCCTCGATTCGATGGTGGGCTACCGCAGCCCGCGCTACGAGCAGTTCGGCAAGTTTGCCGCCCGCCTCGACGACGTGGCGAATCTGGTACCGGCCCGGCTCACGGCCGGTTTGCTGGCGCTGCTGGGCGGCAGTGGGCGGGGGTTTCGCTTCATTTTCCGGTACGGCCACCAACACAAAAGCCCCAACGCCGGCTACCCGGAGGCCGCCCTGGCGGGCGTGCTCGACTGCCGCTTCGGCGGGCCCAACTACTACCACGGCCAGCTCGTACCTAAACCCTACATCGGCCACAACCCGCGCCCGTTGGCGCACCAGGAAATCAACCGGGTGGCTCGGCTCAACCACGCCGTGTGCGCCGTAGTGGTGGCCGGCATTGTGGGGCTACTGTGGCGGCAGCACCGGCGCCGACGCCTCCAATAAGCGCGCAATAAAGCCGGCATCTTCGCCCCAGTACAGGTGCAGGTAGGAGGCCCACACGTTGCCCTGGCGGTACAGTTGCCCCAAAACGGGCCCGCCCTTGGCGTTGGTGACCTCCACGGCTTCTGGGGTCAGGCCGTGGTCGAGCAGGCGCGAATAGTGGAACTCGTGGCCTTTGACTGTTAGCCCGTCCCAGTGCACCACGCGGTAGCCGAGGGTCAGCTTGGCGTCCTGCATGGTGGTGGAGCACGGCAGCACGCCCGCCATGGCAAACGGCTGGCCCGGCGCATCCAGGAGGTGCTGGCCCAGGTACATCAGCCCCCCGCACTCGGCGTAGGTTGCCCCGCCTTGCCGGCAGTACGCGGCAATGCTGGTCCGCATGGTTTCGTTGGCGCTCAGGGCTTCGGCAAACAGCTCCGGATACCCGCCGGGCAAGTACAGAAAATCGGTGCCCAGCGGCAGCGCGGCATCGGTCAGGGGGCTGAAGTACCGAACCTCGCCAAACCGGGACAACGCCTGCAAATTCTGATGATAAGTGAACGTAAACGCCGCGTCGCGGGCCACGGCAATGCGGCGGCGGCCAGCCATTACCGGCGCGGCTGGCGGCGGCACGGTGGTTGGCACGGCGGTGCGCGTGAGCTCCAGCAGCCGGTCCACGTCCACGGTGTGGGGCAGGGCGTCGGCCAGGGCTTCCACCACGGTTTCGTATTGCAGCTCGGCGTCGATGGAGAGGCCCAGGTGGCGCGACGGGATGGTAAAGGCCGGATTATTGGGCAGGTAGCCCAAGGCTTCCACCCCCACGTCGGCGCAGGCTTCGCGCAGAAACTCGTAGTGCGAGGCCGTATTGACAAAGTTGAAAATAGCCCCCACCAGCCGGATACCGGGGTGAAACGTCTTGAACCCGAACAGCAGCGGGGCCACCGAGTACGCCATGGCTTTGGCATTGACCACCAGAATCACCGGAATACCCAGCTGCTCGGCCACGTCGGCGGCGCTACCCTGCATCCGCACGGCCCCATCGAAGAGGCCCATCACGCCTTCCACCACGGCCACGTCGGCGGGGGCGGTGTAGCGGGCGTAGGTGCTGTGCAGGTGGGCCGGCGAGGCCATGAACACGTCGAGGTTGAGACTCGGGCGGCCGGCGGCCTGGGTGTGGTGGTGGGTGTCGAGGTAATCGGGGCCGCACTTGAAGGGCTGCACCACCAGCCCGCGCCGGGCCAGCACCCGCAGCAGCCCCAGCGTCAGGGTGGTCTTACCGTTGCCGCTGGCCGGGGCGGCGAGCAGGAATTGGGGCTTTTCGGAAACGGTAGGTAAAGCCACAGACGGTATGTTTACGGTTGAAATCAGCGCAAGATGGCCCTTTATCTTCTTTCCGGTGGCCCCGGAGCCGGCAAAAGCACCCTGCTCACCGCCCTCGGCCACGCCGGCTTTGCGGTGGCCGAGGAAGTGTCGCGCCAGCTTATCCAAGAGCAAGTGGCCCTGGGCAGCCGCCAGGTGCCATGGCTGGATCTGGCCGGCTTTGCCGAGCTGGCTTTGGCCCGCATGGTCACCCAGCACCGGCAGGCCACCCTGCGCGGCGGCGTCACGTTCTTCGACCGGGGCCTGCCCGACCTGATTGCCTACCTGGAAGTGGCAGGCCAATCGGTGCCGCCCGCCTACTACGCGGCGGTGGCGGCGCATCCGTATCGGCCGCTGGTTTTTCTGGCGCCGCCCTGGCCGGAAATCTACGTGAACGATGCCGAGCGCTGGCAAACCTTCGACGAGGCCACGGCCATTTACCGGGCGCTGCACCTTGTCTACCAGCGGGTTGGCTATACCGTGGTGGAGCTACCCAGAACCAGCGTGGCCGCGCGGGTAAGCTTCGTCAGAACAGTAGCTGGCATTTAAAATGGCGGAGTTTCAAGTGGGACTAGGATTTTGCCCTACCTTTGGCGCAGCACTTGGTAGTCGTTTCCGCGGTGCGGGACGGCTTTAAAAGGGAATCCGGTGAGAATCCGGGACAGTCTCCGCTGCTGTAACCTCTATTGTAAAACCGGCCGATAACGTGGCGCCACTGTTCCGCAAGGAATGGGAAGGCCATCGGCCCGGGGAGGGAGTCAGAAGACCTGCCGCTTGCTCCATACAGTCACAGCTTTCGGCAGAAAGGCTCGTCGTACCATGTCCAGACCCCCGTTTCCCTCCGGCCGCGCCGGAGGCGTACCCGCTTATTTAGTTGCCCGTTGCGGCCTGTTGCTGCTGGGCCTGCTGGGGCTCACCGCGCCGGCCGCCTTCAGCCAGCCGAGTAGCCCCCCGAAGGCCCGCCCCACCGTGGCAGCTCCGGCCAAAGGCCGCACCACCGTCACCTACGCCAAAGGCTTCACCATTGCCTACACCGGCCGGTGCAAGGTCATCACCATTCTGAGCCCGTTCGAGCAGAAAACCACGGCCACCCGCTACCTGCTGGTGCCCCGCGGCACGCCCCGCCCCGCCGGCTACCCCGATGCCCACGTTATTGCCATTCCCATCCGCAGCTTGGTGGGCCTCTCGTCGATGCACGTAGCGCTGGCCAGCTTTCTGGGGGCCGAAGACGTGGTAGTGGGCCTCGGCAATCTCCAATACGCCTCAGCCCCCAAGGTGCGGCAGCGCATTGCCGAAGGTAAAATCTACGCGGTGGGCCAGGGCAAGGAACTCAACAACGAGCAGCTGGTGGCCCGGCACCCCGACCTGGTAATGGCCACCGGCTGGCCCGGCGAAAACCTGACCCGCTTCCAGACGCTGGCCGCCGCCGGTGTGCCGGTGATGATCAACTCAGAATGGGTGGAAAGCACGCCGCTGGCCCGCGCCGAGTGGGTGAAAGTGCTGGCCGTGCTGCTCAACAAAGAAGATCTGGTCAACCAGAAGTTCGGGCAGGTGGCCCGCGAGTACCAGCGCCTGGCCGCCCTGGGCCAGAAGGCCAGCCCGCGCCCGCGCGTGGTGGTGGGTATGCCGTTCAAGGACGTGTGGCACGTGCCCGACGCCGACAGCTACATGGCCCAGTTTCTGCGCGACGCGGGCACCACCTACGCCTGGAACCAAAGCAAAGCGCCGCAGGGCAGCCTCGCCCTGTCGTTTGAAACCGTGGCCCCAGTGGCCCTCACCGCCGACTACTGGCTGCACCTGAGCTCCACCGCCACCAAGGCCGAGGTGCTGACTCAAGATGCCCGCTACGCCGCCTTTGCCCCTTTCCAAAGCGGCCGCCTCTACAACAACAACCGCCGCACCAACGCCGAGGGCTCTAACGACTACTGGGAATCGGGAGCGGTGCGGCCCGACCTGGTGCTGGCCGACTTGCTCCGCATTCTGCACCCCGGCCTGCTGCCCGCCGGCGCGCTCCACTACTACCAGCAACTCAAGTGAGTTCCTCTTTGCTACGGGCAGCTCCGGCCGTCCACCCCGCCCGCCTGCCCGTTCCGGCAGCCGGGGCCGGGCGAAATATAACCTGGCTGCTGGTGCTGGCGCTACTGGTAGGGCTGGGCTTCGTGCTCGATATTGCCCTGGGCTCGGTGTCGATTCCGCTGCCGGCCGTGGTGCGTATCCTGCTTCGGCAGCCAATCGATACGCCGGCCTGGGAGTTTATTGTGCGCGAAATCCGCCTACCTAAAGCCCTGACGGCCCTGGCCGTGGGCAGCGGCTTGGCAGTAAGCGGCTTGCAGATGCAGACCCTGTTTCGGAACCCGCTGGCCGGGCCATCGGTGCTGGGCCTTACGGCCGGGGCCGGGCTGGGCGTGGCGGCCGTGATGCTGGCCAGCGGCAGCGCGGCGGGCAGCCTCGCCATCCGGGCCCTGGGCGTGGGCGGCAGCTGGGGGCTGGTGCTAGCTGCCACCACCGGCGCGGCCCTGGTGATGGGGTTGGTGCTGGCCCTGTCGGGGCGGGTGCGCGACAACGTGGTGCTGCTCATCGTGGGCATGATGATAGCCAGCGTGACGGGGGCCATTGTGAGCTTGTGGCAGTATTTCAGCGCCCCCGAGCAGATTCAGGAGTACCTGCTCTGGACTTTCGGCTCGTTGGGCGGGGTTACGGGCAGCCATTTGGCGGTGCTGGCCAGCGTGGTGACGGTGGGGCTGGTGCTGGCGTTTGCCTCGGCCAAATCGTTGAACGCGCTGCTGCTGGGTGAGAACTACGCCCGCAGCATGGGCCTGGTGGTGGGCCGCTCCCGCACGCTTATCATTCTGAGCACCAGCTTGCTGGCCGGGTCCATCACGGCGTTTTGCGGGCCGATTGGCTTCGTAGGTATTGCCGTGCCGCACCTCACCCGCGCCCTGCTGCGCACCGCCGACCACCGGCTGCTGCTGCCCGCCAGCTGCCTGGCCGGGGCCGCCCTCACCCTCGGCTGCGACTGTATTGCGCAGCTGCCCGGCAGCCAGGCCACCCTGCCCCTGAGCGTGGTGACCTCGCTGCTGGGGGCGCCGGTGGTGCTGTGGGTGGTGCTGCGCCGCCAGAACATCCGCTCCTCGTTTTCCTGAGTTTCATGCCGACTTCCATCCCGCTGCTGACCGCCGAGGAATTGACGGTGGGCTATTTCAGCCGCCCGAAAACACCCCGCCCGGTGGCCGGTCCGCTGCGCCTGCGCCTGTGGCCCGGCGAGCTGGTGTGTTTGCTGGGTCCGAACGGGGCCGGCAAATCGACGCTGCTGCGCACGCTGGCCGGCTTGCAGCCGCCCCTGAGCGGCCGCCTCGACCTGGGCGGCGCGGCCCTCACCAGCCTGAGCGCCCCGGCCCGGGCCCGTCAGCTCAGCGTGGTGCTCACCGACCGGGTGGACAGCGGCAACCTCACCGGCCGGGAGTTGGTGCAGCTAGGCCGGCACCCGCACACCGGCTGGCTCGGCGGCCTTACCACCCACGACGACGCCCAGGTGCAGGCCGCCCTGGCCGCCACCGGCACCGAAGCCCTGGCCCACCGCCCGGTGGGCGAGCTGAGCGACGGCGAGCGGCAGAAAATTCTGCTGGCCCGCGCCCTAGCCCAGGATACGCCCCTGATTCTGCTCGACGAGCCCACCGCCCACCTCGATTTGCCCAACCGCGTGGCCCTCATGCGCCTGTTGCACCGCCTGGCCCGCCAAACCGGCAAAGCCATCCTGCTGTCCACCCACGAGCTGGACCTGGCCCTGCAAGCCGCCGATCGAGTATGGCTGCTGCCCGCCGACGGGGCGCTGCGCACCGGCACGCCCGAAGACCTGGTGCTGAGCGGGGCCTTTGCGGCGGCATTTGCGCGGGAGGGCCTGGCCTTCGACCCGGCCACCGGCACGTTTGCCCTGCACGCCCCCACCGGCCCCCTGGTGCAGCTGGTGGGCGACGGAGCTGCCGCCTTCTGGACCCGCCGGGCGCTGGAGCGTGAGGGGTTCGTGCCCACTGCTGCTCCGGCCGCGCTGCGCGTGACGGCCACCCCCGACTACTGGATCAGCCAGGCGGCCGGCAGCCCCGGGCAGCGGCACGACACCATTGCCGCCCTGCTCCGCGCTTTGCACCAGCCGGCAACCTCTTAGTTCCAGCGCCTCCCCCCCCCCTGTTCTGCCACTCCTTTTCGCCTCCCTTCACTGCTTGCTTTAGTTATGAAACAGAACTCGCTACGCAACTTCCGCCCGACGCCCCGCTTCGCCACCCAGCTGGCGCTGAGCACGGCCGTACTGGCCGGCCCTTTGCACACTGCCCACGCCCAAACGCCCGCTCCCACCGACACCCTGCAGCGCCAGAGCCTCAGCGAGGTGGTGGTGACGACCACCCGCGCCGCCACCGAGCGCGGCAAGGTGCCGCAGCAGCTCCAGGTAATCAGCCGCCAGGATATCCAGCAGACGCCCGCCCAGGAATTCACCGACGTGCTGAAAAAGAACGCCTCCGTGGACGTTATCCAGTACCCCGGCCTGCTGGCGGGGGTGGGCATCCGGGGGTTCCGGCCCCAGACGGGCGGGCTCAACCAACGGGCGCTGCTGCTGGTGGATGGCCGGCCGGCCGGCACCAGCAACCTGGCTACCCTCGATTTGGGCAGCGTGGAGCAAATCGAAATCCTAAAAGGCCCCGCCTCGGCGCTGTACGGCTCGCAGGCCATGGGCGGGGTGGTGAACGTGGTGACGCGCAAGTCGCGCGGGGTGGTGCGGTCGGCGCTGTTCACGGAATACGGCAGCTTTGAAACCTTTAAGGCGGGCGGCGCCACCGGGGGCAACCTCACCAAAAACCTGGATTTCGACCTGACTTTCGGGCTCTTCGACCGGGCGCAGGACTATAAGCTGGGCGAGGGCGGCGTGTTCCGGCGCTGGCTCGACGGCGGCAGCGCCACCAAAACCTACGCCGACGACAGCCGCGTCCAAACCGACGACCGGCGCGCCGACGGCCAGCGCCGCCGCTTCACCCGGCTGGGCTACTATTCCGGGGCGCTGCGGCTGGGCTACCAGCTGGGCGAGCACTGGCGCGTGGACGTGCGCGGTGAGCGGTTCGTGGCCCGCAACGTGGAGTCGCCCAACGACGTGTTCTACGGCGACCTGGGGCCGTCGGGCAAGGACATCGAGCGGCAAAACCTCGACCTGAGCGCCACCGGCAACTACGCGCGGCACCAGCTATTCGTGCGCGGCTACACCTCCAAGGAAACCAACGACAACAACACGCTGGCGGGCGCCAACAACGTGCCGATTGCACCCTACCGCTCGTTCCAGAGCCAGTACCTGTGGCGGGGCGTGCAGGTGAAAGACGTGCTGACGCTGGGCCGCCAGCGCCTGACCGTGGGCGTGGACCGCAACGAGGCCACCAGCAACTCGCAGCGCTTCAACGCCGCCAGCGCCGCTATTGCGCCCTACAACCCCAACTACGAGCTGAACACCACCGGCATCTACGCCCAGGCGCAGCTGAGCTTGCTGGCCGACAAGCTGATCGTGACGCCCGGGGCCCGCTACGACTTCATTTCCTACAACGTGAAGCGCACCGACCTGCTGACCACCTTCACGCCCGGCAAAACCACCAACCCGTTTTTCAGCCCAAGCTTGGGCGCGCAGTACGAGGTACTGAACGGCCTGCGCGTGCACGGCACCATCGGGCGGGCCTACGTGACGCCCGACGCCTACAACGTGGCCGGTTATTCCCAAACCGCCCCCAACGCCGCCCGGCAGGTGTCCATTACGGCGGGCAATGCCGACCTGAAAAACGAGAGCAGCGTCACCTGGGACGCCGGCCTGCGCTTTGACCGACCCACCAGCGGCTTCTCGGCCAGTGCGGCCTACTTTGCTACGCAGGTGGAAAACCGCATCACCACCCGCACCACCAACCCCGCGGGCGAAACCACCGCGGAAGGCTATACGGTGCGGGCCCGCACCACCTACGTCAACGCCAACGACAGCCGCATCCGGGGCCTGGAAGTGGAAACCGGCTACGATTTCGGCGTGCGCGCCGATAGCCGCTACGTGTTGCGGGTGTTTGCCGGCGGCACGCATATGCTCAAGGCCGAAGACGTGACCAATGCCGTGGACGGCCCCCAAACCACCCGCGCCATTTTCAACGTGGCCCGGCTGAGCGGCAACTACGGCGTGGCCTTCGATAACCTGCGCGGGGTGCGCGCCCGCCTGAGCGGCCACTACGTGGGCCGCCGCCGCGACACCGATTTCACGGATATCCAGTCGCCCCAGATTCAGTACCCGCGCTACATGACCCTGGACTTCTCGGCGGGCTACACCCTGGCCGGCCGGCACACGCTGTCGGTGCTGGTGAATAACCTTACCGACGAGAACTACTACGAGAAGCGCGGCTACAACCTGCCCGGCCGCAACGTATCGGCCCGCTACACGCTTACTTTTTAGCGCCTATGCTCACGTACATTTCCGGCGGGCAGCGGTCGGGCAAAAGCCGCTACGCCCAGGAGCTGGCCCTGCAGCTCAGCCCCGCGCCCGTGTACCTCGCCACCTCGCGCCCCTGGGACGACGACCACCGCCAGCGCATTGCGCGCCACGTAGCCGACCGTGACGCCCGCTGGACTACGCTGGAAGAGGAAAAATACCTCAGTCGCCTCCCCCTGACGGGCCGCACCGTGGTGCTGGACTGCGTGACGCTCTGGCTGACCAATTTCTTCGCCGATGCCGCCTACGACGTGGACGCCACGCTGCATCAGGCGCAAACCGAGTTCGATCAACTCATGCAACAGGACTGCACGCTGCTGGTGATTTCCAACGAAATCGGGATGGGACTGCACGCGCCCACCGAGGCGGGCCGCAAGTTTGCGGACTTGCAAGGCTGGCTCAACCAGCACATTGCCCAACGGGCCGACCGCGCCATTTTCATGGTGTCGGGGCTGCCGCTGGTGGTGAAATAATTTCTTTCTTCAACCTGACTTACTACGATGAAAATCTACACCAAAAAGGGCGACGCCGGCACTACCGGCTTGTTCGGCGGCTCGCGCGTACCCAAAGACGACGTGCGCGTGGAGTGCATGGGCGACCTGGACGAGGCCAACTCCACGCTGGGCTTGCTGCGGGTGAAACTGGGCGCCGACCACGCCTGGCAGCCGCCGCTGCACCGCATCCAGAAGGATTTGATGGATATGATGTCGCACCTGGCGCGGCCTTCCGATGCCAAGAAAATCAACACCAACCCCATGCCCGCCGACGGCCCGCAGTTTTGCGAAGCCTGGATCGACGAGTTGGAAGGCCAGATGAAGACGGCTTCCGACTACTTCCTGCTGCCCGGCGGCAACGAGGTATCGGCTCTGTGCCACGTGGTGCGCACGCAGATGCGCCGGGGTGAGCGGCGGCTGGTGAGCTTGATGGCCGTGGACGAGGTGAACCCCGTTATTCCGGCCTACATCAACCGCCTGTCGGACCTGTTTTTCACCCTGGCCCGGGCCGAGATGGACCAGGCCGGCGTGGCCGAGGAGAAGTGGCAGCTGTTTCTGTACAAGCGCTTCAAGCGTCCGGAAGATGCGCCCAAGCCCGCCGAGCCCACCGCATGAGCTGGCGCATCACCCCACCCGATACCGCACTGAGCGCCGCCATCCAGCACAAAATCGACACCAAAATCAAGCCCGTGGGCGCGCTGGAGGCCCTGGCCCGGCAGCTGGCGGTGCTTACGCGGGTCGTGGCGACGCACCCTACCGTGGGTTCCTAGCCGCTGGCGGTGCTGGCCACCTTCGGGGGCTTTGAAATTGCGCAGCTGTGCGGGGCCATGCTCCGGGCGGCCGAACACCGGCTGCTGCTCATCGACGGCTTCATTGCCTCGGCGGCGCTGCTGGTGGCAACCCGGCTAGCCTCGGCGGTGCTGGCCTACTGCGTATTCTGCCATGAATCGGGCGAGCAGGGGCACCGGCTGCTGCTCGCCGAACTGGGCGGGCGGCCCCTGTTGCAGTTGGGTTTGCGGCTGGGTGGGAACTGGCTGCGCGCTGGCCTACCCGCTGGTGCAGGCTGCCGCTAACTTTTTTACCGATATGGCTTCTTTCGAGAGTGCCGGGGTGCCGGATGATTTCGGTGGGTAACCCGCTCACTCTATGAACACCTGGTTGCGCCATCAACAGCGCCTGCTGCTGCTGGCCGTGCAGTTTTACACCCGCCTGCCGGTGCCGGCTTTGGTGGGCTACTCCGACGAACTGCTCAACCAGGCCACGGCATATTTCCCTGTCATCTGCTGGTAGGCGGCCTGACGGCGGCCGTGTATGCGGGCGGGCGGCTGCTTTTGCATATGGATGGGTTAACGCTAATGCCCATCTTCCGGCAGACTTACGCGACGGCCACGCCCTTGTCAGCCTGGTGCCGGGTAAATACGATTTGCGCCTCGGTATACTTCGTCTTTTTCATGTCAGTAGTCTCTTCGTTTTAAGGTAGGATAAGTGCCGGGTTTCTCTACTTTACACCGGTCCAGTTTACTGGGAGGAGGCTAGTTATACTGATAGGTAAAGGTTCTTTTTATACTGATAGGTAAAGGTTCTTTTGGTATGACCGAAGGAGAAAATGTCTTCTGCGAAGGTAGCCAGCAGGCCCGTCGGTGTGTAGGTAAATTCTTCCAGTCCTGTAGTCTCGTTTTGGCCCCGTGTGCGTTTGAAATGGCGTCGAGACAGCAGACGCCTGTTGTTATCATACGTGTACTCCACTCCCGTTGTCTGCCTGCCTTCTACATACGTCACTTGCCTAACCTCTCCAGTTGGCTGGTACTGCGTTAGCTGCGTGAAGAAGAGTTTGCCCTGATCTAAAAGCTGCTCTTTAACAGGCCGTCCCTGTTGGTCATAGGTGGTGCGTTTGATCCGTCCGGCAATACCACTTCCCGCAATGGTGGCTTCTACCTCGTGGCCCTTTGCGTCATAAGTGAAGCGTTCCTCACTAAAGGGTTGTCCATCCGGGGCAAGGAGTGCTTTGTGCACCAGCTGGCCCGCCGCGTTATACTCCAGCAATTGCACCTGCTTTCCCGTGTAGCCATCGGTAACAAAGGTTAGTTGACGGCGCTCATTGTAGTGATACTGCCAAAAGGTAGTGTCCTGCATAGCCGAGTGCGTGCTTTTGGAAGATATAATCTGGTTTTGTGCGTTAAATTGCTGGGTGCTAGAGTGCTGGATTGTCTCCGTCAGAAAACTATCGTCCCACGACACGATGGTATTGCCAGCACGATCATACCGTTCTGTTGCGACGAGTACAGGGCCTAGGTAAACGGATGTGTGGGTGATGTGCTGGTCCTTAAGCAGGGATGCTTCGTTGCTTTGGGCAGTGGCCAAGGCGGGTAGATTAGCGCATAGATAGAGAAGCATTCGTTTCATACAGTATTTCGGCCAGTAGTTGGTAAACGACGAGCGCCAAAGGTAGAAAGCGACTGTTTCGGGACCTATCCCCCTATGGGTGACGGCTGCTACTCAGTTAAACCAGTAGGCGCTACTCCAGTCAGCCCCAGTGACAAAGGCGTCGGATCGTTGTCACAATGGTTGGACGGTGGTGTAAAAAGGTGACGCGTTCTGAGCTTCTATTCTAGTGCTGAAAGCAAGTTTTTTAGTGAATCCGGGCCAACGGTTACCGTTTGAAGACTACCTTCAGAACCAAGAGGTAACCCGCGCTGGATAACCGCTATTCCGGTAGGAAACGGCCTGGGAAAGCCCGTATATTTAACGCGCTATTCCTCCCTGCCTCATCGCTACTCCCTCTATATGAAGCAACTGCTACGGCTGCTCCTGTTACTTCTTGGGCTTCATGCCCGCTCCCTCCAAGCCCAGTTGCCCGTGCAGCCCGCTGCCTTCAGCAGCGCCGGCTACGACAACATCGTCAGCGCCACCCACGACGCGCAAGGTCGCTTGTACGTGCTTGGCTTTCACAGCTTCAATCAAAACACAACCAGTTCAACACCCCCAGCCATCCGGACCACGGCGGGCACGACGCTCTTGCCGGGAGGAAACTCCGGGACCCACTTTATTGCCACCTACAGCCCGACCGGGCAACTGGAACGACTCCAACCCTATGGCATGGGGTACGGCGGCGAACTGCGCTCGATTGCCGTCGACAATGCGGGCAACATCTACGTAACAGGTAGAGAAACGCAGTACACCTTTCTGCTCCGCAAGCTGGACCGCAATTTGCAAACCGTGTGGAGTCTGACCGAGGGCACCAGCGGCGGCGCGTGGGGCAACAAGGTGCTGGTGGACGCGCAAGGCGCCGTATATGTGGCCGGCACGGCACAAACCTGGAGCATGTTCGGCCTGATGCTGCGCCAGCGTGGTTGCTGCCCCCAGAACGACTTTATTATCAAGGTCAATACCCAGGGGGTACTGCAGTGGATCCGGGCCGGACTGGGTGGGCCCGACGACCGAATCGGGGAGTCGTCGGCCAATTCCCTGGCCTTGGATCGGGCCGGCAATGTGGTGATGGTCGGTACCTTATCGGGCACCGGCGACTACGGAGGCACTACGCTGACGGGAGGGGCCGGCAACATCATCGCCGTTAACTACAGCCCGGCTGGCATCGTGCGCTGGGCCCGCTGCTACGGCAACCCTGCCTATCCTACGCGCGGCGGCACCAGCGCCCTGGACGTGGCGACGGACGAAGCCGACAACCTCTACATCAGTGGTGCCTTCTACGGCCCGCAGCAATTTGGCGCGAGTACGCTCAACACCACCAGTTACTACCGGGATGCCCTGCTGCTGAAGCTGGCCGCCACTGGTACGCCGCTATGGGCCCAGGCGGGCGGGTATACCGCCGGCACCAACCTCTCGGCCAGCGCCTATACCAGTGTGGCTTACCGCGCTGGCAAGGTTAAGGTCACCGGCTACAGCCAGAGCACGCAGGGCCTATACGAATCGAACCCGGTGGTGGCCAGCTACGAGGCGAACGGCCGGCAGGCCTGGGCAACCAACCTGACGCCCGGGCTCATCGCCACGGGCAATAAGATCCTGCTCGATGCCGATCAGACCTGCCACGTATTTGGTTCCTTCAAGAACACTTTCCGGATCGGGGCCACAGCCTTTCCTAGCTACGGGGGGCAACAGGACGCTTTCTACGTACAGGTGCTCGACTCAGCGCGTTACAACGCTTCCTGCACGATTCGCGGCACCCTCTATCAGGATAGCAATCAGGACTGTCTGCTTTCGGCCGGCGAAGCCCGGCTGGGCGGCATTATCGTTGAAGCCTTACCGGGCCCCCGCTATGGCATAACCGACTCACTGGGGCAGTATGCCATTGCTACGGATACCGGGCGCTACACCGTACAGCCTCGCTTACCCCAGCGCCCGGGTCAGGTGTTTACTGCTCAGTGTCCGGCAGGTGGCGTATCGGGTCCGCTCCCTCTGCCAACGCCGGGCAGCGTGGTTTCGGGCGTGGACTTCGGGCACGGGGTGGATGCCACGGCGTACCTGGTGGCGCAGGTAGCGGCGGGGCGCCGCCGCCGGTGCGCACCCGGCACCACCGTCGTGACCTATGCCAACCAGGGAGTGCTTACTTCACCGGCGGCTCAGGTGCTGGTCCGGCTTCCCCGCTACGTCATCTTGCGCGCTGCCTCACAGCCCTACACCTGGCGTGCGGACAGCACTCTGGTCTTTGCCGTTGGTCCGCTCGCGCCTGGGCAGTCGGGCATGATTACGCTGCAGGACTCCGTGGCCTGCGGCGACCCCACCATCCGGGGGCTGACGGTGTGTACGCAGGCCTGGATCACGCCTGGGGTCGTGCTGACGCGGCCAGCCGGCTGGAATCAGGCCAACCTGCAAGCACGGGGCGCGGCGCAAGCCGGTAATCAGGTGCGCTTTGTCTTGCGCAACATCGGGGTAGGTGCTACCACTGACAGCCTGGCGATGCGCCTCTACCAAGGCAACCGGCTGGCGCTGCAGCAACGTTTTCTGCTGGCGGCCGGCGACAGTCTGGTGCTGCGCGTGCCGGCCCGCGAGGCCGTGGTACGCTTGGAAGCGGACCAACCAGCAGCGCATCCGCTGGGCGGCCAAGCCAGTGCCAATGTGGAGCTGTCAGCTCTTCGCCCCCCCGGCGGCGCGCCTAGTCCGGCCATGGCGGCGTTTCCGCCGGCCCATCCTGGGCCGAGTGCTGCCGAGGAGTGTCTGCCCATTGTTGACTCCTATGATCCGAACGATAAGCAGGTCGTGCCGGCGGGCCGTACGGCCCAGCGCTATACGCCAACTAATGTGCCCCTGCAGTATATGGTGCGCTTCCAGAATACCGGCACCGACGCAGCTTACCGGGTTGTTGTAGTGGATACGCTGGCCGCCCAGCTCGACGTGCGCACGCTCCGCTTGGGAGCAGCTTCGCACCGCTACCGCCTGCGCGTAACCGGCACAATGCGGCCGGTGCTCACCTTCACCTTTGATCCCATTTTTCTGCCTGACTCCGCTAGCAACGAACCCGCCAGCCAAGGATTTGTACAGTTTACTGTGCAGCCCAAGGCGGGTTTGCCGGATCTGACGGAAGTGCGCAACCACGCTGATATTTACTTCGACTATAACCTGCCCGTTCGCACCAACAGCACCCTCAACCGCCTGCACGACCTGCCGGCGGTAATCGATACTGCCGTCGCCCTTAGCTACCCGGCGGTGCTGGCCACTCCGGCCGTGCTGACGCTGAGCCCGGCGCAGGGCCGGGCCGGCACGCTTGTTATGATTGCCGGCCGCCGCCTAGCCTTGCTGCCAACTGCCCCGAACGTCTACTTTAACGGGGTACTGGCCCCGCTGGTCAGCGCCACCGCCACTGGCCTCGTGGTGCGGGTACCGGGCGGGGCCACTACGGGCCCGGTGAAAGTGGTAACTGCGGACGGCGCGGGGCGGAGTGCGGCAAATTTTGTGGTGTACCAGCCGCCAACGCTGACGGCCCTCACACCGGCCGAAGCCCGGCCGGGCACGGCAGTAGCCCTTACAGGCACCCACTTCTCATCGGTAGCAGTGCTGGATACCGTGTGGTTTAACGGGGTGGCCGCACGCGTGCTGCAAGCAACTACCACGAGCTTGCAGGTGGAAGTACCTGTAGGGGCGAGCACGGGCCGCGTCCGCCTCAGTACACTGGGCGGTACGGTGGAAAGCGCCCAGCCATTCCGGATCTGGTACCCACCGCTGATCACCGGCTTCAGCCCGGCCAAGGCCGCAGCCAACGCCGTGGTCACGGTAATGGGCAGTGCATTGGCTGAGGACGCTAGTCGCAATAGTGTGTTTTTCGGTGCCGCCCGGGCAACCGTGCTACAGGCCAGCAACGGCCGGGTGCAGGTGCGCGTACCCAGTACCGCCGAATCCGGACCGGTGCGGTTGGAAACGCCCGGAGGAGCCGCCAGCGCGGCCGGCTTTACGTTTTTGCCCGCCCCAGTCATCACGGCTTACGAGCCCACCCAGGGGAGCGTAGGTACTCCCGTCACCCTGATGGGCCGGCACTTTCAGGTCGATGGGCAGCCGGACACTATCTGGCTGGCCGGAGTGCCCGCCCGCCTAGTAAGCGCCTCACCCACCGAGTTGCGCGTGCTGGTACCACGGGGCACCCGCACCGGGGCGTGGACGGTGGCTGGGGTTGGCGGGCGTAGCAGCTCGACCGAGTTCGAACTGCGGGCACTACCGCCCCAAACGGCTACGACCGTATTCCCGAATCCCGCCCGCGGCCCGGTAACCGTCCGGTGGACCCAGGCAGAGTTCACCGTGCATTCGCTGGAATTGCTTGACGCAGTGGGACGCCGCGTGCTGCAGCGATCCGCCAGCCCGGCTGAACAGGATGAACTACGGCTGGAGCTGAGCGGAGTGCGAGCCGGCTTATACATGATCATTTTGCATACAAGCCAGGGAAAGGTATACAAACGCCTCTCGGTTCTCTAGTGCAGGTGCCCGATGGTAAGCATACCACGTAAGCTTCAGTAGGGACGACTTGTGTTTGCCTGGTTTACTCTTTCCTATCCTCAGCTTTACCCGGCTCTATCATGCCGCTACGCTCTCCTCTTCTGGCTGTCTGTTTTTTCGGACTCTCCGTTGAGGTGGTCTAGCTAAAACGGACAGTGCGAAGTCTTAACTTCCGCTGCCCATGACTGAAAAACCGAATCCTGGCGGGACACTCGCTACCCGCAAGAAATATACGCCGGCGTTCAAGGCCGAATGCGTGCGCCAAGTGGCGGGCGAAATGCCTTGCAGCGCTGAACGTGACGAAATTAAGCACCTGTGCGCCGAGCTCAAGCGCGTGGAAATGGAGCGCGATATGTTAAAAAAAGTCGTGACCATCTTTGCGCAACCGCCTCAATCATGAGTCGTTACCGCTTTATTGAGGCGTGTACCGAGCCGTAGGGGTTGCCCAGCTTTAGCCGGCCGGGCAACCCCTACGACAACGCCCAGGCCGAAGCCGGCTGGAGCACGCGTAAAACCGAACTGCTGCCCCACGGCACTGCGTTTGCCTCCCTCGAAGAAGCCCGTCTGG
>NZ_CP007146.1 GCF_000576555.1 Hymenobacter swuensis DY53
TTTCCGACTTAGAGTTGAACACGGGAACGGGCCGGATACGGGGCAACTGGGCACCCAAGATGCGGCCCTACCTCATCCAACTATCCGAGGCGGGCAACTTCACCAGCGCGAATATTGCCACCCTGCTAACCATGACGCCCAACGCGCAGCGGTTGTACTGGATACTGAAAAGCTATGCGGGAATCGGCACCAAAGACGCCGTACTATACCAAGAAAGTATCGAGAACGTGAAACTGCTACTACTGGAAGATGCGGGCCTGTATCCTCTTTGGGCTGACTTCAACCGGTACGTGTTGGAACCCATCAAACAGGAATTTGCCTCTGCTGACGTGGCGTTTCCCGTGAGCTGGGAACCCCTCAAAACAGGCAGGAAGGTAACGGCCATCGAGTTCACTATACCACGGGAAGAACGGCGCACCCGCAAGGCCCTAGCAGCAGCTGCAGCAGCCCCCGTGGCAGGCGCACCGGCAGCAGCTCCCGACCGGTTTGCCGAGTGGTTGGCAGGCCAGGCCCCGAATCTGCAGAAGGCATACGCGGGCCTCATCAGCACCAGCAACCGCAGTCAGAACAGTAACCACCTGAGCCCGGCCGTAGCCCGCAAGATTGTCGAGTACGTGGCAGGGCAGTCCGAACTAGAGGCCACACTATACACCACCCGGCACCGGATAGCCACCACTACGGAGCCCGTGAAGGATAAGGCTGGGTACTCTTACGCGCAACTCGTCAAGGCCCTGGGAAGGGAGTTCCGGTAATGAAAAGTAATGCGGTGGGCACCCACCACCGGTCGGTCGGTATCGGGCCGGATGTTAGCAAATGTTATCATCGGGCCTCGCGCGCGCGGGCGTACTGGGTGCGAAATGCCGGGGGCTACCGGGCAAAGTGCAAAAGGTGCCCAGCGGGCATAGTATGACGGGGGCCAGAAGTCCGCTATAACTGGGATTATGTTAAGTGCAGATTCCTTGATACTCTAGTAACACCTACTTCCCTTTTTCTCTTTTTCATCCAACTAGTGCAGTACTGACAATTGCAAACTGCCTACTAACATTCCTCCGAGTATGAAGCTCCCACACCCTATTCCATACCAAGGCAGCAAACGCAACCTTGCCAGCCAAATCCTACGGTACTTTCCCGCTAACTGTGACCGTCTTATTGAGCCTTTTGCTGGCTCTGCTGCTATTACCGTTGCAGCTGCTCACTACTTCAAGGCTAACAGGTTCTTAATCAATGATATAAATACACCACTAACTAGATTATGGGAGAATATTATCAATGCACCAGCGTCTGTAGTCAAGCATTACCATGACATTTGGCATGGACAGATCGGAAAGGAAGAACCCTACTACTATGAAATACGCAACCGTTTCAACGATACTCAGAATCCTGAATACTTGCTGTTCTTGTTAGCTAAATGCGTTAAGGCTGCAGTACGCTACAACGCGCAAGGTCAGTTCAATCAAAGCCCTGACAAACGTCGGTTGGGCAAGAATCCTAAAACCATGCGCGAGGACATATTGCGTGTCTCTCAGCTTCTAACAGGCAGAACACAAGTAATGTCCACAGATTATCAGGCTGTTCTGGCACTAGCTGCGGCAGATGACTTGGTCTATATGGACCCACCTTATCAGGGAACTGGCAAGAATGGAGGGTTCAATTATGCGGGCAATATTGAGTTTGACAACTTTGTTGTTTCGCTCTTTGACCTTAACAATCGGGATATTCCCTACATACTGAGCTATGATGGGCGCACGGGGGAAAAGACATACGGCAGTGCTTTGCCCGACGAACTAAACTTGGTCAAGATTGAAATCAATGCAGGTCGCTCGTCACAAGCTACCCTGCTGAGCCGTGACGAAATTACTTTTGAAGCCGTATTCTTGTCTCCAGCATTAGTAGCCAAGATTGACCTAGGGGCTATAAACACTGCTCTCGTTGGTCAGACAGAACTTTTCATTGAATGATGGCTGAGAATTTACCGACTTATCCGAAGGAATTTTTAGAGCAAGTACAGGGCATTACAAATAAGCGGGCAAGGTTTGTCATTGACTTCATACTTGCTCATGGTCGAGTAACAACTGAGGATTTAGCAGATGCTGGCTACGAACATGCGCCCCGGGCAGCAATGGACGTAAAAGACGCTGGCATCCCGCTAATGATGACCAGAATTAAATCTGAACGAACTGGTAAGCAGGTGGCAGCGTATTCGTTTGGCGACCTTTCCAAGGTGCAAACGGAACGTGTGGCTGGGCGCACCACATTCTCCAAGAAGTTCAGGAGCGAACTATACCAGCTCTGCGGTGGGCGTTGCCAGGTTTGCAACGGCAAGTTTGAAGAACGGTACTTGCAGATTGACCACCGTGTACCTTACGAGGTGGTTGGTGAGCTGAGCGACCGTAGTCCTGAGCATTTTATGATGCTTTGTGGTTCATGTAACAGGGCAAAATCTTGGTCATGCGAGCATTGCAAAAACTGGCTAGGTCTCAAGAAGCCAGAACTTTGCATGACGTGTTATTGGGGCAGTCCTGCGAACTATAACCACATTGCACTTGAGCAAGTGCGGCGGTTGGATTTGCAATGGAACGGAGATGAGGTGCAATACTATGACGCACTGAAAGTCATTGCTGACCAACACGGTATCGAGGTACCTGAGTTTGTCAAACAAATTATAGCCAGCCGCCCTACCTAGCACCGCTGCAGCAACTGCAGCAGCTGAGGGGCCACCGCATCGGCCTGGGCCTCCAATCCCAGCAGACGGGCGTACCAACGCGTAGGGCGGCCCCGGTAGTGGGTTTTACGGCCCTTGCGGTACTCTTTCTCCCACTCCCTATCCACGGCGAAGTATTTGCCCATCCCTCGCAGCCGTTTGGGCTCCAGCTGGGAATCGTAGTACAGCCGGTCGGGGCCGTAGGCCAGGCGGTGGGCAAACGTGCCCGTACCGGCGCGTAAGTACAGCACCGTGGCCCGGCGTCCGGATACTGGGCACACCATGTAGAGCCGCTGGCCACCGTTGCCCGGTAGGTTGCTGGGCACCGATTCGAGTTCCACCCGGTAGTCGTAGGACGTGGCCCCGTTCACCGTGTAGTGTAGGCGCAAGTACCGGCCGTTTTCGTGGTTGTGGGCCTCTAGTCCGATTCGGCCCGTCACTTCGCCTCGACTTGACCACGTGAGGGTCGTGGAACGGGAGCAATCCGGCTGCAGCAGGCCGGAGCGCAGCAGGAAGGCCAGCTCCAGCCGTTGGGTTTCGTCGGTCGTGGTCGGGAAGTTGGGGCGTCTAGGCATCGGGGAACGTGGCCAGCGGGCCGGAGCTGGCCACCTGACAACTACCGTACAAGTTAGCCGAAATCCTTAGGGAACGTGTCTGTTAAGTAGGGTTTTGGGCCGGACTTTTGGGGCTGAGTTTTGCATGTGGGCGGCCGGGCCTCCCCTCTACGGTGGGAGCTGGCAGCGGGCAAGGATTACACCCACCCCTGGGCACCAGGGCCACCGGCACCCCCTTTGGGTGAATTATGCACGTGAGAGAAAACGGCACCCGGTAGCGGTTGGCCCGGCCCGGTCGCGAAGGACTACACCCACCCCTGGGGCGGTCGGCACCAGGCCAGCGGGCCGCGCGTCTGTATTGCCTGAATTGTGCAGGTGGGCACCATCAGTTGAGGGTGCCGAGGCCCGGCCCCGACCGGCGCAGCGCAAGGCCAGCCGGGCGGGCTGGGCAGCGTAGGCAGTAGGTGTGTGGCACCGGTCGGAACTAGGCAGAGCAGTCCGGCAAAGGTCGGAAACCGTGGGTAGTCAGCAGGCACAAACCCGCCGAACGTGCCGTATTTATCGGCTGGCAGGTCGGCACCGGCCGCACGGGTATCGGCCCTCCTTCGTGGCAGCAGCGACCGTGGCCCGGCGTAGCGGCGTGGTACACCAGGCCCTCACACCGGGGGCTCACGTGGTAGGCGTACGACCGGCCGCCTTGACAGAGGTACACCAACCGGACAGGCAGGGCGCGCGCACCGTGGCCAGCGGGAACCGAGCGGGCGGGCGTCTGCAGCAGGCAAAGCAGGGCAAGTGGCAGGCAGCTGAGGGGCATAGTGCAGACTGAGAGGAACGGGCCGCCAACCGTGGCCAGCATCGAAGGCCAGGCCAACGGGCCATAGGTCGGGGCCGTGGGCGGTTTTTGGGTGTGTCGTTGTCAGGCAGCGAATAAAGGCAGGGTGCCACCTATGCGGGCCTCCCTTGCTTCTACCTTGCGGCGGTCGGCTAGTCGGGCGTTGCTGTCTGCATTTTTGCATTGTTTGGCGTGTTGTGCGCCGCGTTCCTTTGGGCTGCAGAACTTCGCGTTCGGGTTGCCCGTGTTGATAGGCAGGCCGCACGTGTGGCAGTACCGCTGGCCAGGTTGGGCGGGGCGTACCTCCATCGGGGCGGGGGCGTGTTGCGAGCCTCCATCGACAGGGCCACCAGCTGAGGGTGTACGCGCCTGCATACTGCCTTCCGCCCGTTCGCTCGCTCCTTCGTCGTCGTCTGACTGAACCACCGCCAACGGCCGGGCCTCCCATCCATCCTGCCTCCCATCCTCCCATCCTTCGCCCGCTGCAGCAGGCAGTAAGAGGGTTGTGGGTGTGTGAGGGTGTGTACCGGTTTCCAACTGACTTAACGTGTGGAAAAAGGTACATTCCCCGCCACCCTGGGACGTGGCCAGGGACGCCCCTACGGCCGCGCGGATAGTGTCCCCGTAAACGTCCGTTTTCGTCCGTTCATCGTGTGCAGCTCGCAGGCGGTCGTACTCCCTACGGTGCTGTTTGAATGTGTTGGGATGCACGTTCTTTTGCACCTCTTTCCACCATTCCCGACTACCGCCCGACTGCAGCAAGGCCATTTCCTTTGGCGTCAGTCCATTGAAGTCCAACGGCCGTTCCCGCTCTACTTCACCAAACACCCGTAGCAGCGCAGCAGCTGCAGCAGCGTACGTGGCCGGCGTTGCTAGGTCTGCCAGCGTTACGGCGGCCTTGCCTTTGCCCAACAACTTTGATACAGCCCGCGCACGTCTGGCCACTACTTCATATCGGACTTTATTGGGCACCGTTACCGGATAGCCCTCCTGGGCAGCGTACTTGGATTGGTCGTAGAACTTCACCCACATATCGACGTGGGTACTCACGTACTCCAACGGTCGGGCGGCTCCCTTCGTGGGCAGTACTATGCTGAAATTACTCCCCTTGTGGTGGCGCAACGATTCCAGGAACGCGCGAACGTCCGAGGCCAGCCGCGCATCTGCCGACAGTTCCAACCTACGCGTTTCCAATCGCTCAGGGGCCAGCCCCACCCATTCGGCTAACTCCCTAACTACTTGCCCGATTTGAGTGAAGGTCAGCAGCTCGTTATTGTGCCCCTGCAAAAAGGTAGGTAACGAGCCCTTGACAATCAGAGAGCTGTTCGACAGATTGAGTATAACCGTCTGACCTCTTTGCCCATACACCTTCAACCGCTGGAATTTATCGGCTACACCATCAGAGCTGGCCAGGGCCGGAGACGCCAGGACTGTAGCCATTTCATCGGGTTGTAGGTCGGCATAGTGAGAGCCATAATCGAACATCGAGGCATTGGGACGCCCTGCCTGCAAACAAGAGGCCCCCGGCACGTAGGTAGGGACTACGCAGCCAGGGGCCGAACCTCATTCTGCAGCGCAAGAGTGAGGGTATAAAGTAGGATACCGTAGCACGGCCCTACACCGTTGGTATCCTGTCAAGACGTAATGCGAAGTTACGGAGAATACAAGTCAGTTCACGGCCATTCTTGCTACTTCGTTTAGTCAGATATATATATCTAATGATATTAGCAGCGCGCCCCCCGGTGAGTCCGGCTTCGTGTTTGTTCCGCGCCGGTCGCGCCGCCCGATTCAGCCGAGGGTAATTCCCACCCTAAAAGCCAATCGGCCCCGCCGCTGGGCACCGGCCCCTGACCCCCAAAACCAGGCCCAACCAGCCCCGAAAACCGGCCAAATCCACCCCGCGAAAGAGGGTATTTTTCTCTTTAGAGCTTTTTCAAATCTATAGTTCTTTCTTTTTAGTGTCGCGTAACTCGTTGATTTTCAACGCACAAAACCTTTCAACTGTGGAAGGTTATCCCGGTGTATTGTGGAAGGTTATCCCGGCCCCCCTCCTTTCAACTGTGGAAGGTTATCCCGGAAACTGTGGAAGGTTATCCCGGTACTATGGAATGTTTGTAAAAGTATTCCATAGTACATAACTTGCAGGACGCCCACAGACCAAAATATGCCTAAGCCTTCCGTTCGATTCGTCATCCGAAAGTCAGAGAGTGCCACCCGTACCGACCGTATCATACTGCAGCGAATCACGCTCAACAAACATCGGTCGGAGTGCTCGACCGGGCTGCCGGTAAGCCCTCAGAACTGGGACAACGCTAACCAACGGATACTAGGTGAAGGGGAGGCAGTTGAGAAACAGAACAAACTACTGCAGAACCTACGTGCACACGCCTTACTACTGCACGAAGCCCTGGGCAAGGGAGGGCAACCCGTAACTGCAGCGTCCATTACGGAGGCACTACGGCAAGGCGTAACTGTGGAACGGATAGAGGCCCCGCGCGGGCCGTTGTACGAATCGGTACAAGTGGAACCACCACAGCCGCTGCAGCAGGTTCCGGCGCAACTGAGCAGCAGCAGTGACAATCTTGCCCGGCGCAGCAATACGGTTGCGTTCCAACACAACCACCTAATCCGGACGCCGCTACGAATGGGAGAGGTAGAGGCCCGCATCTTCGTCGAGGCCCTACGCGGCATCAACCACGGCCAATACGGGGATACAGCCTTACCCCCGATAGATATTCCGGTAGCGGCCATCCTACGCAATGATGACAGCGCAAAGGCATACGCCGTAGTACGGGCGGCCTGCAAAGCCCTTTTCGAGAAGGATTTGAACCTACTGCAGGCCAACAGCAGACGTCCCAACGACTTCCACAAAACCCACATCG